>NZ_CP195159.1:1924627-2245398 GCF_051200815.1 Timonella sp. A28 | reverse complement strand
TTGATGTCACAACAATGTCAATGTTGTCGTCAGCAAGCACCTTCTTCAACGTGTCTTTGTTCGACTTATAGCACGGGCTGCCCTTTTCGAAATCGGATTGTCGTACCGCCAACGAAAACGGGCATGAAGCATGAAAATACGTTTCAATACGGAACTCATTATCTTTTGCTAGTTCCTGAAACGCAGGAAGATACTGCTCAATATGAGAGTCACCAATCAGTGCGACAGTTAACTCTGCGTCTTCGTCACCAAACAAACAGTGCGGGGTAAAGTCGTCGGCCACCTCAGATTTACATTCACCTTCAATGACACCATCTGGCAGGTCCGCCCGAACCTCTTGAGGTGCTGGCACCAATACTTCTTCTCGAATAGCAAAAGGCTCATACCTGTCCGCAGCCAGCGACTGGGCTCCAAGCCGTTCTGGCGGGTCCTGTTGCAGTTGCGCACGAGTATCCAGTTCTTGCTGGATTTGTCGCTCGCCATGCCAGTTTGGTACGGCAGCGGCGCTCACCATCACCGCTGTCAACGCTGCAGTGGCCGGATACAGCATGCGTGGCCGCCACTTTTTCAACGCACCATGTTGGGCAGGGAGTTCAATGAACTTGCGGGTTAAGTGCGCCAAGATTAGGGCACACATCACCACTAGCCACAACTGTGCAGCCTGCGGAATCCTTTCAAACATGAACGGGGCCATAATCAGCAACGGCCAATGCCACAAATACAGCGAATATGAGATGTCGCCCAACCATTGCACAGTTTTATGCTCAACAAGCATGCTTCTAACCCGAGCAAACCGTGTTGCTTGTGGGCAGTGCACCGTCGTAACAAAAATAAGTGCCGCCGTGCTTAACGTTGGCACAAGCGCTGCCGGTCCGGGGAAAGGCGTACCGGCATTATAGAAAAACGCAGAAGCGACCAAAGCTGTTGCGGCAATCGCAACAACACCATCGCGAATAAAAGCGTGGCGAGTAACAAAACTAAAAACCGTGCTATCACGACTGGTTCGGGAACGTGCCACAACAACATAGGCGAGCAGCGCCCCCACACACAATTCCCACATACGCGCTTGGGTAACAAAGTAGGCAGACTCGTCGGCGCGGGCAACCAAACGGGCCGACCACACAAACGACACGACCGTTAAAACAGCCAAAACCACTAACAGCATGCGCATTCCCACACGCACAGCACGCTCTTGATCGTCCTGCATGCGATCCGCCTTGCTGGTTATCCGCTGCTGCACCGTAGCATTGCTCCGCGCAGACACACGGAAAGCAACCCAAATAACTGCGATAAACAACAACGGCCACACAATATAAAACTGCTCTTCAACTGACAGTGACCAAAAATGTTGAAAAGGCGTAGCGTTCTGACCCTCAGCAAGATAATCTGTGGCTTCTTTTGCTAACAGCCAGTTCTCGAAATACAGCAGGGACGCCTTCGCATGCTGCGAAATACTCGCCCACCACGTATTTGGCATAACAACCCACGCCACCAACACAGTAGCGACGATGGTCGTTGTCGCAGCTGGGAGAATACGACGAATTCGTCGCGCATAAAACTGCGTCAGACTTAACGTGGCAGTGCGTTGATACTCCTTCAGCATGCCTAAGGTGATGAGATATCCGGAGATCACAAAGAAAATGTCAACGCCAACAAAACCACCAGGCACCAGTCCAGGCCACACATGATAGATAACAACAAGAGCTACCGCGAGAGCCCGAAGCGCCTGAATGCCCACTGAGAACGAAGGAAGATGCACTTCTGCCTGAAGCGTGCTGTTTTCCCCGTCAACTGTAGTATCAGCGCCCTGTGCCGCATTGTTTTTGGTGAAGGTCATCAGTCTGCGTCTACCCCTCTGTTATGTATTCGTTATCCTTCCGCACGGGTTTGAGGACGCAGGTCAGTTTGTTGGAGCATCTTACGGAAAGTTTGCAATCAGAATGTGAATGAGGGCAACACGCACTAACGAAGCATCGAGGGTTCCCCAGACGACGACACCACAGCGGCTGCCTCAATCACACCAGTCTCAGTAGTGCCAATCGTCAAAATGCCCTCGGCATACGTGACCGGACGTTCGCCCTGCAACACAGACAAAAATCTGTGCTCTTGTAAAACAGCCTGAGCAGGTCCGGTTTTGCGTGTACTACCTAAAGTTTCGACTTTGACAGTAGCGCCATCAAAAAAATATGCGCCAAAGAACGTATTCACACCCGTACTGCCACTGATTCGTCCAGTCGCATCAAATTCTAGGGTTGGCGCAAACTGCTCAAACACGGGTTCACCGTCAATTGCGGTCACAGTCCAATGGTGTGTGGTGAGATCGTTCATACGTCGAAACTAACATCACGCTTTCTGGTCCGCATCAGTACACACAACACTTACAAATGCTGCCCTAGACACAAAAACATATACAAAAAAGCCCCGCCAGATTACTCTGACGAGGCTTTCACTTGTGCGCTCGGAGGGATTCGAACCCCCAACCTTCTGATCCGTAGTCAGATGCTCTATCCGTTGAGCTACGAACGCCCGATCAAACATGCAAGCAGCGCTTGATCCTCGAATAGTCTACCTGCATTCCAAGGTAAACCGAAACTGAAACCCCTCGAACGCGAGCAACGCCACACTCGGCGCTCACCTTCGAGGGGTTTCACTATATTGCGTCAGCTACGGTGCGCTGAAAATCGCAAAAAGTTTACTTCTCGGATGACTTCTGCTCGATGAGCACCCACGCTTCACGGCCACCAATAGCGCCATCAAGGTATGTTTGCGCTAGCTTGTGTGCTTCAGCTTTTGAGTCTGCAACAGAGCAGTCAGCGAATTGTGCGGTGTTCTTGTCTTGTGGTGCAAAACCCCACATGACCTTGAGGCTTTCGTCTTCGCAGGTAGCAACGGCGCGGATAACGCCACCAACATACTTACCGGTTTCGCTACCGATGTTTCCTGCTTCAGCTTTGAACGCAAGCAGGTTGTCAGTGTCTGGACCAAGTTTCTTAGCTACCAAAGCGGCCTGGTACTTCTCCACGTTTGGCTCAAAGAGGACCTTGTCAAAACGACCCTGAAGTTCCTCTGCCATGTTCTGCGGCAACTCGCCTAGACGGTCGTATTCGATGGTTGTGCCATCTTCGAGAACATACTTGCGTGGGTCTGCAGCCGTTGGTGACGCTGAGTTGTCGGCTGCGTTTCCGTCATCAGTTGAGCATGCGCCCAAAAGTGCAAGGGAGACCAAGGCTAGCGTAGCTACACGCTTCATGAATTCACCTACGTTGTATCGGTGCGAATAAGACAGGGGTGCGCGAATGGCGCACGTGCGCACCGTGAACTGGATGGATTCGTGGCGCGCTTCAACCTCGGACCAAATCGTCCCATGAGTAGGTTGTATACCCAACTATATTCACGCAGGCCGTAATTGTGTAACCAAATATTTTGCACACAAGAGCATTTGTCTCATTTTTGGCTTTACGCTCCCATAAATCCAGATGGGGACAACTGCCACAAGCTTACGAAAAGGTTTAAAACAAAAAACCCGCTACTGAAAGTAGCGGGTTGCTTGTGCGCTCGGAGGGATTCGAACCCCCAACCTTCTGATCCGTAGTCAGATGCTCTATCCGTTGAGCCACGAACGCCCGGTCGAATGACCAGAAGAAACATTACCGGCTTTACCCAGCACACCCAAATCAAAAAGCAGTGATACGCGACACGTAACCTCAATCGGCCTCGCACATCAGCAAAAAAAATAGGTTTTGAACAGTAAAAATACCGGCTCACCTACGACACAAGTAGCAGACGACCCTCCCCACAAAGCACTACCCCACCAGCCCAAAACACAACCAACGCCCGACGCGAAACACCCCACCAACATCAGGGGAGGTGCAATGGCGTGACCGCATGCACTCATCCATGCGAGACACCGAACGCACCCTAAGGTCTACGAATCAGTTGATTCTGAAACCTTTCATATGTGCAGAGACGAAGACAACTCAAGCATCAAATCTTATCTCGCAAATGAGCGTTAAGTTGCACCCCTGCTAGCATTTACTCATGACTTCCCAAAATATTGTTTTTACTCACGAAGATTCTCATGCAGGATACAAAAATTTTATGTGGGCGATAATTTGGTACACGCTTTCTAGCGTGAATTTCGGAATTTGGTACGGAACTTTCTCTAGAACAGAATACAATTACTTAACCAACGAAGAGGTCTCTAACCCTGTTGTTTTTTGGCTAATAATTGCCGGATTGTTCTCACTCCTAGGCAGTATCTGCGTTGCTTACGGATTCTACAATGCTGGCAAACGAAAGAAGATTGATTTAGATATTCAAATTGCTCAAATAAATAAATTAGAAGAACTAATTAAAACACAAACGCTATAACACAACTCGTTGCAATCACGCGGGCACTAATCACCAGCGCCGGTATCATCTTCCCCAACGAACCCACACCGCCTCACCAGCGCACTCACCATCATCGCGTTCATGACCGTAACCGCGTTACTGCTGCTCGTCGCCGGTGGCATTGGCGCATTCCAGCATCGCGCGGCTCTCCCAAACGCCAGTGAAAACGCCGAAAGTTATGTGTCCTTGGCGTACATTGCTGGTGGACTCCTTTTCGTTCCATTAGCGACCATGAGCGGTGCAGCATCCCGACTTGTCGTCGCCCGATGAGACACCCGCCTAGCCACCTTGCGGCTCGTTGGAGCAACCAGCCCCCAAGTCACAGCTCTTGCCGTTTTAGACGCACTAACCCAATCCCTCGCTGGCGTGATGCTAGGCATCGCCGGCTATTTTGCGCTCATACCCGTTATCGGTCTCATACCGTTTGATGGGGCAGGTTTCACATTCGCTGAACTAGTAGTCAGCCCACTCATGCTGTGCGCGGTTGTTACCGGAGTCGTACTACTCGGCACACTGTCAGCTCTAATTGGATTACGCAAAGTAGTGGTATCCCCGCTGGGTGTGACCAAGAAGGAAACACAACCTGCGCTAAAAAGCGTGCGACTCGTCGCTGTTGCTATCGCTTTAGCGGGAATGTTTGCTGCACTGTATTCGCCGTTTGCCAGCATGGCAGCGATTGCCCTCATGTTGATTTTGGGGCTTGCCACGCTCAACATTGTTGGGCCGTTTGCGATGTCTCTTATCGGTAAAGTGTGGGCGGCACGCGCACGCACCTCGTCGACCCTTTTAGCGGCCCGACGAATAAGCGACGACCCCAAAACTGCGTGGCGTTCTGTTGGCGGGGTCGCTCTCGCAACATTCATTGCAGGGCTGGCCAGCGTGATGGCACTATTTGGCTCAGTAGACGACCCCGAACAGGTGACCTTCGCCAACGACGTGAGCACGGGTGGTTACTTAACCCTCGCTATTGCTGGCGTACTTGCCGCAACATCTACTGGGGTCACACAGGCCGGACGAGTCATTTCGCAACGCAACCACTATCGCGCACTGCATTTAACGGGCATGTCGATTCGTGAACTCAACCGTGCCCGACTGAGAGAAACAACTATCCCCTTATTTGCCGCAGTCGGTTTAGCAGTGAGTACGTGCGTGCTGTTTATGGTTCCTGTTTTAGGTGCAGGCACATTCCAAAACACAGAAATCCTGGCCCGATTCGCGATCTCCACTGCCTTCGCCGTTGGGCTCGTCTACGCTGGCGCAACAGCATCACACGGTTTAGCGAAATCAGCGGCACACATTTCATAAGCGCCGCTGCCCGTACACAACAAAAGCCTCAGAATCAGTTGATTCTGAGGCTTTAAACTGCGGAGACGGAGGGATTCGAACCCTCGAGGGGCTTGCGCCCCTAACACCTTAGCAGGGTGCCCGATTCGGCCACTCTCGCACGTCTCCTTGCCCGTAGGATTTTACGAGCGTGTTTAGGTTACCTGTTTTGCACTCGTAATAGCAAAACGGCTCCACCAGTCATGGACTGGTGGAGCCTGTTTCGCTTATTTCACGGTGTCAAACCAGTGGCGGTCTGTTAGTGATCGTGCGAACGTTAACCCGATCGCCACCGCAATAACCACGAATATTGCTTCCACACCGTAGGTGAGGGCTTGCAGTGTGTCGCCTGAGTTGAAGTAGTAGATCGTGCGATATCCGGCCGCCCCTGGGATCATAATGACCACGGCAGGCACAGACACTGTGATGCGTGGAATATTGAGTCGCGGGGCGAGCAAGTTGGTGAGGATACCCACGATGAGGCCAGCAAAGAATGCTGCACCTTGCGCAAAAATACCTTCGTCGATCATGACGAGTCGTGCCGTGTTTGCGACCATACCGATGAGTGCCGCAATCAGTGCGACGTTCCACGGCGAGTTAAAGATCATGGCGAACCCCCACACACCTAACGCGGACGCAAGGAGCCTGAACCCGAAGAGCGCTTCAGCTGATAACGGCAACGGTTCTGGCGGTACCGGGTTGAGCCCAAAAACAGCCGATACAGCCCACACGGAGAGCGCCGCGGAGATCATGATCATCAGGGCGTATGCGAGGCGTGAGAGGCCTGCTGAGAAGTCTAGGCGCGATAAGTCTAGGGCGGCCGTGATGAGTGGGAACCCTGGGACGAGGAACAGCACGGAGGAAATGTATCCGCTTTCGTGGATGGAATCGACCCATCCTGCTAGGTACATTCCGTTGGTGATACCTAAATACACGGTTGAGGCGACTGCTGCGGCGAGCATTGTTACGGCAAGCTGGTTGAGTCCGCGATGCAGCATGAGTCGTCGCGTGTATTGGCCGAGACCAGCGCCAAGGAACACGGCACCGATTTCGATGAGTCCACCATTGTTGAGGAACGCGAAGGCCGCACACGCTACGGCAGCGAAAAACGAGTTAGCGATGTCACGGTATAGGTGCGGTTTCGCTTCGATTTCGTCGAGAAATGCTTCTACTTCGTTGAGGCGAACAGCAAGGTCTTCGCCGCTGATTTCGCTGTCTGCGGGTGGTAAGTTGTCGCAGTAGTTTTGTATGTCGCGGATGCGGTCAGAGTTCACACCGATGGTCGCGGTTTGTGCAACCTCTGTGCGGTAAATAGAGCCACGGTGGCAGGTGGCGGTGATTTCGTTGATAGTGACTTGGGCGTGTATTGATGTCATGCCAAGTGCCGCGCCCACGGAGCGCATAGCGCTTTTGACACGGTAGCTGCCGCTTCCTGCGGTGAGGAGGACTCTACCTACTCGTACGACAAGCCGTGACGCTCTAATAAGTTCAACCGGTTCAAACTGCGATTCGCGCGTATACACTCCATCCACTGTTCAATCATGCCCCGTTTTGTTCTAGATTGTGGGGACAACAGTCCCCTTACCGGTGTTTTCTTTACCGTGTTGTTGCTTTGTTCATCACATTGGCGAGTATCGGGCCGCATATTCGAAAATGCGGCGGCTAGGAAGGTCGTTCCTAACCGCCACATCTTTATTGCGGCTGTGTGTTGCCCGCATACATACGGGGTTATCGAAGTTGTCCGATAACCCCATGATTCTTTAAACACCTTGAATCTCAACGAGGTTGGGGTGTTACGCCACTGCTCCTGTGCAGTAACTTGCGTTCCCACCCTACGTGGTACTGCGTTTTAGAAAAACTTAGAAACAGTGTGTGGTCTGCATGTACGTGCAGGCCGCAATCACCATACGTGTGTTTGTTTGGGTGTTTGTGAGACTTTGTACCCGCCTATTGGGTAGTCCAGCCGAGTAAGGCGCGATCTGTGCGAGGTAGTTGGGAGACGACGAGGTCGTACGAGTCTTCGATGAGGTCTAAAACGTGGTGGAGTTGTAGGCCGTCGTCTTCGGGCTGCCATCCGCTAGGCAGAGTGATGCTGTTCCAGTGGCGTTTGTTCATGTGATACCCGGGTGTGATGTGCGGGTATGTTGCGCGTAGCTGTTCCGCAAGTACTGGTTCGCATTTGAGGTTGATGCGTAATTCGTCTGGGCTAAACCACAGCAGGGCAAACATTTTTTCTGCCGAGGTGGATGTAGCACGTACTTTCATGACGGTTGTTTCTGCACCGAACGGATAGTCTTCAAATGTGCCATTGAACGTGAGGCAGTGATTGCGCAGAAACTCGTACAGTTCCATAAGTAGTGTTTTCGTTATCCGAGGTTGGGGTTTGTGCCGACGAAAGTGTCACTGATCCATGGGTACACCCACGTGAATAGTGCGTAGGCGACGAGCCCCAGCAAGATGAGCACCTCAATGAGTTTGAACCATGTTGGCCCTGGTAAGAGTTTCCAGATTAATCCGTACATTGTTACAGCACTCCTGGGTCTTTCAATACTTGTTCAGGCATTCCGTCTGCGCGGTCCATCCAGCCAACAAATTTGGCGTGGGTAATCCAGCGGTGGTCGTTGCCCCATTCTCCTGTGGTTAAGGAGTGGCATGTCGTTAGAGTAAGTAGGCGGTCTGTCGGTTTTTCACCCGGTTTGTTGGGCACAGGTGCAATAACTTCTACCGCGTCTGGGGTGACGATCTGATAGTCGGTGACTTCGTACACGTACCAGGTGTCTTTTGTTTCGACGATAACTTGGTCGCCTTTTTCAAGCAGGTTTATGTACCTGAATGAGTTTCCGTGGGTTCGGCGGTGACCTGCGAGAGAAAAGTTTCCGACTTCTCCGGGCAGGGCTGTATCTTCGTAGTGTCCTGCTGCGGCTTGGTCGAGTACCCAGTCTGAGGTGCCTGACCTGATAGGCATTGAGTTGTTTGTTTTTTCGTACCATTTAGGGACGATTAAAACACCCATTGTTTCGCCGGGAGCAACGGGCTCAACGGGGGGCGGCGGCTTGTCTTCGTCGGTGATGAGTTCTGCTGCTACACGCGGCGCGGGTGGTACTTCTTCGTAGAACTCTTGGACGTGTTGTTGCGCTACGGCAGCGGACTGGTTGGAGTCCCACCAAATATTCCACAGCAAGTAGCCTGCGATGAGTAGGCCAACTGTGATCATGAGTTCACCGATGACACCCAGCACTGATGACAGTACTGAAACATGGTTGTCTCTTCGGTGACGCACGTGAACCCCTAGTATTGCTGTACTTTGCTAACAAGCCCCGAAGCTTAATCTTACCGATGCAGGTGGCGAAGGGAAGTAACGGGCAGGAACTTCACGTCCTCGCCATGAAAGAACTGCAGTCATGCTTAACAAAAACCCTCTAAACAACCTTATGAGGAAGGCGTTGGGTAAGTACGGATCAACCATCATCGTGCCCGAGGAATCCAAGCGACAACTTGATGATGCGAGAGCTGTGGTGCACCAAGTCTTGGTGCACCACACTGTTTTAAGGTGAACAAATGAATTCGAAAAATGCGAAAATGCCGTCAGCTCCAATTAATCACCGCTTGCCGCAGGTGATCCAGTGGACTCGGCAACCCGAGTATGCTGCCGCTCGCCTTGAGGATTATCTCGCCTGGACTATCGTGCTACCTGAGATCCCTGCCGAAAGCCGTCCGGTTGAAGAACATCGGGCTGAGTTCGCCGACTCCGAGGTCAGCTACCTTGGCGGCCCATCACTGCTCGCATCGATCGAGGACTGGCCACGTAACGCTCACGGGAAGCCGTTAGCGCACGTGATGACGTTGTCGCTAGCCTCGATTGCACATGGCAGTGCGTCTGATGAGGTGTTCCACTCATTCCCAGGCGCAAAAGATTGGCTACCTAAAACAGGAACCCTGGAACTATTCCATGACCTAGAAACCTACGGCTGGGAACCAGACGAGAAAACAGTGCTGGGCTGGCAAATCCGCTACCGCGACGTGACCCAGGAAGGTTTGGAACTATGCTACGGGCCAGAGGATCTAGATCTTGATTTGCGAGAAGGTTATGGTCAGTTGTTCCTTCCCGAAAGCACGATCATGCTTCCCAGCTCATTAGACATCGCTGATACTGAGCCAGGTGCATTCGAAGCTGCCGAGGCAGCGATAGAACAGTATCTAAACATGTGGCAGGTTTACTCGATCGGGGAACCGAGCAACGACCCCAGCAGGTTTACTCACCTGTATGGACGGTCCTTGGCAGGAGAAAACGCTATCCGGCCAACCGTTGAAGAAGTCCTGACTCTAGAAAAGGAAAACGACAAGCACGTCCTATTGATGGAGTTAGCTACTAGTGGTGCTTTGACAGGCTGGTTTGGTGACATCCATCCTCTAGAGGTGTGGATGCGTGCCAGTGACCTCGAGAACCTTGCATTCGAGAACGCATGGTGCATTATCCGATCAGATTGTTAACACCTGCATCTCTTTAGCGATTAAATGAAAATTGCCGCCTTCTTGATCAGCATAAATGCTACTCAAGAAGGCGGCAATCACCATTTTGCGGAAGCGGCGGGATTTGAACCCGCGAGACTGTTGAGGTCTACCGGTTTTCAAGACCGGCGCATTCGGCCGCTCTGCCACACTTCCTTGCGCTATCGCGCTTGTCTATTGTGCCATGTAAGCCACCAGAATCGAAAATTAATAACTGTGACGTACAGCAAACAAACAAAACTTATGCGCGCGCGGCCACCTGTAGACGCTCCATAGCGTGCTGTACAAGCTGAATCAGTGTCTGCTTGGTGGCTGCACGTGAACGTGCATCCGTGTACAGCATTGGAACGTGTGCAGGAACCTGCAAAGCTTCACGAACATCTTCAAGGCGGTGCTTTGCGATTCCGTCGAAGCAGTTCACACCAACAACGAATGGAATGCCGCGTGACTCGAAGTAGTCGATCGCGGGGAAGCACTGCTCAAGACGCTCAGTGTCAACGAGCACAACTGCACCGATAGCTCCGCGTGACAGGTCGTCCCACATGAAGAGGAAGCGGTCCTGTCCTGGGGTACCGAACAGGTAGAGCCACAAAGAACCAGGCAACTCGATACGACCGAAGTCCATAGCCACAGTTGTGGTTGTCTTACGGTCGGTTACTCCACCAGCATCATCAACACCAACGGAGTGTTCTGTCATTGCCGCTTCAGTGTTGAGCGGCTCAATGTCAGAAATGGAGCCGATGAACGTCGTTTTACCGACGGCAAACCCACCAGCTACGACGATCTTGACGACGGTCGGCGCGACCACCGAGGCAGCGTTTTCGGCGCCGCCTTCAGAGGGCTGAAATACCATTGAGAACACTCTCCAACACACTCAGGGACATGGCGGGGTTTTGACCGTGACCTGTATGGACGTTTACTGGCGTTGAGGTGTGAACCTTTAGGTAGCCCTCATCTGCCAGGTCTGAAATCAAAATACGTACTACGCCGAGAGGCATGCGCAACAGCGCAGACACTTCAGCAATTGATACATAGTTATGGGCGGCGTGCTGCATAATTGCGCGCTTCTCTGGTGTGAGACCAGACGAACTAACAGCACCTGGGAGTACCTCAATCAGTGTCTCCAGCGGCAGGTTTGACGTGGCTGAACGCACACGCCCTCCCGTAACCGCGTAAGGCCGCACCGTCGAGACCTCGTAGTGACCACCGTCTTGGTGCCCTTCCGAATGACGAGTCATGTTGATCCTTTACCCCATAGAACTGCGTGTTGCCCCATCGACAGGCAACGAACCACGCATCTCTGAAATGAGTTGCGGTGTCAGCGTTGCCTCAGTGCGAGACACAAGCATAGCCATTTCGTATCCGATTAGGCCGACATCACAGTTCGAGTCTGCCACGGCGGCAAGTACGGATCCATTAGACACGTTCATAAGGAACAAGAATCCGTTATCCATCTCGACGATAGCTTGTCGTACGGCGCCACCGTTGAGCTGTCGTGAAGCTCCACGAGTCAGGCTAGACATACCTGAAACGATAGCCGCAAGTTGGTCGCCACTTGTGCGGTCAAGGTTGTCAGACATAGCCATGAGTAGGCCGTCTGCCGACACAACGAGGGTGTGCCGCGTTGCCGGAACCGTGCGCACAAAGTTGTCCAGCAGCCATCCAAAGTTCGTTGCTTCGGTGCTGAGCGTGCTCATGCTTTCTCCTTTAAGTGTGTCTATCTGGCAATAGGTGATTTAGCGGCTGTTTGCCGAGTCAGGCACACGCATTGGTACTTCACTACCTGATTCCCCCTGCGCTGACTGTGCACTCGCAACACCATCTTGTCGACCACGTGCTGTAGCCGATTGGAAGGCTGACAATCGGGCACGAAGCTCTGCAGCATCGCGACTGATCTTTTGAGCGCTTGGATCGTCTTGTGGACTCTCCAGTTGTGTCCGTACACGACGAGTCAGGTTTCCACCTGCGTTTGTACTCATCGCGTTTGGACGGTAAGCCGACAACTCACTCAGTTCAGCAAGTGCCTGCTCTTGAAGTGTGGACTGTAGAGCCAATGCAGAAGAGTCACCGAATGCTACTGGAGGCTCCCAGTAGCTTCCACCGTTCTGTCCAGTTACTGGAAGGTCGGCCGCGCTGAGGGAACTCGGTGCAGCTTCTGCACTTTGGGTCCCTGCTGGCGTCCAGCTTCCTGTGGATTCTGGCTGACGGTAACTCTGCTGCGTCTGCGGCTCAGGGGCTGCATCAACATGTGGAGCAAATGATGTTGCTTCTGCCGCAGGTGCTTGTTGTGGCACCTGTTGCTGGCCTTGATGCACGTTTCCAACCTGTGGTTCTGGCTGGAAAGAAGTTCGTGCTGGGCTTTGGTGGCCAGGCACAGCTGGTGTGAATGACCCTTGTGTTTGCGCAGGACGTGTGGACACTCGTGGAGTGTTCTGCTGTGGCGCTGCTACAGGCTGCCTGAATGGCTGGTGGGCCATTGCTTGTGCCTGTGACGTTACGTCTACAGCTTCGTGTGCGCTTGGGGCTTCAATAGCTGATTCTTTTTTGCGGAACCTAGAGAAGAAGCCACGCTTTTCTAGTGATGCTGCAGAACCCTCTGGGGCGTCAGCAACAACATCAGCGAATGCTGGCAATGCAGGCATTGCTTGAGCGTTAGATCCGGCAGGTTGGCCTGCTGAAGGTCCGGCTTGTTCACTTAACGGGGTGAACGGGTGCTGTGGGTTGTTTCCAGCACGTACGTCTTGTCCCGTGTAGCTTCGCTGCGCATACTGCGATTGTGCAGTTGGCGCACTTGGCTGTTGTGGTTCAGCTGCTGCACTGTAGTCAGAAGCAGGTAGCTGCTGGGTTTCTTCTGCAGAGTATGCAGAGAAACGCAGGTCGCTGCTTTCCACAGGGGCTTCTGGCTCAAGTGCAGGCACATTGAACTGTCCTTGTGGTGCAGCTGGTGCTCCGCCGGCCCAGTTTTGCCCTGCCTGAGGTGCTTCTGCTGGGGTGTCTACAGCCTTCGCTTCGCGTGCACGTGAGGCACGGGTTGGAAGGTTTGCAAAACGACCTGCCCAGTCTCCGCCTTCGTCCTCATGCTGGTCAGCTGAGAGGTTACCTGCTGGAGGCAGCGGCGCGCTGTGTGCTTGCGTTGGAGCGTGCGCATCCACTGGCTTAAATCGAGAAGCAGCGCTTTCTTGCACTGGGGCTTCGACCGGAGCTTGTGGTTGCTTGGTGTTAGCTGCCTGTACGGCTTCGCTTGAAACAGGCTGTGTTACTGCAGGTTCTACGGTGTCGCTGCCACCAATTTCATTCGGGTTGAATGAACGGAAGCTTGAGAACATTGCAGAACGACGCTCTGGTTCTTGCGGAACAGTAGAGGTCTCTTCAACATCAAATGCTGGAGCTGCAGAGCTTGGCGTGTTTGCACGTGTTGGCAGAGCCTTCTTGGTTTCCACCAAGTGAGTGTCTGGCTTCCACGCCATGTCATCTTCTTCGAACACTGGAACGTTTGGTCGTTCTAGTGGTGGAAGAACAATCTCTGGCGAGTCGTTTGAGAAGTCAGCTGAAACGCCTGGGCGTGCTGGCAAACCTGAGGAAGTTCCACCACGGCTTGGCAGCGATGGGACTGGCGCAGTTTCAGACAGGTCAGGTGCGAAACCTTGGTTTGCACTTGGCGCTGCATCTACCACACGACGACGAGGCATACCTGTGTTTGTTGTGCCATCGGTGAGTGACGCAAGGTCAACTTCAGATACGACAGGTGCTTCAGGCTCAATCCACTGTTGTGTTGCAGATTGGGTTTCACGGCTGAGCGGGTCTGTTGGTTCAGGAAGCGGCGCTGAGCCCTCGTCTGCGAACAACGTGTATGGGAACGACAGCGTTGCAACTGTTCCAGTGGAACCGTCTGCTGGACGCGAGAATGCAACGTGTACGCCGAGACGGTCGGCGAGTCGTCCGACCACGAAAAGACCAACTCGTTGCACACCGACGACGTCGGATGCGGAACGGGATGCAACTTTCTTGTTTGCTTCCGCAATGTCAGTGTCGCTCATGCCCAGACCGTAGTCACGGATCATTACCGTCACGAAGGTCTTGGTGCGGGAGGTCGTAACTTCAACGGGAGTGTTTGGCTCCGAGAAGTTTGTAGCGTTTTCCAGCAACTCTGCAATGAGGTGTGCAGCGTTTAGTGCGTTGTGGCCAAGCATGTGCGGGTCTGCTTGGAGGTCGAGTTGAACGCGTTCATACAGTTCAATCTCGGAGGACGCGGTACGTACAACGTCAGACATTGGCATGGAGTCTCGTAGGCGTCGACCAGAGTCGATTCCAGCGAGTACCAACAGGGATTCCGAGTTACGACGCATACGTGTCGCAAGGTGGTCGAGTCGGAAGAGGTTAGCCAACGTTGTTGGGTCTTCTTCAGCGCGCTCGAGTTCGTCAAGGAATCCGAGTTGTCGGTTCAGCAGCACGTGGTCACGACGTGCCACGTTAACGAACATTTCTGCGATAGATCCACGCAGCGCTGCTTGCTCTTTTGCAACGTCGATGGTTGTGGAGTTTACCGCGTTGAAGGCTTCAGCGAGCTGACCTACTTCGTCTCGAGATTCAACTTTAATTTTCTCGATGTTGAAGTCTGGCCCTTGGCCTGGAACTGCCACTTGTTCAACAAGTCGTGGCAGCTCTGTCTTAACGCGGTCTGCAGCCTTAGTAAGGTTCTGCAGTGGTCGAGTAATCGACTTGGACGTCAAATATGCAATACCCAACGACAGCGCAACTGTTGCGGTCATTGCAAGAATCATCAAGATAGCCGAGTTACGTGCTTCTTGCACCGAGTCACTAGCGGCTGTTTCCATTGCTGTGGCAAGAGTGTCACGTGCTGGGGTGAGTTCTTCTACCTCAGCTGCTGCAAGCGAAGCCCATTTGTCTCGAAGAGGGTCTGGGATGTTACCCGTGTTTGCGTCTGCCAGTGATTGGCGAATCGAAGAAACTGAAGGGTCGATTTCTGGGAGTTCAACCTCAACGTGGTCGAGTCGGTCCATGAAGCGAATAGCTTTATCGCGTTGCGCGTTTGCCAGACGAATCTCAGCAGCAGTTTCACGATAAATGTGAAGGTTAGATTTAACTTCACTGGACACCGCAAGGATTTCACCAATCAGTGGAATCTCAGCGGTCATCTGGTCGATGTATCGAATAAGTTCAACGTATGCGAGTGTGTCACGGCCAACTTCACGGTCACGCGCAGTGTTACCCAGGGCTTCTGGGACACGCAACATTAACTCAATAGCTTGGTCGTAGCTTTCCGAAATAACGTGCGTACCAGCGTTACGACGCTTTGTTTGGTCCGCAGCAGCTTCAATCAAAACGCGCAGGTCTCGTTTAACTTCAAAAAGCGCTTCATTCACTTCGCTTGGAAGAAGGTTAAGGTTTTGTTCTTCAAAACTCTTATTCAATTGGTCTAACGCGACGGTACGCGTTTTAACCGCTTTTTCCCATTCTTGTTTTGCGCCAAGAACCTGACGACGGTATTCAACCGCCCAGTGTCGCTCTTGTTGCAGAATGGAAATGAAGTCTTGTCCTTCAGCGATAAGTTCTGTGGCATCTCTAACCTGTTCCGCCGTACGCCAGTTCTGAATCGACTGGTACGAGAAGATCGAAGCCGCCATCAAAATGATGACGATCGGAACAGCAAGGGTTGCAAGGATCTTGTTCTGCACGCTAAGGCGATTGAGCATCCTTGATCCTTCCGGTTATTTGCTTGGCAACGACACAATATGACCGCTGCTAATGAGGTATCGGCACGAAATATCCCGTGCTTTAACTCTTGGCATGACAATTCAGTCACCAAGCGTAGGCTTTGAGAGGGTGAAGTTTCAATATTCAAGGTGGGAAGGACTACGCATGCTGGTGGTTAAAACGTCTCAGGAACCCAACGATTCCAAAGAATCTGGGCACTTAAATTTCACCCACATGGAAAGTCCCGCTCCCTTGTTTGAGCAGGTCGTCATAGACATTACCGCAGCCGGAGTGAACAGAGCGGACGTTTTACAGGCACATGGGCACTACAGTCCGCCTCCGGAGGCAAGCGACGTGCTTGGACTAGAAGTCGCTGGAGTCGTCTCAGCAGTTGGAAGATCAGGGTCACCTTTTAGGGTTGGCGACCGAGTTATGGCCTTACTCGATTCTGGTGGTTATGCCGAGAAAGTCGCCGTTTCTGAGCACCTAGTGTTACCTATTCCAGATCGATTTTCATTCACGCAAGCAGCAGGAATTATGGAAGCTGCGTGCACTGTTTGGAGCAATCTTTTTGACGTTGGGGGACTTAAGCCTAGTGAGACTGTACTAATCCACGGAGGCTCTGGTGGGGTCGGTTCTTTCGCTATTCAACTCGCTGCAGCACGCGGCGCTCACGTGATTGCGGTGGCACGAACACCTGAGCGTGTAGCGCGTTGTCTTGAGCTTGGTGCGCACGTAGGTTTCGCATACCAAGACGACACGAGTGACGAACCTTTTACAGAGCGCCTACCTCACAATGTGCGAGACGTTACGGGCGGGCAAGGTGTTGACGTCATCTTAGATGTCTTGGGTGCCGCGTATCTTGATGCGCATCTTGCTTCGTTAGCAACGGGCGGACGTCTCGTTGTCATTGGGTTGCAAAAGGGGGTTCGAGGAACGTTAAATCTGGGCAGGCTCCTAGAAAAACGGGCAAGCATCCACGGCACCACGCTTCGTTCGCGTCCACTGGAAGAAAAAGCTGCTCTAGTTGACGCGGTTAAGCGCCATGTGTTGCCGCTTCTCGCAGATGGAAGCATCACCCCCATCATCCACACAACACTCCCCCTACATGCGGCGCAGAAAGCTCACACGGCCCTGACCTCTGGTGACGTCTTTGGCAAGGTAGTCCTGACCATGCCCTCGCATGACGAATAGCCGTGGACTACCTTGCCGTACACACGGATTACCCTTTAACCGATCCTGCTAGCAGACCGCGAACGAAGTACCGTTGCAACGCCAAGAAGACGATAACTGGGACCACCATCGATACGAATGCTCCGGCTGACAGCAAATACCACGCCTGTCCTCGAGTACCAGAAAGTTCGGCAACTCGTACCGTCAATGGAGCAACGTTCTGGTCCCCTCCTGCGAACGTTAACGCCACAAGCAGGTCATTCCAGACCCACAAAAACTGGAAAATAGCGAACGACGCAATAGCTGGAACAAGAAGCGGCATCAGCACTTGGAAGAAGATTTTGACGTGCCCTGCGCCATCTACTCGCGCAGCCTCCACAAGTTCACGTGGGATCTCTTTCATAAAGTTATGCAGCAAGAAAATAGCAAGCGGCAAAGCAAAAATGGAGTGAGATAACCACACCGTCCAAAACGTGCCGTTCAAGTCCCATTTCACGTATTGCGTCAACAAAGGGATCAAGGCAACTTGCAGTGGTACAACCTGCAACGCAAAAACCGCAACGAACAAAATATTGCGACCTTTAAAGTCGATCCATGCAAAAGCGTATGCGGCGAGGAGAGCCAACGTTATCGGTATAACCACCGCTGGCAAGGTAATAACGATGGAGTTCACAAAGAATGTGGACAGTTGATAGCGGCTACCCGTCAACACTTCAACATAGTTGTCCGTTGTCGACGTGAAATCAGTAAACCACGTCCACCAGCCCGAACGTTTAATATCTGCTTGCGGACGAAACGACGTCACCAGCAAACCAACTGTGGGGATCGTCCACAAAACTGCAATCACAATCGCTGTCACCGAAGCGATGCGTGTGCCTAAAGTTTTACGCACTTTATCTGCGCGAATATCAAGCCGTTCCATAGCGGAAGGAGAAGGTGTTTGCTCCGGCAGCGCCGATTGCGGGGTTGTCATCGCACTTCCTCCGTTTTCTTCATTTGGATCACGTTGTACACGATGAGTGGCACCACAAACACAAACAGCAGAACAGCCAAAGCGGAACCTAAGCCCATATTGTTTTGTCTAAATGATTGGGTGTAGAACTCGTTCGCGATCACCTGCGTGCCAAAGTTTCCACCAGTCATCGTTCGAACAATGTCGAACACCTTCAACGTGCCCATCGCGATAGTTGTCAGCACGACAACCAAAGCAGGTCGCACGCTCGGTACTGTGATGTACCAGAACAGTTGCATGCCGCCAACGCCATCTAGCCGGGCAGCTTCAACTGTGTCGTCTGGAATAGCTTTAATTGCAGCCGACAAAATCGTCATGGCGAAACCGGACTGAATCCAAATCATGACGATCATGAGGAACAAGTTGTTCCATGGGCCGTCAAGCAGGAACTGGTGCGGCTCAAAACCAAGCCAAATGAGGGTCTGATTCAGTAAACCGATTTGTGCGGGTTGCTTATCTGGGGGTACGCCTTCCAAGATTGCCCGGTATTCGTACATGAACTTCCAGATGATCGATGCTCCCACCATCGAGATCGCCATCGGCATGAACATGAGTGTTTTAGCAAATTTTTCGACCCGTGTGCGATCAACTAGAACGGCATAAATAAGACCGATAAGAGTAGAAATAACTGGCACAAACAGTGTCCACGCAATCGTGTTCAACAGCACCTGCTGAAACTCTGGTTCTGTGATTGCGGTCGTATAGTTTTCGGTTCCTATAAATTCCGAGCCGTCAAAGTTGTAGAAAGATGCCCGCACCGTGTTTAGTGCTGGGTACACCAAACCAAATGACAAACCTAAAATCGCGGGTCCAAGGAAAGCTACAACTAGGACCCAGCGAGGTGCGCGCGGCATTTTTTCCACAACAAATAAAATGATTCCCATAACGATCACAAATATTGCGATCGCCATAAACATCAGCAGAAACTTTTCCCCTGTCGTATCTGCATATTTCAGCCAGTCCACAGCAACTCCAATACTCCGTTGTACGTGTGCGGGGGTGCCACCTACAGCGGGTAGGTGAGAACAATGCGCGTCCTCTCACCTACCCGCTAATGGTGCTATATGCGCTCAGTGATTACTTCCACGAAGCTTGGATAGCGTCAAGAACAGCCGTATCTGATTTGTCTTCCGCAATCCAAGCTGTCATTTCTGTCCAGAACGAACCTGCCCCAACGGCCCCTGGCATGAGGTCGGAAGCGTCAAAACCGAAGTCTTGTGAGGTGTCTGAAAGAAGTTCGAACGACAGTTTGTCGATTGGAGAGACAAGGTTTTCTGGGTCAAGTCCTGAGTTAGCTGAAACCCAGCCACCGCTTGGTGTTGCAATTGCTTTTGCGTTGCTCCATTCAGGGCTAGACAAGAACGCCTGGAATGCTGCAACTTCTGGTCGGTCCGAGAACGCTGCAACGAACTCTCCACCACCAAGAACAGGACGTGAATCTTCAGTCATGCCTGGGAAGTAGAAAGCGAACACATCACCGTTCTCAGAAACGTCAGTTCCTTCTGGCCAGTTAGCTGCATAGAACGATGCTTGACGGTGCATGTAGCACAAGCCACCGTTTTCCTCGAGGATAGGCAATCCACCATCTTGGAATTCTGTGGTTGCGATAGACGTGACGTCACCGATACCACCGTTAACGTACTTGTCGTTCTTAAGGATCGCTCCTACTTTTCCAAGCGAATCGACGATGACAGGGTCGTTGAATTTCACTTCGTTTGTGACCCACTGGTTGTATGTGTCGATTCCACCTGTACGAAGCACGAGGTCTTCCAGCCAGTCTGTTGCTGGCCATCCTGTTGCTTCACCTGAACCGATACCAGCGCACCAAGGTTTGACACCTTCAGCGCCGTGATCTGCGACGATCTTGTCCGACAAAGCGATCAATTCGTCGTATGTTTTAGGGATTTCGTACCCGCTCTCAGCAAATTTTGCTGGTGAGTACCAGACGAAAGATTTCACGTTTGCGCCCAAAGGAGCTGCATAGAACTTTCCGTCAACTGAGCCGTAGTCTTTCCACGACGCCGCAAAGTATTGGTCGACGTTAGCTGCGGTTCCTGCCGAGGCTTCAACGACTTTACCTGGATATTGGGTCACTAATGTTTGCAAAAGTCCAGGCTGCGGGATGTAGGCGATGTCTGGTGGGCTGCCAGCTTTCAATTTCACTTGCAGTTGGGCTTCAAACTCTTTGGAGCCCTCATATTTGATGGTTGCCCCAGTGCATTCTTCGAATGGCTTGTACGAGTCAATGTGTGGCTGGTCTTCTGGCGCCACAATTGACGTGTATACAGAGACAGTTTTTCCAGATAGGTCACCGTACTGCTCGTATGCAGTGCAGTCGGTGTCTGCCGAGGCGCCCCCTTGATCATCGCCACCGTCGTCGCTGCCGCATGCGGCAAGTGCGAGTGTCAATGTTAAACCGGATGCAACGGCTAATACTGAACGTCGCCTAATTGTGCTCTTCATTGAACTTCTTCCTCACGTCGTTGTAGAGGCTTCTAAACGTTATGGTGCGTACGTCTAGAGGTGCTCATGCAGTGTTCACATGGGGAGTTCTAAGACACTTTGTGTCTTTTCAATCCCGTCTTCAGGCTACAGATGGGGAAAAATACCCGCTCGTTGAAACCGAAAAACGTTACTGATTTGAAAGAAACGAAGAGAATATCAAAGTTTACTTACAGCAAACTCTCAAGAATTGGCGCTAATCCGTCATCAATAATCGGATAGGTAATATCGTCCGCAGCGGCAATAACGGAAAGCTTCCGCATGCCCCATTGCTACCCCGCGATACGCCCATTGCAGCATTTCAATGTCGTTCTCTGAATCGCCAACAGCAAGAGTGTGCGTAGGCAAAACGTCAAGGTGAGTGCGTAGCCGCTCCATACCGTACGCCTTAGTGATGCCGTGGGGTGCAAGGTCCATCCAGTACACATCAGCCACAGAATAGTAGGTGTCTCGTAACCCGAGTTGCGCCACATGCTTTGAAAATTCGCGTGCCGCGTGGGTTGCCCGCGCAACGACAACACGTGACGTTTCAAAGTTGCGCAAGTCAGCTATATCAACGTGTTGGTGGTCTCCGTGAAGTTTCGACGAGCCGAAATCTTTAGAGATGTAGTATCCGACTCCAACGTTTTCAAGCGCGATAACGGCATTCGGCATGTACGCGTGCAGTGCGTCTACAGCGTGCGCTGCATCGAACATAACCGCATGGTCGACGACGTAGCCGTTAGGGAGTTCTGGGTCAAGGCGGGCAGTCACAGAGCCGTTAGAACACACGGCCCATCCTTCAGTTATGCCAAGTTCCTTCAACACGGGCAGCGTCGCAACCAGTGGCCGACCAGTAGACAACACTACGTGGTGGCCGCGAACACCAAGTTCGGTGATCGCGGCCCGCACGTTAGCGGATATGAACTCATCGGCAGTCATGATCGTGCCGTCAATGTCCAGCCCGATAAGAAGGGGAGATTCAGCCACGCGACACTGGCTCCAACACCTCAAGGCCGCCCAAGTATGGACGTAAACCTTCAGGCACACGCACTGAACCGTCTGCTTGCTGGTGGTTTTCGAGGATAGCGACAATCCACCGTGTTGTTGCAAGGGTTCCGTTCAAGGTGGCAACCATACGGGTTTCAGATTTTCCGTCTACCTCAACGCGCTCACGCACGTTAAGTCGGCGCGCCTGGAAGGTTGTGCAGTTTGAGGTGGAGGTCAACTCTAAGTAACGGTTTTGCGTAGGAAGCCATGCTTCACAGTCGAACTTTCGCGCTGCTGATGAACCAAGATCTCCTGCTGCCGTGTCAATAACACGGTATGGGAGTTCGCATTTCTTCAGCATTTCTTCTTCCCACGCAAGGAGACGCTGGTGTTCTTGTTCTGCTTCTTCTGCCGTGCAGTACGAGAACATTTCGACTTTGTGGAACTGGTGCACACGAATAATTCCGCGCACATCTTTACCGTGTGAACCTGCCTCACGTCGGTAGCATGCGCTCCACCCTGCGTAACGTTTAGGCCCCGCAGTCAGGTCAACAAATTCGTCGCTGTGGTAGCCCGCGAGCGCTACTTCTGAGGTGCCGACGAGGTATTGGTCGTCTGCGCCGAGGTAGTAGATTTCGTCTGCGTGGGCTCCGAGGAATCCGGTGCCGCGCATGATGTTTGGGTTGACGATTGTTGGGGTCATCATGGGGGTGAAGCCGGTTGCTACGGCTTGGTCCATTGCGGCGTTGAGGAGTGCGAGTTCGAGGCGCGCTCCGATGCCGGTGAGGTAGTAGAAGCGTGAGCCGGAGACTTTTGCGCCGCGTTCGGTGTCGATTGCTTGGAGGCCTTCGCCGAGTGCGAGGTGGTCTTGTGGTTCGAAGCCTTCTGCGGTGAAGTCTCGTGGGGTGCCTTCGTGGCGTAGCACGATGTAGTCTTCCTCGCCGCCTGCGGGGGCGCCTTCGACGAGGTTGCCTACGGTGAGTAGGAGTGTGTTGAGTTTTTCGTCGGCTTCGTTTGCTACTGCTTGGAGTCGTTTTACTTCTGCGGCGAGGACTTTGGTGCGTGCGAGTAGCGCGGTTTTTTCGTCGCCTTGGGCTTTTGCTACGTCTTTGCCGATAGTTTTTTGTTCGGCTCGTAGGTTTTCGAATTCGATGAGAGATGATCGACGTACGGAGTCCGCGTCAAGGATCGCTTCGACGATCGATGGGTCGGCGCCGCGAGCGATTTGGCTTTGGCGTACACGGTCTGGGTTTTCGCGGAGGATACGTAGATCAATCACCTCTCTAGGTTACCTACTCCACGCAAAATTTTTTGCATCAGAGGTTACCGTTGTACGTATGGATGCTGAGCAGTGGTTATTGGCTGCAACTATTTTTCTTCTTGTTGTCACTCTTGTGGTTGTTGGGGTGACGCTGGTTGAGTTGCGTGCTGTGCGGTTTTTGGCGCGCAGTCATGGGGGCGCGCTGTCTGCTGAGGCTGAGCAGGGGGCTTCTGCTGGGCCGTTGATTGCGTTTATTGCGAATCCGTCGAAGCCGAGTGTCGCTAGTTTGAAGGGGCCGTTGTTGTCCCGTTGTTTGGCGCAGGGTTTGCCTGATCCGTTGTGGTTGGAGACGACTGTTGAGGATCCTGGTGGCGGTCAGGCTCGTGATGCTATTGCGCGTGGTGCTGACATTGTTGTTGCGGTGGGTGGTGATGGCACTGTGCGTGCTGTTGCCTCGCATATGACGAATACGAGTACTCCTATGGGGATTATTCCGGTGGGTACGGGTAATTTGTTGGCTCGTAATTTAGATATTTCTGTGAGTTCTGTTGATGACGCGTTTCAGGTGATTCTTGAGGGAACTGATCGGCGTATTGATGTTGGGTGGCTTCAGGTTGTGGAGCCGGATGTTTCTGTTCGGGACCGGCTTGAGAAGGTTGCTGCGCATGGTCGTACACCTATGACGCGGCGTCGTGCTCAGGAGAAGTTGGATGCTGGTGAGGGGCTTCCTGCGGATACTGAGAAGCATCTTTTTCTTGTGATTTCGGGTGTTGGTTTTGATGCTGCAATGATTGCGGATGCGGATGCGACGTTGAAGGCGAAGGTGGGTTGGGTCGCCTATTTTGTTGCGGGTATGCGTCATTTGCATGGCAACCGGTTGAATGCTCGGATTTCTCTTGATGGTCGGCGTTTTCAGACTCAATTGCGTACATTGTTGGTGGGTAATTGCGGGAAGCTTCCTGGTGGTATCACTCTTATTCCTGACGCGATTATTGATGATGGTGTGCACGATGTTGCTGCTATTGATACGCGTGGTGGTATTGCTGGTTGGGTGCAGCTTTTTGGTGAGGTTGTATTGCAGGGGTATGGGTTGAAGAATGAGTTGCCGACGAAGGTTGGGCGCATCGATCATATTCAGGCTCGCACTGTTGAGGTGTCTATTTTGGAGGGCGCGCAAGCTCAGGTTGACGGGGATATTGTGGGTCGGGCGCGGTGTGTGCGCACGTGGGTTGAACCTCACGCTTTGATTGTTCGTGCCCCGTTGCCGAGTCTTAACCTGCGGTGATGCTGTTTAGTTTCGGTTTCTTCTGGACTCTTTCACTTTATTTTGTATCGTTTTCCTCCAGGTTTTCGCTGCTTGTCATTTAGGCTATTGGGGTGCGTGTGTATCCTGAGTTTCAGCCTGTGACTTTTCCTTTGACGCGATGGTCTGCGAGTTTTTCGCAGCGTCGTGGCCGCCGGTTGTGGGCTGTTGGACTGCTGGTTGCCGTACTGGCCTTCATGTTTCCGACGATTCCGTCGTATGCGGTGCCTGAAAATATTGCTTCTGTTCATGCCGGTGACGGTGAGGAAGATTTTCATCAGGTTGTTTTTATTGGTGCTTCTGGTTTGAGGTGGGCTGATGTTACGGCCGAACGCACTCCTCACATTGCTAAGTTTGCGCAAGCTTCTGCGGTAGGGAATCTTGTTACTCGTGGGGTCCGCACTTCTGCTTGTCCTGCTGATGGGTGGCTTGCTTTTTCTGCCGGAAACCGTGCGGGTGACTCTATTAATGGTGCTGGTAGTGCATGCCGGTATCTTGAAGAGCCTTCTGATGCGGCGCCCACCACGAATGAGTCTGCGCTTATGGAGGCTCGGGTCCCGCAGTGGAGCGTTTTTCAGGAGGCTGTTGCTGAGCAAAAATATAGTGCCGTTTTAGGTTCAACTGGTGAGGTTTTACTTCAGGGCGGTATTGATACTGCTGCGGTTGGGCCTGGCGCGGCTATTGCGTTGGCACAACCTGACGGTCGTGTTGTGGGCCCATATTTTGCTCGTCCGGCTGCTGCAGGGCAGATTGGGTTTCCTGTTGGGCAGGCGTTAGATGTGCTGGACGGGGCGAACAGGTTTTTAGCTGTTGATGCCGGCCATATTCGGGTGAGTTCTAACCAGTCGTTGTCTGACCCTGTGGTGTTAGCTCAGTTCCAAGAGATTGATGAACGCGTTGATTCAACGTTGCGGGCAATATATGCGGATGATCCTCGGTTAGAGCACACAACTATTGTGTTGGCGTCGTTGGCGGATCCGATGGGTGCGCCACGCTTATCTATTCTTGCCATGGCGGGGAAAGACGTTGAGGGTAATTTTTTGACGTCGCCGTCGACCCGACAGGCTGGTTACAGTCAAGCAACTGATGTTCCCACCACTATTTTTAATTTGTTAGATGTTGACTATTCTGCGCAGCGGTCAACATTTGTAGGCTCGTCTATTGGTGTGGAAACAGTTCCTGGTACTGCAACTGAGCGCATTGACGCGCTTATCGACGATGAAACGCACGCGTTGGCAGCTCGTCCTCTGGTGGGCACCTACTTTCTGATTTTTTGTATCGTCAATATTTTGTTGTTTGCCTCTGTGTCTTACGTCTTTTCGGGCAGGTTTTTACGTCGTGTCACACGTAGTGGCACGTGGATTGCTCGTCATTCACGGGCGCTCATTAAATGCTGTGAAGTTGCGGGTATTGCGTTGGCGTCGTTGCCGGTGGCTACGTTGCTTGCAAATCTTTTTCCGTGGTGGCGTGCTGCTGCGCCAGTTATTGCGCTTACCGGTATTTGCGCACTCATTATTGGAATCATTGTTGGTGTCACGATGCTTCCGATCTGGCGGGCGTGGCGTTTTGGTCCGATTGGGATTGTTGCTCTCATTACCGCCGTGACTTTAGCGGTTGATATTGCTACTGGAGCGCAACTGCAAATTTCTGCGTTGATGGGTGTGCAGCCCATGGTTGGCGGACGCTTTTACGGATTTAACAACCATGCGTTCACCCTGTTTGCGGTTTCTACTGTGCTGCTTGCTGGGGCTATAGCAAATGAGCTTGTCGC
Organism: Timonella sp. A28; assembly: GCF_051200815.1. Lineage (GTDB taxonomy): Bacteria > Actinomycetota > Actinomycetes > Actinomycetales > Cellulomonadaceae > Timonella. The sequence goes on along the minus strand of NZ_CP195159.1, from coordinate 2,219,468 downwards.
CCGTAATAAACGTAAACTTGCGGGGCTTGCGGTTGCGCTTGTTGGCGTTGGCGCGATCCTGCTTGATGGGTCGCCTTCTTTGGGCGCCGATTTTGGTGGGCCGCCGGCCTTGTTCCCTGCTTTTGCGATGCTGACCCTTGTCGCGTTAGGCATCAAAATTAGTTGGAAAAAAGCTGTGGGCATACTTGCTGCCGCTGTTTTTGTTGTGTCATCTTTTGCGGTGTTGGATTGGCTGCGTCCAGCAGATCAGCGCACTCACCTTGGCCGTTTCGTTGACACTGTTCTTGACGGTGGTTTCTTTGACGTGGTTGGGCGAAAACTGGCAGCAAACTTTTCAACGTTCACGAACCCGCTGTCGCTTGTTGCGATCACTGGGGTTTTAGTTATTTTGATTGTGTTAGGTCGTCCGGTCAGGTTGGCTGCGCGCGAAGCAAACACCTTAGCGCCTTACCATTGGCTCACCCATGGCGTGCCGCTGAAACAGATCGCAACGGACACCCCCATGTTCTTGCCTACTGTTCATGCCGTGTATGTGGCGTTAGCGATTGGCACACTTGTTAATGATTCTGGTGTTGTCATTCTTGGCATTGGTCTTGCTGTACTCGTGCCACTGTTGATCGCTACATATGCACGCTGGATTTTGGGGCTGGCTCGTCCGCAGCATCCACAATCTGCGGTGACGTCTAGCCCCGACCCTAGCGCTGCTCCTACCGCATAACAGAAGACAAAAGCCCATCTTATGCACATTGCGCGCATTCTCTTTAGGCTGGTGGCTACTTATGTTCCACACTAGGGAGAATTATGGCAAATGTATCGTTCGTCAACGAATTAGGTGCACACACAACACTGCACTATGACGACCAAGGCTTTGGCAAACCTGTGGTGTGCATCCATGGGTATCCGCTCGATGGGAGTTCGTGGGAGAAGCAGACCACTACTCTTCTTGCGCAAGGGTATCGAGTCATCACATATGACCGGCGCGGTTTTGGGCGTTCTTCACACCTCAGCGAGGGGTATAACTATGATGCCTTTGCTGGTGACCTTGACCAGCTGCTGCGTCATCTCAATCTACGTGAGGCGACGCTTATCGGGTTTTCTATGGGTAGCGGCGAGATCGCCCGCTACATGAAACTTTTCGGCCCAGAACGTATCAAGGCAACTGTGTTCATTGGCTGCCTAGAACCGTACCTGCGCAAGACTGAAGAAAATCCTGACGGCGCTGTAACTCAAGAATTTATTGACGATTTTTCTGCGACAGTCGCGGCAGACAGGTACGCGTTTTTTACACAATTTTTTGAGAACTTCTTTAACACAGCACAATTGTTGGGGTCACGGGTTAGCGAAGAAGCCTTACGCCACCATTGGGATGTCGCGTCATCGTCGGGAACGATTGCGTCTATCAAGGCGCCTTTTACCTGGCTTGAAGATTTTCGACAGGACATTCCCGCAGTTACTGTACCTAGTTTGATAGTGCACGGCACCGAGGACAATATTCTTCCCATTGATGCGACCGCACGCCGGTTTAAGCATCTGCTACCTGATGCCCGGTATGTAGAAATTGAAGGTGCGCCTCACGGCCTGCTATGGACTCATGCGGACGAGGTGAACACACACCTTCTTCGTTTTCTACAGGACACCCTATAGGGCTCTTATCTAACTATTTATAGAAGTCCTTCTCAGAGAGTTCTACTATCCCTTGTGCGGTGTACAGGTGCATGCCTTCTTCGGTGGGCTCATACCCGACAACATCTGGGTAGCGGTGCGTTGTGGTCTCCCCCGTTTCCGTGGAGGTGACGTGCACAATTACTTTATTGTTCAGCACCGAGGTCCAATAGATTCGTCTTTCTTTTTCGTCGATGTCGCAGCCGAGCTTGCACATGTCCGCGGGGAAGGTGGCCCCAAAGTCGTAGTCTGTAATGATGTCGTCGTTGAGCAAAAACAGCGCGCCGTTAATGAATTCTTCATCAAGTTTTTTAATTTCAGCGCCGTCAAGAGATGCCGTATACAACTCAAACTCCCCTATCTCAGAAGAGTACCGAGTAAACGTTAAATGCTTGTCGTGAACGACAGCACCTGAAATCGCATACGGAAATTCGTAAAGTGTTTCCAGTTTCTTGCCGTCAACGAGGCGCACAAGATTGGTAGCCTCTTGAGCGTTTTCTGCACCTAGCGGCTGTTGCAGGAAGTAATGCTTCTTTGAGCTACTTGAGACGGGGAAAAGCAAGGATCCTTCGACCTCGAGGATGCGACGTGGCGCGTCTCCCCCTGCCTCAAATAAAGAGAACTCGTGTGCGTCCGAATCGCCGTGTGTGAAGTAGTTGCCATGGTAGTTGGCATCAAAATATCCAAAGTATTTCAGGTCTGGATCGAGTGTACGCACTCCCCCGGTTTTGAGGTTGTATGCAACTAGTTGTGATGAAAAACGGTCCACGATGACTTTTTCATCAGCTTTGAGGTTAGAGAAATCAGCGTCAAGATATTCAACCGGTTCAGGCTTCAATGCGTTGGCGGAGCCAGCGTCTGTGCACCCTGAAATAAGAAAAGAAAAGATACCGAGTAAAAGCACATGTTTCGAAATTTTCATAAAACGCCTGTCACACATTGCTGCAGAGTTCTGCTATTCATTGGTCAGAGGTGTCGCTCGTCCCCGCAATTCGGGCGTGAAGGCATGTCAAAATAAGCGCACTTGCAGGCGCAACAAAAAAGGGGAAAGTGACGCACAAAGAATATGTGCGCCACTTTCACCCCTCAATGGGCTGATCTATTTTCTCACTATTCGGGATAACGACCTAGTGGTAATTTTTCGGACTTTCATTCCTTCGCTCACGTTTCACAAGCAAAAACATCACGGTTGCTCCACAGGCACATGAGTGTCCCACCACTGCAACACCGCTTCAAACCGTTGCCGACGATGCCACGGTGTCCCAGAACGAGACAATTCATGATCCTCACCCGGGAAAACCAGCATTTCGCTGTGCACTCCAGCTCGACGCAACGCAGCATAATATTCTTGAGCTTGGCCAAGCGGGCACCGCAAGTCGTTCTCTGAATGCATCACCAACGTTGGCGTTTTGACATTATGCACAACAGACATCGGGCTTTGCGCCTTGACCTTGTCAACGTCTATACCCGTGTACTCGTCGGCAAAGAACCAACCGATATCGCTCGTACCAACAAAAGAAAGCGGATTCAAGAAACCGCGTTCCACAAGGGCTGCAGCAAACCGGTGATCGTGCCCGATGATCCAACTTGTTAAATATCCGCCATACGATCCACCCAAAATTCCGACCCGGCTGGAATCCACATCAGGTGACTGCGCTAAGGCTTGATCCAAGAAAGCAAGCACATCTGTTTTGTCGAGCGTTCCCATCGCCTCTTTGATGGCTAGACCATGTGCACGCCCATAACCTGCACTACCGCGCGGGTTGCATTGCACAACGGCGTAGCCTGCCTGGGCATACACTTGGGCTTCATCAAAATACCCCCAGTTGTAATCTGCAAAAGGCCCACCATGGATATTCAGCAACACGGGGTGTGGTCCCTCAGTAGCCGGTTTATAGATCCAGCCATGAATGGGGTATCCATCCGGTGCAACAGCAGTGAACTCTTCTTGCTCAACCACCACTGTATGTTCCCGCAACGCCGCTGATAAGTCCGTTACCGTGCGCATATTCCCATCCCCAAGAACAGCAATATCACCTGGGGTTTGAGCATCGGTAAAAGAAAAGACAGTAACGTTCTGCGTCGCAGCAGCACCTGTAACAACGCGGTTTCCGGTCACGAGCACTTCAGTGTGCCCTGCGTCGGTCACCTTGTGGAGTTCTCCGCGCCCTCGCGTACGAGCAAACGCTAAGACCCCGTCGCGGGTAGGTATAAGAGTGGAATGTACATCTCCGTAATCTGCGCTGTCTGAATCGGTAAGTTTATGGGGCTGTGATGTGGGAAGGGAAGCCACGGGCACGCAGTAAACAGCCGTATTACGGGCGACAAAATCGCGTCCGGTGTCTCCCAGTTCTTGACCGAGCAAGTACATTGTCTGTCCATCAGTAGACAGCGTTGGCTGAGAAAAACTTATTGCGCTGCGCTCAGCACGAACTTCTTCAAGTGCCGGGCTTGGTCGCGCATCATATTCTTCCTCGACTTCACAAGCGATACCGTCAGAAAGCCGCACTGAGTACACGTTGGTGCATAAGTCGTTGTCATACCCGTCATGCTGGGTGGACGTGAAATAAATTTTCTCGCCATCATGCGCCCAGTGTGGAGATCGTGCTGGATACCGCGGATCGCTCAACATAAGCGTTGATGGAACGCGCTCCTGCTCCGGGTACGAACCCACATCCGAGTGTTCAACAAGCGTTGCACGTCCCACCGGCACATAAAACGGTTCAGCATCAAGTGCAGGCACATCAAGAACAAACAACGCTGGATTACGGTCAACTACCCAGCCAGTTCCGTTCGCTTGGGACTTATTCACCGTAATTCGACGAGGGTCTTCAGCAGGAGCGCTCACTCCAGCGAGACTGCCGTAACGGGTAGGCTCATGCACCGAAGAAATAAAAGCGATCTTGCGCGAGTCCGGAGCCCACACAAAGTCTGTGACCCCTAAATGACGATTCGTGACGAGCAGCGGCTCCCCACCGTTCGCGTCCATGACAGCAATCTGCGGTTTTCCTTTTTTATCCGCACGCAAAAACGCGATCATTCGTCCATCCGGCGAATACTGCGGGGCCCTGTCATGCTGCCCGCGAGTTATTCGTCGCGGCGGTTGTGTACCGTCCACCTTCGTCTGCCAGAGCTGACCGGTGTACGAGTCAGTTGTGAAGTTAGCGCGCGCAGCCCCAAACACGATGCTTTCACCGGATGGGCTAAGAGTGGGCGGGGTAACGGTGGTGATCAGGTCAATGTGTTCAGGTTTCACCTTGTCCACCCTATGCCACAACGAACACAGTGAGGCCCTCATAGAGGACCTCACTGTGAATAAAGCTAGTGTGCAGTTGGGTTAGACGTCTGCCGTACTACGTTTACGAAGCCGCCGTGCCGCAATCGCAAGTTGCACATCGCGGAACTGTGAGGCGCGGTGCATCGTGCCTTTCCAGTCTTTACCTGATGGACGATGCTTCAAATCGCATGGCACTTCAACGGCCACATAACCTCGCGACACCAAGTCGATGGTGAGGCCCGTTTCTACGCCCCACCCGCGAGCAAGTGGTGTAGCCGCTTCGAACGCTTCACGAGTCATGCAACGCATACCTGACAGCGGTTGTACGGGAGTCCAGCCAGTCATTGACGCAATCGCTTTACGTGCTGCCCCCACCACAAAGCCGTGCCCGCCAGCACCCGGCTGAGGAGGAAGCAACGCGATAGACATGTCAGCTTCACCGTTAAACACTGGATCAACGAGCGGCGCAGTGTTCACAGCCGTCTCGGCAAGGTCACCGTCAATAAACAGCAAAAGACGTGGCAGTTTGCCGCGCGCATCACGCATAGCGACAACAGCAGCACCGGTTTCCATCGCAGACGCTTTTCCTCTGTTGTGCGAATGCCGCACAACAACAGCGCCAGCTTCACGGGCAATGTCTTGCGTGTTGTCTTCGCTACCGTCGTCTACAACAAGAACAAGGTCAACGTGTGGGATGGCTTTAGCAGAACGAACCGTAGCGGCGATACGTCGTGCTTCATCTTTTGCTGGGATAACAACAGCAACTCGTTGACGCGACAGTTCTTTCTCGTCTGCCTGCGAAGATGCTGACTTAGCGCGACGAATCCGCGCGACCTGGGAACTACCAGGAGTGTTAGCAGACTGCTTTGAGTCGTTCACAGCACATCCTTTGCCTTGCAGTACAAAAACCGATTCTTTACAAAAATATTACTGTTTGATCGGGTGTGCGAGTTGGTGACACACCCGACCACAGTTGTTCGGGATTTAGCGCAACGTGATCTGACGGGAAATAATTCCAGCGCGGGCACGTCGCTCATTAGCGTCGAGTGGCTCCGTGTTCTCGATCGCTGCTTTCAAACCAGTCCAGAACTCAGCAGCAGCTGCTTCAATGTCCTCAACCTCTGATCCACGCACAAGTTCCCACACTGGAATCACGATTCCGCAAGAACGGAATGCGCCAAGGAACTTTGCGCCATCAATCGAGGAAGCGCGCTGCGCATGCAAGCGGGCGATACCGTTGATGACTGCGTCTTCGTCGTACGGCATTGCCCAACGTAAGAACTCTTTAGCACCCATGCGGCACCAGTATGCGGAATCAACTGTGCTGACCTTTTTGGTGTCGATCATTGATTCTGCTGCTTCGTCGAGCGCGGAACGCAACTCTGCTGAAACCTCAACGCTTGGGTCAAGCCAGTAGTCGAAACCGTCGTGAGTGTGCACTTCGAACGGCTGCTCTAAGTCAAGAATGTCTTGCAAGCGAGGGCCTTCACCGGGTAAACCAGAGCGAAGCACAGGTGTGCCTGGTTCGAGTTCCCACGCCTCAAGTAGGTTCGCTGCAATGTCACGGGAAACATCGCCTGAACCTGCAAGAGTTTGCAACGCGACGAAAACGTGTCCGTCTGCGCGATGCAACGCAGGCCACTGCTCTGGCAATGACGTGGTGAAAGTAAATTCGCGTGAGCCGTACTCCGCGTTTGTTCGAGCTGAAATCGTTGCTGCTGGTACAACCTCACGCATAGCGACGAGGTCTGCTTCTGCTGGGATTCCCTCAAACGGGCGCAGCACAAACTCTGAAGACGTATTCTTTGCCATAGATTCAAGCCTACCGGTTTGTATTCCTTCAGTTTGCGTGTTCAGACACGCTTCACATCCTCATTCACAAAATGCCACGTGATGGGCAACACATCCACAAAGAAAATGGGAAGATCGATATATGGATTCCCGTGCAGGCTCTTACGCCCTTCCCGAAGACCTCATTAACGTTGACGAGCTGATCAGCGCCTACTACGACCTCATACCGGATGTTTCTCAACCAACACACAAGGTTGTGTTTGGCACATCGGGGCATCGCGGTTCAAGCCTCGATCATGCGTTTAATGAAGCACACATTGTTGCAACGACTGCAGCGATCGTTGAATATCGTGCACTGCAGGGAACGGACGGTCCGCTTTTTATCGGCCGCGACACACATGCGCTTTCGCTTCCCGCATGGCAGACCGCCCTTGAGGTTTTGGCCGCAGCTGGCGTCACAACGATGATTGATGCGCGTGATTCATACACGCCAACCCCTGCCGTATCGCAGGCAATATTGCTGCATAACGGGGCTATTTCGGCAGAAGGTGTACGTACTACAGGACCGGGGCTTGCAGATGGAATCGTAGTCACGCCCTCACATAATCCGCCGCGTGATGGCGGTTTTAAATACAACCCTCCGCATGGTGGGCCTGCCGGTTCTGAAGCAACCTCATGGATTGCACGTCGCGCCAACGAGATATTGGCCGACGATTTTCGTAAAGTTCCGCGGTTCACCCACGCGCAAGCTGAGGCTTCTGGAGTGTTACATCGACACGACTATTTATCGGCGTACGTTGATGATCTTGCATCAGTTCTTGACCTTGACGCGATTCGTTCCGCAGGCATCCGCATTGGGGCGGACCCGCTAGGTGGGGCATCAGTAGATTATTGGGGTGCCATTGGCGAACGTTATGGTCTGCAACTCACAGTCGTTAATCCACAGGTGGATCCGCGCTGGGGTTTTATGACCCTCGACTGGGATGAAAAAATCCGTATGGACTGCTCGTCACCGTATGCGATGGCTTCACTCACACGGCAGCTAGAGGATGGAGCCCCCTACGATATCGCCACAGGTAATGATGCGGACGCTGACCGGCATGGAATTGTCACGCCTGATGCGGGCTTAATGAACCCCAACCACTATTTAGCGGTTGCAATCAACTACTTGTTCTCTGGGGCGCGACCTCACTGGCCTGCTCACGCCGCGATAGGGAAAACTCTTGTGTCGTCGGGGCTCATTGATCGGGTGGGGCAGGGTGTTGGGCGCCGCGTCATAGAGGTACCGGTCGGGTTTAAATGGTTTGTGCCTGGCCTACTTGACGGCTCGATCGGTTTCGGCGGGGAAGAATCTGCTGGCGCGTCTTTCCTACGCATGTCTGGGACAGTGTGGACCACTGACAAAGACGGTTTACTGCTGTCGTTACTTGCGTCAGAAATCATGGCAAAAACCGGAAAAACTCCGTCCGAGCATCACCGCGACCTCGTCGATACGTATGGTCAGTCTTGGTATGCCCGCCTTGATGCACAGGCAACAAAACAGCAAAAAGAAACCTTGTCGAAGCTTTCTGCTGAACAAGTCACTGCAACACATTTAGCGTCAGACCCAATCACAGCAAAGCTGACGCACGCACCCGGAAATGACGCGGCAATTGGTGGTTTAAAAGTGACGACGAATAACGCGTGGTTTGCGGCTCGCCCGTCAGGAACTGAAGACGTGTATAAGGTGTACGCCGAGTCGTTCACCTCAGCTGATCATTTAGAGCAGGTGAAACAATCAGCTCAAGCGGTTGTTGCTGAGGCACTTGCTGAATAAAGAACCCCGAAGTCAAGAGGTGCGCTGCGTGTCTTCAACGACGCAGCGCGCCTCTTGACTGGTGAACCTATGATTTTTTGGACAATAATTTGCAAATAATCACGCCCAGAAGAACAACAAACGCGACAATAATTATTGAACCTACAAGGTCATATAGAGGTGGCATGCCAACAGGATACAAAAGGACATAACACGTATTCAACTTTTTAGGCGTACATTATCTGAAAATTAATTAACTTTGCGGGCAACAATCGTAAACGTACACGGTATAACGTTGCGCAACGGTTCAGGCCACTCATAGTTATCGTCGTCACGACGCACCATATGCGGGGAAAACTCCCACGGCAATGTTTCCCCTTCATGCATGGCTTCTATACGCAGCCCTGCTTTCAACAACGCAGTAACAACCTCAGCAATAGAATGCGGCCACTCATACGTGCGCGATGAAGCAATAGTTCCTTCGCCCCCATACGTAGTGGCATCGTCCCAAATTTGAGCTTTACCGTTAGGGAAATACCGATATCGCGGCAACGGCGGGTATTCGACCTCATCTAAGGCGTAAAGCGACGGATGCCCATCACGAATATAAAAAACACCATCCGAGGTAAGCAGCGCGGAGATTTGTTGGGCCCAACGCTCTAGATCAGACAACCAGCAGATGGTGCCGATCGAGGTGTACACAACATCAAACTGTTCCCGTGTAAGCGTTGCGGCTTCAAGCACATCACCTTCAAGCCACTGCACTTTCACACCTAACCCATCAGCGAGAATAGCGGCCGCTTCTAAAGCAGATTGTGAAAAATCAATGCCTGTCACATGGGCGCCAAGCCGAGCTAAGGACACGGTGTCTGTCCCAATGTGGCATTGCAAGTGGCACACCTTCAGCCCGCCAATATCGCTTTCGGGGAGATGCGGGGCAAGGAAATCAATATCGTGCGCAACAACACCACTAATATGATTCGGGTCAGCGTGAAAGGCACTGATTCCGTACCCTGCTTCTACATGGATCGGAACCCTTTCATCCCAGTTCCTTTGGTTAGCACTGCGGGCGTCATCCCAAGAAATTTTTACATCTTCATTTATTGAGGGCTCCATACAAAAACCGTAGCGGATGCACTTTTATTCTGGCTAATGTTTTTTGCCTCATTTTCACGTTTTCCTTAAAAGTAAATTGCAATCATTTCGCAACAAAATGTAGGACGTAAAACATATTTCGTTTCGATACAAACCGATAGTGTGTGGCTCATGACTGCACTCGATGTTTCTGCTGATCAATTAGCAAATCTGGTATCCCCAATCGGCACTATTGCGCACTACGCCCGTTTAACCGGGGGCATGTTTGCAACAACATTCAAAGTTACGCTTACAGATGGCCAAGTAATTGTTGTCAAGATTGCCCCTGCTGGCGATTCGTCATTACTCACCTATGAGCGCAACATAACCAAAGCAGAACTCGATATTTATCAACGCTGCGCAGATAAACCTGCGCTTCTTATGCCGTCGGTAATTCACTGGGACTTTACCCGCGCTCATGTGGAAGGCGATGCGATCTTCGTGTCACACCTTGACGGAACGCCATGGACGACCCTCATTGAGGACAAAAAACTTGGTTGGGACGCTGAACGACCAGCCCTTGACCGCGCCCACTATTTCCCGCTGTTACACACTGTCACGTCACATACTTTCGGGTATCCTGCGTCACCTAACCTGCAGGGAAAGACATGGCGTGAAGCGTTCACGAACATGTGGGAAGCGCTCTTTGCAGACAGCGCAAGGTGGGACATTCGTCTGCCTGAAGCTTTGATGCGTGAAGCGTTAGCGCAACACATACACGTCTTTGATGACGTAACACGTGCCCACCTCATTCACATGGACTTGTGGCAAGGAAATATGTTCCTTAACTCTGAGCATGGCTTATGTGGAGTTATTGATACAGAACGCGCACTGTTTGGCGACCCGCTTTTTGATTTTGTTGGCTGCGATCAGCTAGGTGAGGGCCCTATCCCTACCGATCACGCGCAAGCGTACATGGATACTGCGCAACGGATATACCAGACTGCGCAACACGATGCACCTAGCCTGAACCTTGGGCACGTAGACCTTGACATCATGCACGCACTTGCGTCACTCGACGTACCCACGCATGCGCCTCAAGCCGAAACACTCACGAGCGCAGACATTCGTATCTTGTTCTACCGCTGCTACATTTACGCGCTGCTATTGCTTGAGGTTGGCCCACGCGACTACCCGCAGGACTGGGTTATTGAGCACACCGAAAAGATGAACCGTCAGCTTCATGCAGCATTGAACCTCTTAACAGGTTCGTACGTGCCACGTTAAAACATGTTTGTTGTTGATCGCAGCCCGTTATACCGACTGTTCTGCAAGCAGATCTTGGTATATCGGGTTGCGGTCAATGAAGCCTGCAGTGAACGAACATATAGGGTTTACTGTCGCCCCAATTTTCCGTGCCCATGAGAACGCTTCAATGGTGAGCGCAGACGCGACACCTTGGCCTTTAAAACGAGGGTCAACTACGGTACTAGGAATGGACAGTACTTTATTGAAGAGGCCTTCACCGCTGATCTCATAGGCAACATATCCAGCAATTTCGCCGTCCTGAGCACGCGCAACAAACCTGCTACCTTGCAGGTCTTGGGTGATGTCGAACTCTTCTTTATCGCTGTGAACGCTCATATGTTTTCGCTTTCCTGTTCCATTCCATATATGCGTGTGTGATTTCTACGGTAAACCCGCTAGAGCGCGTTTCAGCATATGGTGGGGCAGATCACCCCATGCTTATCGTGAAACAGTGCGAAACTTAAAAGGTGGTTCATGACTCTTCACACATCGAAGACTCACCTGCTGAAACCGCGAAAAAACCATCGCGCAACCCGTACGCAGTAGTCTATTCAAAGCCTGGCGCTCTTCGTTTCTCGATCGCTGGTGCGCTCGCCCGCTCTCCTATGTCCATGGTCGGCATCGGAATTATCCTTATGGTTTCTGCCTACGCAGAGTCGTGGGGGTTGGGCAAAGAAGCCTACACACTGGCTGGAAAAATTAGTGCCGTCTATGTGATCGCGCATGCTCTATATGCACCGCAGTTAGCTCGGCTCGTTGACAATTACGGTCAGGCTCGGATTATGCGTCCGGCAATTGTGGTGGCTGCGCTGTCCTTAACCTCGCTCGTGGTCTGCACAATTACGGGACAGCCAACATGGACACTGTATGTGTTCGCTGTTCTTACCGGTGCAACTGTCGGTTCGTTAGGTGCGATGGTACGAGCACGCTGGTCACACATTATTTCTGACCCTCGAGAACTACACACTGCATTCTCGTTAGAAGCCGCCATCGATGAGATGATCTTCGTGATCGGTCCCATCGCAGCGACCTTATTGGCGACGTCTATAACCCCCTACGCAGGACTTATCGTTCCTGTGGTTCTTATGGTTGTGGGCGGTTTCTGGTTCTTGGCACAAAAAACCACAGAGCCACCACCTGTTGTTAAAGAGTCTGGGCACGCATCACAAAAAGTGCTACGAAATCCTGCGCTCCTCAGCCTTATCGCAGTGTTTGTGTGCGTGGGCGCTATCTTTGGTGCGTCTGATGTTGCAACGCTTGCGTTTGCTGAAGAACAAGGAACAAAAGCAACGGCGGGGCTCATTCTTGGCCTCTTTGCTCTCGGCTCCTGCGTTTCTGGGCTTTTCTATGGCGCACGCCAGTGGGCATCGCCTTTATGGGTACGCTTTGTTATCGGCAATGTGGCGCTAGCTGTGTTGTCGTCACTATTTTTCGTTGCCACGAACTTGTGGATGCTCGGTGCAACAATGTTTGTTGCTGGTCTGGCGATTTCCCCAACTTTAATTAACGGAAATAACCTTGTGCAGCTTGTCGTACCGCCGCGGCAACTCACTGAGGGACTCACATGGCTTAGTACCGCGTTAGGTGTTGGTGTGGCTTTAGGGTCTTCTCTTGTTGGTAAACGTATTGACGAGCATGGCGCCCATGAAGGCTTCCTCGTTGTTGTTGTTGCTGCGTTGTGTTCAGTGGCTATTACTCTGTTGGCAATGAAGTTCTTAAAAGCCCAAACGGCAACTCATTCGGCCGAACGAATCACCACAATTGACCTCAATCCATCGGCCTAATCTCAACAGCGAGAACGCTCTCCTAAGCGGGGACAGAACTCCCCACTTTTAGCCATTCCCAGCGTTTGCATCTGAGCATTAGGCTGTGCTCATGCTCACCTCCACACAAGCTACTACTGCACGACCCCTCAACTACTCTCTGCGCGACGCAGTAAACCCCACAACAGTTGATTCCTTCATGAACCTACTGATTGCTACATTGCGTCATTATGAGACCACAGGACGGCTCCACCCGGATGGGTTGACCGCCGATCAAGTAGCTAATTTCTCGTTCACGCCAGCCCGCGGCCAAGGGTATGCGCGTGTGACTGTAGAAAAAATCAGGAATGAAGCAATCCTTGCTCTACGCACATACGAGGGATCTTTAGCGGGAGGTTCTGTTCTTCACAGCCCTCTCACCCGAATCAACCGGGTCAAGCAACTCGCACCTCACGTGTCCCTTGACCAAGCACGCGACACCACGGCGGTCTCCTCACCAGCGGCCGCTCGCACAACCACATACACCGCTTCGCATGCTGTTGTTCCTACCCCACCACTTAGGTCGCATGTGCCTGCTGCAACAACAGAAGCAGCTGCACCAGTTAACAATGAGTTCGCGAGCCCCCACACCACATCAAGCATTGAGTTTCCACTCGATGTGCTTACCGTTGCCGAAAAAATCCATGCAGCTAACAAGACACGCGAACGACTTGACCGTATTGCTCCCGGCCAAGTAACTGCACCCGACCTTATTCGGGTAAGCACCCCTCAAGGAACATTCGTTGTTACCGGCGTACAGGTATTTCAAGACGGCCAGATAGTCTTACGCACCCGACGCTAACACCATGCGAAAACAATTAAATTCACACTTTATGCGTTATCCAGTACAGTAAGAGCACTTCATAGAGCTTAGTGAAAGATCACGCATGTTCACGTTTATCCTTATCGGGTCTATCGGCTTAGTATTACTCTCTTTTTCGATGCTCCTCGGGGAAATCTTTGACTTTGCAGATGGCATTTTCTCCGGCACAACGCTAGGGGCAGGGTTAACTGTCTTTGGGGCCGTAGGAGTCATCACAACTTCTGCCGAACTACCCTTGCACTGGACTTTCATCCTTTCAGGACTAGCCGGCATATGCGTGCTAGCCATAGTGCACCTCTTGATTAAGCGACTCAAAAACTCCGACGACACTGCACCAAGAATCATCGTCGGACTACAAGGAATCGCCACCACAGACATCTCCGCATCACATGGTGAAGTGTCCCTCGACGATCCAAACGAACTAGAACGCCGACTCGCATGGGCGCACCACCCCATCACCGAAGGCACCCGAATCGTCGTCATCTCTCATGCTGGATCCCGCGTGTGTGTTGAGCCCGTAAGCTCCACCGCGCCACATACCCCTGCCGAATAAACGCCTCCCCATACAGGAAGCGCGCCCCACCAAGGTTTCACACAAGTCACAGTGAAACCGAGCTGCACACTGCCCGCCTCTACCGAAAGGAACGCCCACTCAGGGCTGACTCATGGACGACCCAAACATTGTCATTTTCGCTGTTATAGCGCTCGTCATCACACTCTTTGCAGTAACAGCATTCATTGCAAAGCGGCTGCGCCGAGTACCACCAAACGAAGCGCTCATTATCGTCGGGCGCGGTGCCGGACGAGCAGCATCAGCAGACGCTAACCAGCGAGTCGTCATCGGTGGACGCGTATTCGTGTGGCCTATCCTCCAACAAGGCTTCCGTCTTTCGCTCGAACAACGCCAAATCGGAATTACCGTTGAAGGCGTAGACAAAAACCGCATCAAAATTGCGATTAAAGCGTCCATCAACTTCAAAGTACGCGGCGACGAAGAAGGCGTACGCAGGGCAGCACAGCGCTTCTTGTCACAACAAGAACTCCTCACCGAAATCATTAAAGAATCCCTTGAAGGCTCACTGCGCTCCATCGTTGGTGACATGACGATCGAGCAGATCATCTCCGACCGCAAGGGCCTCTCAGACCGCGTTGTTGAATCAACAAAAGCAGACCTCGCCGAGCAAGGCCTACAAGTTGACCTCCTCAACATCTCTGACATTTCCACACCAGGTTCGGACTACCTTGCCAACCTAGGTCGTGCAGAAGCAGCACGCGCCCGCCAAATCGCTGAAGTCTCTGAAGCAGAAGCTAAACGAGCCTCCGAATTCGCGGTCATCGACGCATCTGAGCAAATCGCTGAACGCCAAAAAGCCCTTGACCTCCGAAAAGCCTCCATCAAAGCAGAAACTGACAAGGCGAACGCTGAAGCAGAAGCTGCAGGACAACTCGCACGCGCGGAACAAGACCGCCTCGTCGCAACGCAACAACGTGAAGCACTTGCTGAGCAGGCTAAAGTCACCGAAGAAGAACTCGACATTTCGGTTCGTAAACCGGCAGAAGCAGACGCTTACGCGAAAGTTCAGGCTGCTAACGCTTCTCGTGACACCACAAACGCGCAAACTGAAGCGGACGCATTCAAGCGAACAACCATCGCACAAGCCAACAAGACCGCTGCAATTCAAGACGCAGAAGCTGCCGCAGAAGCTGTCCGCCGCCAAGGTGAAGCAGACCGTGACCGCCAAGTAGCACTTGCCGCAGGTATCAAAGCAGAAGGTGAAGCACGCGCTTACGCTATTGAAGCTGAGGGTCGTGCAGAAGCTGCCGCAACCGATGCAAAAGCAGAAGCACTCAAGAAGTATGGCGAAGCCGCGCTTGTTCAAGAGCTCATTGAGCGTCTCCCTGATATTGTTCGTGCCGCTGCAGAGCCAGTTGGCAACATTCAAGGCATGACCGTTATTTCAACTGACGGTGCAACGGCCGTATCAAAGAATGTCACCAACGTACTTGCTGAAGGTCAGCAAATCATCAAGCAGCTCACCGGTGTCGATATCGCTGAACTCGTCACAAACGCTGCCAACAAAACAGAGCAGTAAATTAAGCAACGATGAAGGGGCTAGGCGGATACCGCCTAGCCCCTTCACGTATACGTACACGATTTATGCGATGGTCGCTCCAAAGAGGAGACCCAACACATAGGTCACTGCCGCGGCACCAAAACCGATAGCGAGCTGGCGTATTGCCCTACGCAAAGGCGATGATCCTGAAAGCACTCCGACGCTCGTTCCGGTGAGGATCAGTGCGACACCTACCAGTGCTGATGCCACCCATACTGCTTGTAAGCCATCGAGGCCAAACATGTACGGCAAAATCGGAATGAGCGCGCCGGACGCGAAGAAGAAGAAACTCGAAATCGCAGCACCCCACGCTGTACCGACTGCTTCATGCTTGTCATGCTCTGCGTCTTCAGCAAGTTTTGTGTGGGCGGTGAAATTCGCAATCATGTTTTTGGCATGCGTTTCGGCATCGTTGCTACTCATGCCGCGCGCCCTATACACCAACGCCAATTCGTTTTGATCAACGTCAAGATCACCAATTGCTTGTGATGCTTTCGGTGATGGGTTCTCTGCGGCCAGCAGTTCGCGCTGGGAACTCACCGAAACATACTCACCCGCGCCCATAGATAAAGCACCAGCGAGCAGCCCAGCGAAACCAGACAATAAAACTGTTCCGTGTGATGCCCCCGACGCTCCAATACCTAAGATCAGCGCAAGGTTAGACACCAGCCCGTCATTCGCCCCAAATATTGCTGCCCGAAAAGTTCCTGAAATACGTTGGCGGCCGCGAGTAGCCAGACCACGCACTACTTCACCGTGGATCCGTTCGTCTGCAAGCATTTTTGCTGGCGCATCAGCGTCCGCTTCATATGCGGTGCGGCCCTCTGCTTGCTGGGCTAAAGCCAAAACAAAGACTCCTCCAAAGCGTCGAGCCAGCCAGCCCAGCATACGTGTGCGCTTGGAACCTTTTAAGGGTTTACCGATGTGTGGGCCAAGCAGGTCACGCCAATGTTGTTCGTGGCGTTTTTCTGCGTCAGCTAATGCGAGGAGGATCTCTCGTTCTTCTCCGGTCTTACGACTAGCAAGATCTCGATAGACCGCACCTTCTGCTTGTTCGTCGGCAAGATAGTTACGCCATTTTTTGATTTGTTTGGGGGTGGGCGCAGGTACGTTCGATGATGAAAAGCTATCTGGAGGGCTGTGCGTTTCAGTCATGTGACTTTCCTTAGCTTGGAGGGGCTGGCGCCTTGTTGCGGCTGTGTACATTCTTCCAAGCCATTGCACAATGCTGCTTCTGGGAGGCTGAAGGTACAAGTTCGTCTATGCGAACTTCTATGGCAGTGTAGAGATCATGACTGACATTGCAGCGTTCACTGAGCAGGTTCGCGAGTTCTCCGTCGAACGTGATTGGCCGCAGTTCCAAGACCCCAAGTCTTTACTTTTAGCGTTAATGGGTGAGGTTGGCGAGGTCGCTGAATTGGTGCAGTGGTTGAGAGAAGACGCTGTGGTTGAAGAGTTCTCTTCACCGGAAAGACGAGAGCGTATCGGCGAAGAACTCGCTGACGTATTCATTTATTTGATTCGTCTTGCAGACGTCCTAGGCGTTGATTTGGGCGCGGCAGGTACAGCCAAACTTGAACGAAATCGAGACCGTTTCCCCGTTACTGGTCCACACAGTGTTGTGGGTAAGTTTGTGTCAAAAAGTTAAGAGCGCAGCCATGACTGGCTGCGCTCTTAATGAGTATCCGTCGGTTATGTGGTGTGGTCTTCGTATTCTTCGAAGTCGTGTTCGCCTGTTTTCTTGTCATAGGCGTTTAAATGGATGACTGCTGCTGCAAGTCCGCCCCATAGCACGACAATAGAGACGATCAACGTGACGATTGCTATGGGCGTCATCAGTTTTCTCCTTGTGTGTTTGCTTGAATGCTCTTGGCGTAGATGCGCTCGTTGGGCAGGGTCGGTTCTGGCACAAATTCGTCTGGTGATTGTTTCCATTTCACAAGAGTCATAATTGTTGCGGCGAGGACGATGAAGGCAACTGCTCCCCAGCCATACAGTGTGTTGAACCAGACTGGGTTGTTGCTATACGGCGTCCCCACGACACTTTGAATTTGAGCTGCCATCATCCAAAGAAGCACCACAGGGACGACGATGGAGACAAGAACTTGCCATGTTTTTCCGATTCGGAAACTGGAGTGTGCGTTGAGGTGATCACGCAATACTGGGATCATGCCGAAGGCCAGCAAGGCCACGAGCATGGCGATCGCTGATCCGACAATTCCGATTTCGTTCGTCCATTTATCTACTACGTCGAGGATGAATAAACCATCTTCACGAGCGAAGAGCAGGATTGATAGGACTGCTGAGACTGCTCCGACTCGCACTGCTGCTTGGCGTGCGTCCCACCCAAATTTGTCTTGGAAACTTGCTGACACAACTTGGAGTAGTGAAACAAGCGAGGTGAGTCCGGCTAGTACCAAGGAGGCAAAGAATAAGAAGCCGAAGATGCTTCCGCCGGGCATGCTCGCCACGATTGATGGGAAGGTGACAAAGGACAGCATGACACCTTTAATGTCGTCCATGTCTGCAATGGATATGCCTTGCTGTTGGGCCATAAACCCAAGCGTGGAAAATACGCCGATGCCTGCAAGTACCTCAAATGATGAGTTAGCGAACCCGACTACAAGCCCCGGTCCTGTAAGGTTTGACCGCTTTTTAATGTACGACGAGTACGTAATCATGATGCCGAAGGCAATGGATAGCGAAAAGAAAATCTGCGAATACGCGGCAAGCCATACTTGCGGGTCAGCGAGCGCAGCCCAATGCGGGGTAAATAATGCGTTGAGACCGTCCATTGCGCCGGGGAGGAAGAGCGCGCGAATCACGAGTGCTGCAAATAAAACAACGAGGAGCGGAATGAACACGATGTTTGTGCGTTCCAGTCCTTTTTGCACACCGAATCCGAGGATCAGCAGGGTGACGATCCATACTGCGAGCAGCCCAAATAAGATGTGTGGCACGAACGCGCCAACGTCGCCTACTTCTTGTGTTACTTGAAGGTAGTCGTTGGTAAAGAATGATCTGGCGTCGTCTCCCCAGCGTAAGTCGAGGGAGAAGAAGGCGAAGCTACCAGCCCACGCGATGATGACTGCGTAATACAGGATGATCACGAAGCAGATGATGGTTTGGAACCAGCCGAGCCATTCAAATTTTTTACGGATACGACGAAAAACCGTGGGTGGGGCACCGCGGAAACGGTTACCCAACGCGTAGTCGATAAAAAGAATGGGGATACCTGCGGTGAGCAATGCGATCAGGTAAGGCAGGATAAATGCGCCTCCACCGTTCTCGTATGCTACGCCGGGGAATCTCCATATGTTTCCCAGGCCGACCGCAGACCCGATGGCTGCAAAGATGAATCCTGCTTGGCCGGACCATTGTTCACGCTTTTTGGGCGTGGACTTCGTCGTGCGTGCCATGCTTCCTCCTGGCCGAAAGGTCGGAACCTAGTGTTATCTAATCTAAAAAATAGTAGTGAACGCTCCATTATGCGCGCTGAACTGTCTTACACATCAAACGTTTAATTCTCTGACGTGCGTGAATGCAACGGGCGCATCATGCAAGAACAGTTAAAGTGGATCCTCGCTGCGATAGTTGGCTTACCGAAATACGGTCATGAATCGTCTGCTTCAGAGTTTCCACGTGTGAAACAACCCCGATGGTTCGTCCCCCGTCGCGCAAAGAGCCAAGTACCTGTACCACGGCATCGAGCGTATGCGGGTCCAAACTGCCAAACCCTTCATCAACAAATAACGTTCCTAGTTCGATACCACCGGCTTCTGCCGTTACGACGTCTGCGAGGCCAAGAGCAAGGCACAAAGAAACATAAAAAGTTTCCCCACCGGACAAGGTGCGTGGGTCACGAGACGTCTCTGTGTTGTGATCGATAACCCGTAAAGCAAGCCCTGTTTTACGGCTTCGGACGTCTTCTTTCTCATCTGAGCGCTCAAGTTCATAACGGCCATCGGACATCATCACGAGGCGACTGTTTGCTGCCGAAACAACATCTTCGAAACGACGCATAAGCACAAAGGTGGCAAGTGTCAGACGTTTTGTGTTGTCGCTGGAATTGCCGTTGACGACTCCAGCCATTCGTAACACAGGGGCCACGGCAGCATATGTCTTGGCAACAGTTTTTAGTATTTCTTCAAGCGCTTCTGCCCGCTTATTCGTGTTGTCATGCACCAACGCCAACTCGTGCACTGTGTTTTGCGCGTCTGTATGGCGCGCTTGCGCTGTCTGCCATGCCTCATGCAACTCAGCGACGTTAACGTCTAGAGCTTCTGGAAGGTCAACAAGAACAGGATCGTTCAGTTGTGTATGCAGTGTTACACGACGTTGCTCAAAAGCCACAATGTTGTGTTCTAAGGTTTCACGCTCATGTTGTGGGAGTTCGGCGTTGCGTGCTTCTTGTTCGTCGGTAAAGCCGTGTTCTGTAAGAGTGCGTTGCACCTCAGATTCACGCGTTGTAACAGTGTGATTGGCGCGCGCCCGTTCTTCAATGGCCTCAATGAGCGTTGACAGTTTCTGAGCCCGTACATGTAACAGATGCTGTAGCTCCTCTACGCTACTGGTGGTGGTTGTGGTGGGGTTGAACTCGTGCACAACGTCATGAATGCGTTTTTTCTGTTCGTCGATGACTCGTGTTTGCTCATCGGCGCGGGCGGCGCAGGTTGCTTCTTCTTGAGCAGCAACAGATTTTTGTGTTTCAAGGTCGCTTGTTTCGGCGTCGAAGTCTTTGAGTTGCTGTTCCACGTCGTGCGCTAAGGTTTGGGCTTCACGTGCTGCGGTCAAGGCAGCTTGCGCTTCGTCGAGGCGTGTTTGGGCTTCTTCACGGTTAGCGCCTGTAATGTGCTTGCGTAAACCTGCTACTCGTTCTTGCGCTGCGGCTAGTTGGCTTTGCGCTTCGGCAAGGTCCCGTTCTGCTGCTTTGCGTTGTGTTTCAGCTTCGGCGACGTTTTCTTGTGTTGTCGCGTTTTCATCTCGCTGCGCTGGTGCTGGATGGGTTGTTGACCCGCACACCATGCAGGGCTGATCTGGTTCAAGTTCTTGCGCGAGGTCTCCAGCGATGTGCGTCAACCATGCTTGCCTTTGTGCGTGTTCATGGTCTGCTGCGTGCTGAGCAACTGCAACACATGCGCTGACGTGTTCTTGTGATGTGTTCGCTTCGCTTTCTGCTTGGCTGAACAGATCCCATCGTTCAATATTGTCTTCTGCATGAGCCACTGCTGTTGCATACAGTTCTTCATTGGCAGCTTGTTTCTGCTGTTCACGATGCTTTTTATCCAGTTTTGCCCGACGCGCAGGCCGGTCCACCACTAAGGATTCCAGACGAGCGTACGTATCTGCTGCTTGTTGGGCCGCGCGGGCGTCGTTGTCACGCGTTTTTTCTTGCTGGGGGATGTTCTGTTCTACACGAACGAGTTCAACGAGTTGACCTTGTTGCTGTTGTGCAGCGTCGCGTTGCGTAACCAGCACATTTTTGTTGTCGGTGAAGGTGCGTTCAAATAGGCTCACGGTGCTGCGTTGCGCAGGAGTTGCGAAGGGATCTTGTAACGGCAAGTCGCCGTCCACGTGTGGCAGGTCTGCATATTCTTGTGCGTCTTCTACAGCGCTTAAGAACTCGGTTAACGCATGATGTGCGTGTTGACGAGCTTCTTGCGCTGCTTCTAGCACTGAACTCACGTATGTTGCACGTTGTGCTGCTTTCAGCGCGACCTGTTTTCGCTGTATGTCAGGCACCTGTTCATTGAGTTCTGCGCTGTGTATACGTAGCTGGTTACGCTGCTCAATGCGTTGTTGCGTGGTGTTGTGCTGTTCGTAGAGTGTGTGAGCGCTGCGTTCTGCGCCGGCCAATATTATTCTGTGTGTTTCTGCGTCTTCTGCGTTGTCGCGGGTGCGCTTCAGTTCGCTGCGCACGTGGTCGTATAGTTCGTGGTCGTCACCTGCGATGAGGGCATCGATGTCATCGTGTTGGGTGCCGGCTGCTTGGTGAAATGCGAGGACCGCTTCGCGTCGTTTTTGCAGACTCGATGCGACGTCGCGTTCGGCGTCTCGTTTCATTGCGGCGAGTTGTTCTTGGGTTTTTTCGTAGAGTTCGGTGCCGAATACTTTTTGTAAAAGTTGCCTGCGGTCTTCAGGCTGGGCGCGCAAAAAATTAGCGAATTCGCCTTGGGGTAGCACAATCGTTTGTACGAATTGGTGACGATCCAGCCCTATTATTCGCGTAATTTCTGCGCCTGTTTCGTCCATGCGCTGCGAGCGCAGTTCACCAACTGTGAGATGTAGTGTCGCGTGTGCGGTGGGGGCGGTTCGGCATGTGTTGATGTATGTTTCGAGATCGGTGGTGCTGAGTCTCCACAGTTTGACGTGCGCTTGTTCTTTGATGAACCCGGTGCCTCGTTTTTTGCGTCGCATTCGTTCGGGGTGTCGGGTGACCCGAAAGATCCCGTGTGTTGTTTCAAAGACGAGGTCGACGTAGCTGTCGTCGGTGTCGTCTGCGTATGCTGATCGGATGCGATCGTCGCTTGTTGCGCTTGATGCGACTTTTCCATACAGTGCAAAAACAATGGCATCGATAATTGTGGATTTTCCCGAGCCGGTGGGCCCTTCAAGAAGGAAAAGGCCAGAAGCGGAGAGCGTTGCAAAGTCGATGTGATGTTCCGTCGCGAAAGGACCGATTGCGCTTAAGGCCATGTGGTGGAGCTGCATGTTAGGCGCTTCTTTCTGCTGCTCGCACGGCATCTAATGCTTGGTTCAGGACAGCGATTTCTTCGCTGCTCGGGCTTCTGTCGGTGACTTCCGTAACGAACTGTACTGCCACGTCGCTTGGGTTGGTGTGTGTGGTTACTAGGATTGATTCTTTGGGTCTACGGTCGGTTGCTGCTGGTGTGTGCTGCATGACGAGGGCGTGTGGGAAACGCTTTTTAAGTGTGGCGTTCATGTCGTGCGGACGCTGCTGGTCGGTGACGTAAATGCGCAGCCAGTCGTTGACGTGTGGGTCGGTGCGTGAGTCAAGCAGTTCGTCCATTGTGCCGGTGAGTTCGTGCAGTTTTCGAGGGACGGGCGCTGGGATGAGAGTGGGTTCGCCGACTATTCCCGTGCGGTCCATATCTAGGAGCACAGTAGATTTTTTGTGGTTCATTTCGGAGAAAGAAAAGGCCAGAGGTGAGCCTGAATAGCGCATGTGTGGGGTTGTCGATACCTGTTGTGGTCCGTGTAGGTGACCCAATGCGCCGTAGTCGATGCCGGCGAATACGCCTGCGCGTATCGAATCAACTCCGCCTACTCTGATGTCGCGTTCGGATTCGCTTGGTTCTCCACCTGTCACAAAAGCGTGTGCCATAACGATCATTGGCACGTGCGTTGCGGAACTGCTGTGTGCAGCGCGTATGCGGTCCATTGCTGCGCGCATGACTGCTTCATGGCTGCGGGCTGGTGTTTCGTCGTCCGTTGTGAGGTGTGGGCGGGCTGCGTCTGGGTCAAGGTATGGCAGGGCATACACGTGAACTGTTTCGTCGTGTTCCCCGGTGAGGGCTACTGGGGTGGTGATGTTCTTCAGTTGGGTGCGAATGTGCAAGTTTGAGCGCATGAGATGTGCACCGAAACCGAGTCGAATAGCAGAGTCGTGGTTGCCGGGTGTGAGTATCACGTGGCTGTGTTCGGTGAGTCGCGCCAATGTGTGCGATAACAGTTCGACTGCATCAACGGGTGGGATAGCCCGATCGTAGATGTCTCCGCTTACGAGCACTGCGTCTACGCCTTGGTCCACGACAAGGTCGACGAGGTGGTCAAAATAGGCGGCGTGATACTCGAGCAGGTCAACGCCGTGCAGTGTGCGTCCGATATGCCAATCGGACGTGTGGAGTATACGCATGCATCAAAGTTAACCCAGCTCAGCGTGAACGTGCTGTATGCGGTGCACGAGACCTCAGATAAAGCAGAGTGCCTGTGCATTATATTTTTGTGTTCTTTTCGTAATTATTGACGGAAAAAGTGGGTGTAATGTTTCCCTTCACGCAGGAGTCGTTACATAATCGTTATATGCCGTCATCGTCGACTCGCTTCACAGCAGGGCTTCTCGCCCTCGCGATTCCGTTTGTGCCCGCAATAGCGCACGCACAAACCATGACCGGTGATGCCCCAACCGTATCCTCGCACCGTGCTTCTGCTTTGCCGTCAGCTATCGGCGCTAGCGCTTCATCTTTCACAGCGGCAGAACGCGCAACCCTCGAATCGGCGATTGATGCCGCCATGCATGCAAGCGCATACGCCCAATATGCGATCCAATTCGCATACCACGCTGACCCCTTCGAAACATCCCTCATCGAAGACTATTACGTCTACGCGCTCACTTCAGTTGAAGCCGCCCGAGCAGAACTCGCTCATGCACTCGCCACTGTCCCTACCAACGAGCCACAGCTGACGTTGCTGTTACACAAAATGCAGCACCGGCTAGATCTGCTCCACAAACACCTCAACGCATAATCCGCACAACTCCTCACCACATGGCTATTGATGCCTACACATTGGAGTTGCACAATGGAGAACATGACACGTGAGAATAAGTTCTCGCTACGAAACGTAGCCACCACAGTTGGCCTCAGCATCGCATTAGCTTCCGGAGGCCTCGTCCTTACCGGTTGTGCAGAATTCGAAGCTGAAGTTGAGTCAGCACAATCCGATATTTCCGGAATCTTGAACGATGCGCGTGAACAGATCAACACCATCGCGGATCAAGGCAGCACACTCATTGCTGAAGCTAAAGCGTTCTCTGATGCCGCACAATTTAGCGTTGAAGACGCAACCACCTCCGCACAAAACGCCGCCACAGAAGCACGCGATGCGTTAACTTCCCTCGAAGACAAAAAAGCCGATGCAGAGCAGCTAGCAGCTAATGCGCAAGCAGACCTTGAAGAAGCCAAGAAAAAGTTTGATGATCTTTCGCACACCCTTACTGGCGAAGAACTAGCCAAAATTGAGGCTGAGCGAGACCGCGTTGTACAAACCCTTGACGAGTTGATTACTGACCTCGAACAGGCACAAAAGTAGCCCCTATTGTCATATCCGTGGATATAAAGCGAACAGCCTGTATCTCAACACGATGTTGAGATACAGGCTGTTCTTTGACTCAAAACTCATTGAGCCTCCGTAAAGTTCTCCACTGAAATGCTCAGAAACTCGCGGCCAGAATTTTGGAAAATTGAGAACTCTGCGAAGACTTTCCCATCAGCGTCAGTCATCTCAAATTCTTTTGAGCTACCGCCTTGGTCTACCTGAGTGATCGCAATAGATTCTCGTCCCCCATGTTCAGCGATACTTTGTTGCATCTGTACCAGCAACGCATCAGCTTCTTCTTGTGGCGAGGGCACTTGGAACAAGGAGCATAGTTCGTTAGAGGATTGTTGTTCGACAGCGTCAAGCATTGTAGACACGACCTGAGCTACATTTTCACCGCCAGGTCCTGAACACCCTTCATATGATGCTTGTTGACACCCCGCAACAACAGTCGCTGTGAACAGCGACAACACCACTAAATATTGTGTGCGTACCATGTGCGACCGTTCGTAGACAATTCGGTAACAGGGACATTCTTCTTATCCTCAGAATGGAACGTTTCCCAACTTCCACCACGCGTTATTGCTTTTCCAATAACCGAACTTTTTCCAACCGTCTGCTTCAAAAGCTTGAGAACTCGCTAGATGGCATATCTGCAGATCCAAGCCCCGAGTTCGGGGCTACCTCATCGGTTTGTATGGCTTCGTAATAGCTATCGTCTTTCGCAATCAGACCCTTTACAACGTTCGTTGTAGTGTCGATTGTCAACTCATACTCAGCCATTTCCTGCCACGCATCAGCCCCTACGACTCCCGGCATTTCCCTAGTGTAAAGATATTCGAAAGCGACAACTTTATCGCTCTTACCTTTATCGCCTATTTCCCTAGCGTCAACCAACTCGATTTTCGACGACAAGATTTGGAGACCATCCGCTCGTCTCTTCTCTTTATCCTTTTGCGCCTCAACCAGTTCTGCAGAGAGTTCTCTAGCAACCTCTGGGCTCGTTTTAAGTTTTGGACTTGAGCTGAAAACTCTTGCGCTCGCGGGAAGATCAAACCCTGCGTGCTCAATTGTTTGGAGTTCCGCCTTAAATTGCTCTCCAATTTCCTGAATGCTCTTCTCATCCATAGGTTGGGTAAGCTTGAACTGGTGAAGCAAGTAAACCCGACAAAAGCAAAGTGATTACAAGAGCGCATCCAGTGCGCCGCGAGTGTCTCATTTGAAATCCTTTCTGCAGTTTTATGCCCGATTTCATCACTATAGCGCTAAGTGCAAAAAGTGCAATCCCCCCAGAGTAGGAGATGTCGGGTGATATAGAGTCGGGTTTCGACAGAAGAGAGCAAGAGTCATGCAGCTACAGCAGCACCCCCAGAGCGCTTCAAACCGCGCATTCAACTTTTATGCGTCTATTTCTTCTGCCGGTTCGCTCTCATCAGTTTTCTTTTCGTGCTTTTCATTGAAAATCCCTTGAGTGGGATCACCTGACAACTCATCAAGCCGATCAAGCGTGGTCTCATCGTGCGGCCAAGCCGCTGCGCTTGTGCCCATATATTCAAAGTGCCACGATTCTGGTTTTACCCCATCAGGGTGCGCCCACGTTGGCGAAAACCAGCCGTACTTCCATCCATTGTCGACAAGCCACTGTCGTTCCTCTGTGCCAAAGCTGGCTTCGGGGCCAGCAATATCAACGGCGAGACCCCACCCATGGTTTGAGGTGCCGGGCCGGGCCGCCAAAAATGGTTTTTGTGCTTTGAGTACGTACTGCGTTTCAAGGGTGCGATACGAATCAGTAAGTTTCAGCGAGCGCCCAAACGTGCTTGAAAAATCGACTGACATCATGTCAAACATGATTGCTGCGTCGTGCCGTAGTTTGTGTCCGGGCGCTGTTAGTAAGTCCATTAAGTATTGGTCGGGGAGTTGCCCGTTTCCGTAGTCCCCGTCAAAGGTTGACCAGTCTCCTAGGAGCCATGCGGTTAAGGCGACGACTTCTGGCCGGTTGAGTTTTTCGTCGGCGGCAGCAGCGGTTTTCGAGATGAGTTTTTGGTAGGTTTCGACCGCTTCTTTTGGGGGCGCGTCAGCTTGGCCAACTTTTGGTGAGTTACGACGAGATGGTGAGGTGTCGTCGTGTGGGTTTGGGCCTTGTGCTTGTGGGCTGTCGTTGGGGTCTTCACTGTTGGCTGTGTATGTTGTTGCTTCAGCGTGGATGGGTTGTCTGGTGTGTGCGCTAGCGTTTGGCACGGTTCCCAGCACCGCTATGAGTGAAGCTATGAGTATGGACGGCCACGTGCGTCGTGCAGACATCACTCCCCCGTGGGCAGGCGACTATGATCCTTCCTATCTTGCGCCGAAACCAAAACGTTATGCTTTCTGGAATTCAACTTTCACCTGCCTGTCACCCTGCTGTTAATCGTTGAGTTCGGTGACGTCTGCGATGTCGGCGTTGAGTGCGTGTGCCATGTCGTCGGTGAGGACTGTTGCTGCTTTACCGTGTTCACCAGCCCCGATAGAAACCATTCGCCCGACGAGTGCTTGGTCGATGATGACGGGCCAGGGGTGTGTGGCGCCGAAGGGGGTGATTGTTCCGCGCACGTACCCTGTTGCTTCGTATGCTTCTTGGGCGTCGGGCATGTGTATGCGTGAGAGGCCCATGTGTTTTCGGAATTTAGGCCATGAAATTGTGCGGTCTCCTCCAACGAGCACGAATACGTAGTTGCCTTCAGAGATACGGACAACCAGTGTTTTGACGAGGTCGCGGGGCAGGAGTCCGCGTGCGGCGGCGGCTTCTTCGAGGGAGTTCACGGGACCGTGTTCGGTCAGTGTGTAGCCGATGCCTGACGCTTCTAGACCTGCTTGAGCTCGTTCGCCGGGCTGTTGTGGGGCGGGGTGGTGTGTAGTCACTTATGCTCCTCCTCAGTGCCATCACATAAGTACCTATAACAATCCCAGAAATTCTTGTCTTGTGCGCCAGTTGTCTTGAGTTTCCTCCACTGGTTGCGTGTTAGTGCAGGCTGTGGCGTGCGGCGGCGATCAGTTCTGTCGTGTACGGGTGTTGTGGGTTGTCGTAGATGTGGTCGCTGGGACCGTATTCCACAAGTTTTCCGTCTTTGAGCACTGCTATGGTGTGGGCTAGTTGTCTTACTACTGCTAGGTCGTGGCTGATGAATACGATGGCCACTCCTGTTTCGGCTTGGATGTGCGCTAGCAGGTGCATGATGTGCGATTGGATGGTGACGTCTAGCGCGGAGACAGGTTCGTCGCACACGAGAATGTGTGGTTGTGCGGCGAGGGCGCGGGCGATGATGACTCGTTGGCGTTGCCCACCGGAGAGTTGTCGGGGTGTGCGTTGCGCATATTCTTCGGGCAAACCTACGGACTGCATGAGCGCGTGAACGCGATCGCGGATCGCCTGTTTTTTGTTGGCGCGTGATAGTCCTCGTAGGGATTCGTGTTGGATGCCTTCAGCGATTATGTGCGCGACGGTCCAGCGTTTGTTCATCGTCGAGTAGGCGTCTTGCGCGACGAGTTGAATGGTCCCTCTACGTTTTCTGCGGTGTCGTTCTGACACGTTCATGTGGGCGCTATTCCACATGTCTTCACCAAGGCGGACGTGACCGTGTTCGGGGTGTTCTATGGCTAGGAGTAGCCGGGAAAGCGTGGATTTTCCGGAGCCTGATTCTCCTACCAGCCCTAAGGTTTCGCCTGCTCGTACGGTCAGTGACACGTCATGTAATGCGGTGAATGTTTTCCCGTGTGGCTGCCGGTATGTGACGGTGAGGTTGTCTGCGGACAGTACAGTGTGCGACTCGTCGATGGGGCGTTCTGCGATGCGTATGGGTTGTGCGTCTGGGTGTGCGGCAATGAGTTCTTGTGTGTAGTGGTGTTGTGGCGCGTTGAAGAGAGTTTGGGTGGGGCCGTGTTCTACGACGCCGCCGTCTTTCATGACGAGCACATAGTCAGCGAGTTGCGCTACTGCGGCTAGGTCGTGGGAGATCATGATTATCCCGGTGCCTGAGTTTTTGATTTCTTCTAGCAGGGTGAGGATCCGGGCTTGCACGTGTGCGTCGAGGGCTGTTGTTGGTTCGTCGGCGATCAGTACGTGTGGTTGCGCTGCTATCCCTGAGGCGATGAGTGCGCGTTGCCGCAGCCCTCCCGATAGTTGGTGCGGGTACATGGTGATGCGGCGTTCGGGGTTGGGGATGTGCACGCGTTGCATGAGGTGGGTTACTTCGCGGTTGCGTTCCGCCGGTGAGTTCACGAGTTGGTGTTGTGTGAGGGGTTCACCTATTTCTGCGCCTATGGTGCGCAGCGGGTCGAGAGAGACTAGTGCGTCTTGGCTGACGAAACCTAGTGTGCGGCCTCGTATGTTTCGCCATTGTCGTTCTGGGCAGGGCACTGCGTCTTGGTAGAGCACGTGGTCGTTTACGTGCACTGTTCCGGCGGTTGTTTGGACACCGTGTGGCAGCAGCCCGAGGAGTGCTTTTCCTGTGAGGGATTTTCCGGCGCCTGATTCTCCTACGAGGGCGATGCACTGTCCGGCTTCAAGGGTGAAGGACACGTCGTGGACGAGGGTGTGTTGGCCTGCCGCGATACTCAAGTTTTCGACGGTTAATAGCGGTGTCATGGTTAGCCGTCCTCTAAGAATCGTTGTAGTGGACGGGCCAGCACGGTTACGGCGATAACGGTGCAGGCGAGCGCTAACCCGGGGAAGACGGAGATCCACCAGCCACCGGCTAACTGGTTTTTGCCTTCGGACATCATCAGACCCCATTCAGGGGTTGGTGGTTGGACGCCTAAACCTAAAAAGCTTAAACCTGCTGCGGACACGATTGCTGAACCGAACCCAACGACAGCTAATCCGACGAGGGTGGCGCTCACGTTTGGCATGATGTGTCTGATGGTTGCGCGTGCGGGGTGAACGCCAAGCAGCCGGGAGGCTTCGTATGGGCCAGAAATTTTGAGTCGGCGGGCTGTGATCCGAGCCAGCCGCACGTATGCGGGGATGATAGAGATTGTTACTCCGAGGGCTACCGCTGTTGGCCCTTTACCGATGATGGCAACCACGAGAAGTGCGATGAGGAACTCTGGGAACGCCATAATGATTTCAATGAACCGCACGATGATTGCGTCTAACCATGTGGGGGCCATTCCCGCTAGGGTTCCGACGAGCACACCGGCGAGGAGAGCTATACCTACTGCTTGGAGTCCGACCTGTAGTGATGTGGCTGTCCCGTAGATGACGCGCGTGTATACGTCTCGTCCTGATTGATCTGTACCAAACCAGTGTTCTGCGCTGGGGTGTGCGAGGACGTTCATTGCGTTGGTTGCGGTGGGGTCGCCTGTTGTGAGCATGTGCGGGAAGAAGGCTGCGCAGGTAAGCAGGAGCAGCATGAGGCTTGCGAAGACGAGCCCTACTGTGGTTGCTGGGTGTCGTACCCCCACTGCGGTGGCGGGTGTTGACCTGTTTAAGCCACGTAATAATGTCATCGGTTTCTCGCTTGTCTTACACGCAATCGCGGGTCGAGGGCGAGCCCTAGGAGATCGATTACTGCGTTTAACACAATGAAAATGAGGGCAGAAAATACGACAATCCCCATGACGACGGGCAGGTCACGTCCAAGTATTGCGTCTAGGGTGACGCGCCCTAAGCCGGGGCGGGCAAATACGGTTTCGGTGAGTACGGCACCGCCTAGCAGCGAACCGAACATGAACCCGCCTAAGGTGAGAGCGCCAAGGCTGGCATGCCGCATGGTGTGGCGTGTAGTCACGCGCATCCGCGATAGTCCTCGCGCTCGGGCAGTTGTTGCGAATGGTTCAGATTCTGCTGCGTCTAAGCCTTGCCTCAACACTTGTGCGAGCACACCAGCGATGGGTAGTGCCATAGCGCAGGCGGGCAGGATGAGGCGAGAAAATTCGCTGCCACCGATGATGGGGAACCAGCCAAGTTGGTAGGAAAACACTGCCGCCAAAATAAGCGATGTCCAAAAAACTGGTGCGGACACAGCTAACAGTTCAATGAAGTCAAAGAATTTTCGCGCTATTCCACGCCGTGATAGTACTGCTCCCACTCCAGCGAGCACGCACGCGAACGCTAAAGCTGTGCACGCTAAAGCGAACGTTGAGGTGGCGTGTTCGCGCAGGACTTCGATTACTGGTGTGCCGAGCTGGTAGGAAACACCCAGATCGCCGGTGAAAACTTTTCCAATGTAGCTGACGTACTGCTCAACGACTGGCTTGTCTAAACCGAGGTCAGTTCTGATGAGTTCGCGGGCTTGTGGAGTGGCACTCGATAGCGGACCCAACATGACATCCACTGGGTCGCCGGGGACCAGCTTCAACACCAAAAAGGCGAGAGTCACTGCACCCCACAGCACGAGGGCGGCACCACCAAGGAACGTGGTGATGCCGGCCCCCGCCTGTCGTAACGCCCTGCGGCGTTGAGCGGTCATGGGTTTAGGCTAACTCCAGCGAAGAGCGGCCACCCATAAGCGTCATAGGTGAGTCCTGAAACGCTTGGCAGTGATGCTGTTGTGAACTGAGATAAGTACACGGGTACAACCGCAACTTCGTTCAGGTTCCACTGTTGTACGTCCGCGTAGGCTTGCTTACGTGCGCCTGCGTCTGTTGTTGATGCTGCCTCATCGAGGGTGCTGTCCAACTTTTCATCAGAAACAGTTGTTGCGTTTTGGAAGCCACCGGTGTGCAAGTGTTGACGTAGTGCGTCAGCGTCGAGTGACGCAAAACTCCAGTCGGTGAGGTCAAAGTCAAGAATGAGGCCGTTCTCGTCAGCGTATCGGGCACTATATTCCGGGCCTTCAACAGCGCTGTGTGTGAGTTCAAAACCAATTTTCTTGAGGTCATCAACCATAAAGTTGACGAGTGCTTGACGTTCATCTGGGAACGGCAACCAGGAAAGCCACTCAGCGGAAAGGCGCTTACCGTCTTTCACGCGGTAGCCTTCTGCGTCGCGTTCCGTCCACCCGGCCTCGTCAAGGAGTGTGTTCGCTGCGGCTTCGTCGTACGGCCACGCGTTTTCAAGCGACGAGTCGTATGCGTTTGGTGTTGTTGGGCTGAGCACAGACCATGCGCGCTGGAATTCGTTAGCGAATGCTGCTTTCACGCCAGCATCAATGTTGACTCCGCGTTGGAACGCTTGGCGTACCTTAGGGTCGCTAAACACACCGTGTGACCAGTTCAGGTACACCGAGTATGGGATTCCGGGGCTGGCGGTGGTGTTGATGTTCGCCCCGTTAAGTTGGGCGGTTGAGGTAGGTGTGAGGTCAACTGCGACTTGTGCGTCCGAGCTTTGTAACGCGCCAACGCGAGCTGATTCTTCAGGGACGATACGAACCGTCAACGTGTCGAGGTACGGCGCACCTTCCGCAAGTGAAGCACCCGATGATGTTTTCACGTCTGGACCCCACGCATAGTTTGTGTTTGCACTAAACGTGATGTGGTTCTTAGGCGAAAGTTCAGTCAGAACGAAAGGTCCGGTACCGACAGAAACGTCAGGGCCACCAGCTTTGATGTCGTCTTGGGACTTAGATTCAAGCACCTTAGGCGAATACATTCCCACGAAAGCAGTCGAAAGGTTTGCCAGAAGTGGCGCGTACGGTTCTTTCAACGTGAGTGTTAACTCGAACTCTCCGGTGGCTTCTGCCTTGTCGAAAAGGTCCCCACCGATAAATGCGCGGGCCTGAGCTGAAGCGGTTTCTTCCGCCATGATGTGGTTAAAGTTCGCGACTGCGGCGGCAGCATTGAACTGTTCACCGTCGTGGAATGTGACGTCCTGTCGCAGTTCAAACACGTATGTTTTAGCGTCAGGTGACACCGTCCATGCTGTTGCGAGCCACGGTTTCAGGTCACCGTTTGCGTCCAAGGCAACCAGCGAGTCAAGAACGTTACGCATAACGTACGCTGACACGTCCAATTGGCTGGCGTGCGGGTCCATGTGACCGTTTTCGAGGTTTCCGCCAGCAATAGCGAAAGTTAGGTTTCCGCCTTGAGTGGCGGTCTTCGATTCATTCTGTGCTGAATCGGATGAGCATGCTGCAATACCTACGGTAAGAGTTGCAGCCATAGCGACGGCTAATGTTCGTCGCATGATCGATGACGTGATCATTCAATCCCCTTTGTCCACCGAGTTGGCACTTAGCCCGGCGTGTTGACAGTGTGCGACTCGAGTGGTCGCCCTCCCAACAGTAGCCACCTGACAAGAAAACACGGTGTGAGGTCGGGTACAAAAACAGCGCAATATCCTGTATTTTTCGTGGTTTGTGGGCACATTCACACTCGACCGTGGTGCGTTTTATACATTTTGCTGAAAAGGTCCTGTTCTTTTCGCATGCGAATACGCGCATTTAAACGCACCGTTTTGCGCTGACAGTAAAAGACTTGGGTCTTTAGGTTTCCGGCAGGGACAATAAGGGAGTGACAGGCCCGCAAGAACACAACCGCACATCCGCAGCACGTACACACCACACAGGTAGTGGCCGTGACAGTTCCCCACGCCACGGCAAGCAACGCCGCAGCTCAGGCAACACCAAAAAACGCGGATCCGCTCAACAGTCACGCAACCAAGCCCCACACATCAGCCTCGCCCGCCTGCAACGCGACGCTGAACTACGCACGCGGGTAGAAGTTCCACCGATCACCTACCCCGCACAACTACCAGTCAGCGCACGACGCGACGAAATCGCTGCCGCAATTGCCGCACACCAAGTCGTCATCGTCGCAGGTGAAACCGGCTCCGGAAAAACCACACAACTACCAAAAATCGCTTTAGAGCTCGGCCGCGGCCGCAAAGGACAGATCGGGCACACGCAGCCCCGACGAATCGCGGCACGCACCGTCGCAGAACGAATCGCCGAAGAAGTAGGCACACCCCTCGGAGACATCGTCGGCTATCAGGTGCGTTTCACCGACGAATCCTCACAAAGCACCCTCGTCAAAGTCATGACTGACGGAATCCTACTCGCTCACATTCAACGCGACCCGCAACTCCTCGCCTACGACACCCTCATCATCGACGAAGCCCACGAACGTTCCCTCAACATCGACTTCCTGCTGGGCTACCTCACACGACTACTCCCCCAACGCCCAGACCTCAAAGTCATCATCACGTCCGCAACCATCGACTCGGAACGATTCGCCCGTCACTTTGCGCCAGGCGGACCCATCACCGACGCCGAACTCACCGCACAAACCCCACTACGGCCATTAGCGCCCGTAGTTGAAGTGTCTGGCCGTACCTTCCCCGTCGAAGTGCGCTACCGCCCCATTGAAGACGACGACCAAGACATGACCTCCGCGATATGTTCCGCCTTCGACGAACTTCAACTAGAAGGCCCCGGCGATGTCCTCGTGTTCCTCTCCGGAGAACGCGACATCCACGACACAGCAGAAGCCCTCGAACAACACCTCGGCAGCCGGGCAACAGACCCTCGCACCCCCGGATACACACAAATCTTGCCGCTCTATGCGCGCCTCTCCGCGGCAGAACAGCATCGCGTCTTCCACCCGCATCAGCATCGTCGTATCGTCTTGGCAACAAACGTTGCCGAAACATCATTGACGGTCCCCGGAATCCGCTACGTCATTGACCCCGGTACCGCACGTATCTCACGGTATTCAAAGTCAACCAAAGTGCAACGCCTACCCATCGAACCTGTCTCGCAAGCAAGCGCAAACCAACGCTCTGGACGATGCGGCCGCGTCTCCGACGGCGTAGCAATACGGCTCTATTCTGAAGAAGACTTCGTTTCACGCCCCGAATTCACTGAACCCGAAATTCTGCGCACCTCGCTCGCGTCCGTGCTGCTCCACATGATTTCGGTGGGAGTTGCCAACGGCCCAGACGACGTCGCCAACTTCCCCTTCGTTGAAGCGCCAGACACTCGCGCTATCCGCGACGGCGTGCAACTCTTACAAGAATTAGGTGCACTCGAATATCGCGGCAACAGCCAAACCACACGCAAAGCAACACTTACAACAGTTGGTAAACAACTTGCCACGCTACCGATGGACCCGCGCCTTGCCCGCATGATCGTCGAAGGTGGAATTCGAGGAGTCGCCCACGAAGTCATGATCATCGCTGCGGTCATGTCCATACAAGACCCTCGCGAACGCCCCACCGAAGTACGTGACCTCGCCGACGCACACCACAGCAGGTTCGTCGACGGTCACTCAGATTTCATGACATACCTGAACTTGTGGGAATACATCCGTCAGCAGCAGCGCGCGCTATCGTCCTCTGCATTTAGGCGCATGTGCAAGGCAGAATATTTAAACTTCTTACGCATTCGTGAATGGCAAGACGTTGTTGCGCAGCTACGGGAAATGACCCGAAGCTTAGGAATCGAATCACAGGTACGAAAAGCTCAACCGCTACGCGACAAAATCGCTGAAGATCAAGGCATCACACCTGGTGGACGCGCAGACGAACGCACACCAGACACAAAATTCGTGTGGGATGCCACCACCATTCACCGTTCCCTGCTCGCCGGTCTACTCAGCCACATCGGAATGCAAGAAGCAACCGAAGTGCGCGCACACAAAACAGGCCGAGAAACCGCAGCCGATAAACGGGCTAAACGCATGGCCCGTAACGAGTACCTTGGTGCGCGCGGCGCACGGTTCGCTATTTTTCCCGGTTCTCCACTGTCCAAAAAACCACCAGCGTGGGTCATGGCTGGAGAACTCGTAGAAACATCACGCCTATGGGGACGCGACGTTGCCCGCATCGAACCAGAATGGGCCGAAGAACTCGCGGCAGGCATCGTCAAAACAACATATTCTGACCCGCACTGGTCACGTAAACGAGGCGCTGCAATAGCGCACGAAAAAGTACTCTTATATGGGGTACCTATCGTTACGGAACGTCCCGTCCTATACGCCAAAGTTGACGCTGAAGCGGCACGCGACCTGTTCATTCGTCACGCACTAGTCGCCGGCGAATGGAGCACCCACCACAAGTTTTACACCCACAACAGGGCAGTACTTGCACAAGCCGAAGAGTTAGAAGCCCGTTCACGGCAACGCGGTTTAATGGCCGACGAAGAAACCCTCTTTGCGTTCTACGACGAACGCATCCCAGACACAGTTGTCTCCGCACGCCACTTTGACCAATGGTGGAAGGGTGCACGCACGCGCGAACCACACCTCTTAGATTTCTCCCTCGACGTGATCATTCCGCAAGGACACGACCACGACCTTGACGACCAGTTCCCCCAAACATGGCAGCAAGGCGACATCACCCTGCCCTTGACGTATCAGTTCTCCCCCGGAAGCGAAGCTGACGGTGTAACCGTGCACGTACCCATTCAAGTATTGAACAGGGTATCTGCGCACGGCTTTGACTGGATGGTCCCCGGGCTCCTAGATGAACTCTGCATCGCAACGATCCGCGCTCTACCCAAAGTCATTCGTCGCGAACTTGTACCAGCACCAGACTGGGGCGCAAAAATTGCGCAGTGGCTACAAGAAAACACGCCACAATGGGAAGACATGACCCGCGCCGGAGACATGGCAGAGCCCTTCGCAACAGCATTTAAACGCGCCGCATGGTCACTCAAATACCTAGACATTCCAGACGACGCCTTCGACCAGTCATCGCTACCCGCACACCTGCAAGTCACCTTCAAAGTTTTCCACCAGCACGGCACCGGTCGTCGTGCAATCGTTGACATACTCGGTGAAGGAAAAAACCTCACCGCGCTACAACAAAAACTTGCACACGACGCCCAAGAAGCTGTGCGCCGTGCAGTAAAAGGCGCAGTAGGTGAAGCATTAGCTCACGCACAACACGCACGTGACACCCAACAGTCTGCACGCCAACCCAAAAACGGCACAACCTCTGCTGGCATTGCCGGTGGCCCCGAACATATTACGCACACAATCGCAGAGATCCCTGCGCTCACCCAATGGCCTGAATCACCTGCATACGACAGCATCCCCACCACCGTTGAAGGACGTGGCCCAGGCGGCATAGAAGTACGCGGCTACCCTGCATTGTGCGTCGAAAAAGGTTCAGACAAGATCCCACACGCCGCCTTACGGATTCTGGCAGATCGCACCCAACAAGATGTGCACCACCGTCAAGGAGTGTGGCGTCTCCTCGTCGATAATGCCGCACTACAACCAGCCCGCATTACGTCCCGATGGACAGGAACACAAGCACTCACCCTTGCCGCAAGCCCCTACCCACACACGGATGCACTCGTCGCAGACGTCCAACTTGCAGCAGTAATGTCGCTCGTCCCGCACGCACACGCCATCCGCAGCAGAGAAGCCTACGAACAGGCATTAACTCACGTACGCGCCCACATTGAAGACGAAACCTACCGAATCGTTAAAGACGTGGTCGCTGCGCTCGCGGCATACCGAGATCTTGATGTTGCGGTGTCTCGCAATAAATCGCTGGCGCTGCTTGCCGTGCTCAATGATGTACGTACAGTATCTGGAGGGCTCGTGTATGCAGGTTTTATTTCTGCGACCCCAGCCGAACAGTTACGCCACATTGCACGGTATGTGCGCGCTCAAATTCACCGCATTGATAAGGCCGCGGATTCCGTGCATCGCGACACTGATCTCACCTGGAAAATCAATAATGTTGTGGAACAGTTCAACAAGGCACTGCTGGTACGTAATAGTGCCGGTTTGGTGGGCTTAGACAACCCGGGGTTAGTCGACGTCAAATGGATGATCGAAGAACTACGCGTCTCGTTGTATGCCGTCCAGTTGGGCACAAACGGTTCAGTCAGTGAGAAACGAATCTTGAAAGCAATCTCTGCGGCTGTTGCATAACGCACGCATGTAGCCGCAGTTCCATAACAGCAGCGATTCTTACCTCATACTGGGCTGGCTCGCCCATACAGGGCCAACCGTGCAAGCAGCAGTTACACTGACGATACGAGCCGTATACACACGACAGAAAGCCGTACTGGCCATGGGTTCTGAAGCGTCAACAACGCCACATAACAGCGTCGCTCACATGCGTGAAGCCGTCTTTTTTGATGGAGTAACCAGCAACCAAAAACTTAGTCGCTTTTGGATACTGCTCGTATTGTCGTCCATTATCGCGGCGGCCGGTGTTATCGCTGACTCTACGGCAACCGTTATCGGAGCGATGATCGTCGCACCCATGCTCATGCCCATCCAAGGTGTCATGCTCGCAACTGTCCTTGGCGACAAAATAAACCTTTCGCGATCCATTCTGCTGGTTTTAACCGGTGCCGGTGCCGCAATTTTTATTGGCTACCTCCTCGGATTCTTCATTGTCAACGACGTCGTAGCCGCCACCAACAGCCAAGTTGCAGGACGAGTCAACCCACGCCTCATCGATCTACTTGCAGCCCTCGGCACAGGAATCGTCGGCTCTATTGCTTTAGTACGCAAAGACATTTCTGACACACTCCCCGGTGTTGCTATAGCAATTTCTTTAGTTCCGCCGCTCAGCGTAGCCGGACTGACCTTAGAATCTGGGGCGTACAGAGAAACTTTTGGTGCACTTTTACTTTTTGGAACCAACGTTGCCGCGATATTAGCAACAGGAATTATCGTGATGACCTGGTACAAGGTCCAAAAATATGTCAAGCGTGCCCCCGGAGACGCAAAACCTGTAACCGGGAAACGAGCATTCATCATCATCGCAGCCATGATGCTCATCATTGGTGTGCCTTTAACAGCCTCAACCGTGTCAAGCTCCCTCGATAGCATCCACGAAAGCAAAATACGTACAGTCGCCGAACAGTGGGCGCAGGATGCAGGCTGGGAACTACTCGTCATCAAAACGACACTCGACACTGTTGAGCTCACCGTAACAGGGTCAACCGAAGCCCCCGATATTGATGCTTTACGAACCGCATTGCGAGATAGTGGAATAGACCCAAGCACTGTAAACCTCGAGTTTGTTCCCTCCAAAACAGTAAACCTCGGCGACAACCCCTAATCGAGCATCATGAAAAAGCGACTGTACCTGATCCGTCACGGCCAAATTGATTCAAATGTCACCGGAGCGTTAGATACCGCTGTACCTGGACCGCCACTAAACGCCACGGGCCACACTCAAGCGCAAGCGCTCGTCGACACGTTTGCCACCACCCAACTCGACACGTTGTATTCATCAACTGCAATCCGCACCCAAATGACTGCAGCCCCATTAGCGGCCAGCAAAGGCCTGACATTAAACGTGCATCACGGGTTACGGGAAATCTCTGCAGGC
The DNA here is from genome assembly GCF_051200815.1 of Timonella sp. A28. GTDB lineage: Bacteria > Actinomycetota > Actinomycetes > Actinomycetales > Cellulomonadaceae > Timonella. The sequence goes on along the minus strand of NZ_CP195159.1, from coordinate 2,180,547 downwards.
ACACTAGAAATGAGTATCCGCACACAAGACCATCTGGCATACGTTTCCGTTGTCACACAGTGGATTAGCGGAGATTTAGATGTGCGCCTTGCCAATGGCACAACTGGACGTGAAGTCCTCGAACGCTTCGACGCAGTCCTTACAGAAATTGATGCCACAGGCTCAGAACACACCGCCATCACAGCGCACGGCGCACTCATCACATTTTGGTGTGCTGTGCGGATGGGAAACCTCACCAAAGAAGTCCTGACCGGAAACCCCATACCCAACACAGGTGTTGCCGTACTTGAACCCGTTAAAAAGTCGTGGGTTGGACTGTCGTGGATGGGCATCCCGCTTTAAACAAAAAAGTTGGGCCAGGTGTACGCGCACACACCCAGCCCAACCTTTATTGGCCGAAATTATTCAGCCGCTGTGTCGTCACCCCAATGTGATGACGACGTCTACTTCACGACCGTCTTCAAGAACAGGAAGTGGCTTCGCTGCATCATGTTCAACGCCATCGATGGTGACAGCCTTAACGCCACGGGCAACGTGGTCAGGGTTCTTCACCTCAATGTTGTAGACACCGCCGCGCCATTCACGACGAACTTCGAATCCATCCCAGTCAGACGGAATCGATGGGTCAACGGTCAAACCGTCAAAGCCAGGTCGAATACCGAGGATGTACTTGGTGACAGCCGTGTACATCCAGCCAGCGGTACCGGTGAGCCAAGGGTTTTGTCCCTTACCGAACCACTCGTGGTCGCGTCCGTAAATGAACTGTACGTATGCGTAAGGTTCAGCGCCACGAACTTCAATGTTCTCGTTTTGGTTGTACGGCAAGATCGAGTCGTACAGTTCAACCGCACGATCACCACGACCCAAAACAGCTTCAGCGACGATAGGCCAAGCGTTCGGGTGGGAGAAGATCGCCGCGTTTTCCTTGATGCCAGGGTATACGCGGGTTACGAATCCGACAGTGTCGTCAACGGTACGGAATGCAGGCCAGTTCAGGTGTGAACCATACTCGGAGCCAAGGAGTTCCTTAACTGAGTCCATTGCCTGCTCGCCTTGTTCTTGCGAGGAAATACCAGCAATGATTGGCCATGCTTGATGCTCAAGGAAGATCTTTCCTTCAGCGTTTTCTTCTGAACCGATCTTGACGCCGTCGCGGGTGTATCCACGGATCCACCACTTGCCATCCCACAGCTGCTCGTCGGCGACCTTAGCGATACGTTCGCGTTCTGCTTCGAGACGTTCCACGTCTGCGGTCTTACCGAGTGGACGTGCAATCTCCAAAAGCGCGCCGATAGCCCAAGCGTGCAAGAAGGTAACGAGTGATGTTTCACCGCCACCAAGGTTGAGGCAGTCGTTCCAGTCTGCACGCAAACCGAGTGCTACACCGTTTTGACCAATGTGCTTCGAAGAGAAGTCGATAGCCGCTACGAGGTGCTCGTATACGGTCGCTTCTGGGCCATCTGCGTAAGGAATTACTTGGTCAAGGAAGGCGTGGTCACCGGTTTCCTTCACGTATTCCAATACCGATGGTACGAGCCACAGGTGGTCATCCGAGCAGGTGTCTTCCAAGCCGTGGATCAGATCATCTGTGTTGCCACGTGGTACCACGGTTGGTGATGGAACGTCTGGTAGTGGTTCTGCGTCTGGGTCGAACAGTTCTGGTTCGAACAAGTGCAGTCCATACCCCTGTGATACTTGAGCGCGCAGCAGTTCAAGGATGCGCTGCTTTGTTTTCACTGGGTTGGAGTGGATAACGCTCATCACGTCTTGTGCGGTGTCGCGGTAGCCAAGACCAACACGGCCACCAACCTCGACGAATGATGCGAAGCGCGACCAGACAACACAAGTTTCCGCTTGGAGCAGTGTCCACGAGTTAATCATCGTGTTCATGCCCTCGTGCGGGGTCTTGATGTGCTGTTTAGCTTGCTTGGACTTCCAGTAGGTGCGCAGGTTTTGGAATTCTGCATCTACGTTTGCAACGTCTGAGTACTTCGCTTGGATTGCACGGCCAGCAGCATCACGTGAACCGTATCCGAGCATGTAGACGAGGCGCTTGGTTTCACCTGGCTGCAAGGTCACCTTGTGCTGCAAGGAACCACAGTGGTTTTGGGTTGTTGCGCTCTCGTTTGTGCCGTGTCCACGCTCGATCGCAATTGGGTTGCGTTCGTCGCGGTATGGGCCAATGAAGTTGTCACGTAGTGAGTCGTATGAGTCTGGTGTTTCAGAGGACGCGAAGTAGTGGAACGTCCATGGCTCATAGTAGAAGTCGTATTCGATGATGCCGTCTTCGTAGCTTGAACCCGAAGCGTACAGCGACATCTGAAGGTTTTGGTTGTCGATCGTGATCGTGTGGAAGGAGAACTCCACGTACGAACCAACCGTCAAGTTACGTACTTCGTCGCTTGTGTTAGTGACAGTTACGTCCCAGATTTCAACGTCGTCGTCAACTGGGATGAAGATTTTTTGTTCTGCTTCGATGCCACGGTAGTCAGCGGAGAATGTCGAGTAGCCCATTCCGTGACGAGTCTCGTAACGTGCGGCGCCTTCGCCTTCAAATGGCTTACCAACTGGCTGCCATGACACTGTCCAGAAGTCACCGTCAGCGTCATCGCGAAGGTACACGTAGTGGCCTGGGCGGTCGAGCGGCACACCGTTTTGGCGGAAGCGGGTAATACGACCCTGCTGGGAGTTCTTGTAGTACGAGTATCCCCCGCCGTTGTGCGAGAGAACGGTGCAGAAGTTCTTCTGACCGAGGTAGTTGGTCCACGAAACTGGGACGTCAGGGCGCTCGATAACGTATTCGTCACGCTCTGTGTCGAAGTAACCGTACTTCATGCTTGCGGTTCTCCTTGGAGTATTGGAAGGGGCGGTGATGGTGCTGGCCTGGTCAGTGTGCGCCCACGTGTGTGGGCGCACACTGAAAAGAACCGGTTGTTACGCGGTGACGAATCCCCGCAGCCAGTCAAGCAGCTCTTCTGCTTTTTCTGGGCTGTCTGCCTCAACGAACATACGCAGCACTGGTTCAGTTCCAGAGAACCGCAGCAATGCCCAGTTGTCGTTTTCGAGCAGGATTTTAGTTCCGTCGGTGTGGTCGATACCCACAACTGGGTATGGTCCGACGTGAGTTAGTGGTTCAGCTGCAAGGCGGCGTGGCACCGCAACACGCATGTCTGGTGTCGCTGGGACCCCTGCCTCAAGCGAGTACAAGCGGCCAGTGATTTCGTAGATCATTTCACGCAGCTCAGAGATCCGCTTTCCGGTGCGTGCCAGCATCTCAGCGACAAGAGCACACGCAAAAATACCGTCTTTACCGAGGATCCAACCGCGAACGGTCAAACCACCTGAAGACTCACCACCGAGCACTGCGCCAATCTTGTCCATACCTGCGGTGACGTGCTTGAAACCAACCTTGCATTCGAATGATTCTTCACCGAAGTGCGCAGCCAAACGGTCAAGCATGTGAGTCGTCGCAAGGTTACGAACAACGCCGCCCTTTTCGCCGCGGATCTCATGCAAGTACCAGTACAACAGCAAGAGCAGGTCGTTTGTGGAAACGTATTCGCCTTGTTCGTCGACGATACCGATACGGTCAGAGTCGCCATCGGTTGCCATACCAAGGTCATAGCGTCCCTTGCCTTCTTTAATCATGGAGATCAAAGCGTTCAGGCGCTGTAGGTCTGGAGCTGGTGCGATACCACCAAAGAGTGGGTTGTGTGCTGCGTGAATGAACTCTGCACGCACACGCATGTCTGACAGGATTGTGCCTAGCGTTAACTGCGATGTTCCATACATCGGGTCAACGATGACGTTCAAATCTGAACCACGAACAGCATCAACATCAATGATTGCTTCAATCGCATCAATGTATTCGCTCGTGAGTGCACGGTCCACCACTACGCCTGCAGCGCGCGCTACCGCGAGATCTAACGTCACAATGTCTGTTACATCGAGTGCGTTAGCTTCGTCCTGGAAACGGTCAGTTTCGTCATCGAGTGGCAGTGAACCATCTGCGCGGAACACCTTCATACCGTTCCACTCAGGCGGGTTGTGCGAGGAGGTAATAATGATTCCGTACGCTTTGCCCAAGAACGGTGCCGCAAATGTCACTAGCGGCGTTGGAACATCGTCGGGAAGGAGCGTCACAGGAATGTTGTTTCCCGCAAATACTTCTGCCGCTGCCTCCGCTGATTCGCGTGACAGGAAGCGGCGGTCACCACCAATGACAACACCGTCTGCATCTTTACCGGTGCGAATCGCTTCGTTTGCGATTGCTTGGCAGAGACGACGAACGTTGGCGAGGGTGTAGCCCTCACCGATGATTGCGCGCCATCCACCGGTACCGAAAACAATTTTGGTGTCAGTGTTTTTGCGTGGCACAAACAGACGCTTCAAAACAATAGATTCTGCTGCTTCCAGCTCAGCAGAAGTGTTAATGCCTTGAACTTCGTCGGTGTCATAGATGCGGTACGTTTCGATAACGTCACCAGCAGCGATTGCACGCTTCACAACGGAGGTGAGGCGGTGGTCATTTTCTTGTGCGAGTGCGTCAATCTGGTTGAACAGGTTAGTCACTGAGGATACGTAGGTTCCCACGTTGATTTCGTGGTTTCCGTCGTCGCCAACTGTGACTTCGTTGTGTTCAAGGATTTCAGTTATTTGCTGGTTTTCACCGCGAACAATACGCCCATATGCGAGATCACCGGTGACTATCGCGGACAGCAACGTAAATTGACGTCCAGTAAGTTCAAACCGGTTGATAATGCCGCGGATTGATTCTGGACGAAGCAGCGGAGTGTCTGCATAGGTTACGAGCAAAGTGTCTGCGTCAGCTGGGATCGCGTCACGTGCTGCAGCAACAGCGTGTCCTGTTCCGCGAGATTCGTGCTGCTCTACGTAGGTGAGGTCGTCGCCTAGGAGTTCACGTACACGTGAGTCGCCGGGTGCGGTAACAACAACGATACGAGATGGAGGAAAGACTGCGCGGACGTTACGCAATGCCACTTCAGCAACAGTCGAATCGCCGAGCGGGCTTGTGAGTAGATTACGGGAGGTGGCATCGGCACCGGCAGCCAAAACAACTGCGACGGTGGAGTCAATAATGTTTGTCTCGAAGGAATGTGCGTTCGTCATGTTTCCCTCACTAACGCGAAATGTTATGGCTAGTGTCGCGGCTACGGCAGATGCGGGTGCGGGCCGAAAACACGACAACTATTTTGTTAGTAAGCCTACCAATCTAATTCTGTGGTTGTGTAGGACTAACTTCATGTGGCGGGCGTTGATATCACAGAGAATTACTCTGTTTTCCCACACTAACGCGGAAACAGATAAAGGCGATGGTGTTTGCGTCAAGTTTTTCACTCAACTCAAACACCACCGGCCGTTATCTGCTGTACGCACGTTTTACGCAGATCGTTCAATCGTGGTCAGTGCAACGCCGAGGATTCCCGCACGCTGCCCTAAAGCAGCAACAACGATATGCGGCACCTCAACCACTCGAGCAAAATCAGTAAAGTGCTTGTGCACTGCTTCCACAAGAACGTCTCCTGCCGCCGAGAGCCCACCACCGAGAATGATCAGGCTTGGCCCAGTCACCATCGTGGCAGTGAACAAACCGTAAGCAAGGTTTCGAGTCGCGGTATCCCACACCTCACGCGCAACAGGGTCGGTTGCAAGGTTGTGTACAACATCTTTTGATGTCTTAGCATCGGGACCAGCTGGATCGATACCTAACGTTTCGCTGTAAATCCGTCCAACGTTTCGTGCGGAACAGTACAGCTCGAGGCATCCTCGCTGTCCGCAGCCACACAATGGACCATTCATAACCAGCGGCATGTGCCCGATTTCCCCGGCAGGCTGACGTGTACCTGAAGCAGTCAGTCCACCCCGAATGACGCGACCACCGGTAATCAGTGTTGCGGCAATTCCAGTACCGAGAAACACGGCGAGTACGTCATCGTGTCCACGGCCTGCGCCAAGGCGTTGTTCCGCGATTCCTGCAGCGGTCACATCGTGCATAAGGTGAACGGGAAGCCCAACAAGATCGTGCAGTTCTCCTGCAACATTCCTGTTAAACCAGCCAAGGTTTGACGCCATTTTAACTATTCCGGTTTCGGAATCCAGCACACCTGGCACACCCAAACCTACAGCGCGCACCAGTGTGCGCTGTTCATCAGTTAAAGCATCAAGCAATTGGTTACATACATGCGCAATGGTTGTGATTGCGGCGTCGCCATCTCCTGTTGGAGTTGGCAACGACGCAGACGCAATTGGATCGCTGAGTGCCTCACCGTCCCATTGCAAGACTTCACCACGGCTATTAGTACCCCCAATATCGAGGGCTAGCACAAGGGTGTGTGTCAGAACTTCTGCCATTCTGGCTTCCGTTCAATTGAAGTGTTGTAGTACTCGACGTGCTCGAGGCCAGCAGCAGCAGCGTTGTCGACAAAAACAGTTGCACGGTTGTGTAGTTGCAGTACAGAGCCTGGGCATACGGATGCCAATGGGCCTTCAACCATGTTTGCTACAGCTTCAGCTTTTCCAGCACCCGTTGCGATAAGAACAAGGTGCTTCGCCTCAAGGATTGTTCCCAAACCTTGGGTTACTGCGTGAATTGGCACATCGTCGATGGAGTCAAAGAAGCGTGCGTTGTCTTCACGGGTTTGGTTGGTCAGGGTTTTGATACGTGTACGCGAACGAAGGGAGGAGCCTGGTTCGTTGAATGCGATGTGACCGTCTGACCCGATACCGAGGATTTGCACGTCAACGCCGCCAGCTTCTTTGATAGCTGCATCGTAACGTTCACCTGCGGTTGCAATAGTGTCTGGGTTTCCGTCTGGGCTGAACACACGAGCATCATCGATGTCGATGTGGCGTGTGAACTCGTTACGAATTACCTCGTAGTACGATTCCGGGTGACCTGCTGGCAAGCCCACATATTCGTCAAGGGTGAAGGCTGTGCAGTGCGCAAACGAAAGCCCCTCTTCCTTGTGCCGACGAATAAGCTCGGTGTAGATCGGAAGGGGGGATGATCCAGTTGCAAGACCAAGAACTGGGCTTTCGTTGTTTCGAACAACCTCTTCAATGACATCCGCTGCCATTCGTGCAAGTTCTGCTGCTGAATCATGAATGACGATTTCCACGGCATTTCCTTTCGAAAAATGATGCGGCCTTATGGGATGGTGACCGCATCAGGGCTGCAACGCATGTCGTATGGCGTGCAACCACACAAACTTGTGGAGTTGTCGGAGGCTTGGGAAGTGAGCCTCCAACAACTCCAATTTTTCTAGCCCTTCACAGCTCCAGAGACCAGACCTGAGGTCATACGGCCCTGTACAAGCATGAAGAAGATGATGACAGGAAGTGCCACCAAGACTGCACCGGCCATAACAGCTGGCCAGTCTGTTGCCTGGTTAGTTTGAACGGCCAAACCACGCAGCCACAATGGCAGTGTGCTGTTTGACGGGCTCATAACCACGGTAGCGAGTGTAAATTCGTTCCACGCTTGGAGGAACGCGTATACACCGGAAGCAACCAGACCTGGGGCAAGCAGTGGGAAGGTGATCCGGAAGAATGCACCAGTACGGGAGCATCCATCGATCATTGCTGCTTGTTCAAGGTCTTGTGGAACTCCATCAACGAATCCACGAAGCATCCAGACGGTAAACGGCAGAACTGCTGCAATGTATACGACTGATAGACCAGCTACCGAGTCAAGCAAGTTCCAGCCTTGAAGCATCTTGTACTGGGAAATGAACAGTGCTTCTGCAGGAATCATCTGCACGATAAGAATCGTCAAGATGAAGCCTTTACGTCCACCAAAGCGGAAACGTGAGACCGCAAGTGCTGACAAGAACGCAAACACCAAAGCGATAGTAACTGTAATCAAAGTTACCGAAAGGCTGAGGCGGAATGAGTGCCAAAAGTCAGGGTTTAGAACACGGTCGTAGGCGGAGAAGTCGCCGCCAAATGGTAGGAACGTTGGGTCTGATGTACGAGCCTTGTTCTGCGGAAGGAATGAGGTGTTCACCATCCAGTAGACGGGGAAAATCCACATTACTGCAAGAACGATAGCTAACGTGTTAAGTAGGCCGCGGCGGATCATTCTGACTCCTTAAACAGTGTGCGGATGTATCCGGAGGTGATGATCAACGTCAAGAACAAGACGAAGACTGCAACAGCGGATGCAACACCATAGTTCGACTGCGAAACACCAACGCGGTAAATGAACGTACCGAGTAGGTCAGTCTTGGAGGCCAGGCCACCGGCACTTTGGAGGTAGTAAATCTGGGTAAACACACGCAGATCCCAGATAACTTGAAGAACCGTAACAACTGCTACCACTGGAGCAATCGTTGGCATGATGATGTTCACGAAGCGTTCCCAACCGTTTGCACCGTCAAGTGCTGCGGCTTCGAGTACTTCTTCGTTAACTTGGGTAAGCGCTGAATATACGGAGAAGACAACGAATGGAACACTCATCCAGACAATGATGACGGTTGCAACAAAGAAGAACGATAGTGGCTCAATCAGCCATGTGTGCCCTTCAAAGTTCTCAAAACCGATACGTACCAAAGCCCAGTTAACCAAACCGTAGTCGGTGTCGAATAGCCAGTCCCATACAGTCATAGCTGCGATAACAGGCATTGCCCAAGCAAAGAGTAGAGCGGTGCTCAAGATGAGACGAACTGCGCTATTCAATTTGGTCATCAGAACCGCGAATGAGGTACCGATGATCATTGTGACGGTAGCGTTCACAAAGCAGAAGATCAACGAACGGATAATAACTGCCCAAATATCAGGGTCAGTCACAAGCGTCGTGTAGTTTTCGAAACCAACCCATTCAGGTGGGGCGGTTCCAAGCTGTTGCGCCAGTCCAAAGCTTTGGAATGACATGACGAATTGGCGAGCCAATGGGTACCCAAGCGCCAAGAGCAACATAACGATTACTGGTGCGAGCAGTAAGTATGGTGCAATGCTCTTTCGGCGTTGACGAATGGGGAGATCCTGGTGATCTCTCAGATCTTGAACTGAACCCTTGGACGCGGTAGGGGTTGCGAGGTGCTCGCTAGCCACGGATGGCATCCTTCCTAAGAAAACCGAAGTGCCGAGCAGGGCGTGAGGGGAGGTCTACGCCCGGCCCGGCACTCACGGTGGTGTGGGGTTAGTTCTTTGGCTTGGTGATGTTCAACGAGGTGTTGAGGATCTCGTCGTACTTAGCCGCGATTTCCTTAACGTCTCCACCACTTGCAAGCTCGAAGAAGAGCTCTTCCATCTTCTGGGTCTGCTCGAATGCTGCCCAGTCTGGTGATGCTGGTGTGATAACACCGTTCTGTCCAGAAGCAACTGCTGCTTCCTTCACAGCGTCACCCTTAGCAAGCTCAGCGTGCTGAGCGTAGATGGTTCCAAGACCAGCTTCTGCAAGGATCTTCTGGTATGGCTCTGAGAGCATGATGTTCAGAACAGCTTCTGCTGCTTCAGGGTTTTGTGACTTAGCAGAGATACCGATGTTGGATCCACCAAGGAATACTGGGGCTACGCCACCGTCAGCACCTGGAAGTGCGAATGCTGACCACTTGATGTCGTCCTTTGTTCCTTCGATTGAGCCTGCTGCCCAACCTGGAGCCATGAACATTGCTGTCTTGCCCTCGTTGAATGGAACCCAAGTCTCGGAGTCGTCTGCATCCTTAGGAGCGTTTGTTCCGTTCTCGTAGATGTCCTGAATCATTTCAAGACCCTTGATCGACTCTGGAGTAGAAAGCTTTCCTACCCACTTGCCGTCTTCGTAGGTAGCAATTTGGCCACCGTTTGCGAAGATCCACGAGATACCGTTACGCCAGTCCTGTCCACCGAGGTAAACACCGGAAACCTTGTCGGTGTTAAGTTCAGCAGCGAGCTTGTTGAAGTCAGCAAGCGTCTCTGGAACTTCCTTTACCAAGTCAGAGTTGTAGTACGCAATACGTGAACCTGAGTAGTAAGGAGCAGCGTAAAGCTTACCGTTGTACGATCCACCCTCTACGAAACCACCAAGAGTAAGGTCGTTGTCCTTGTCGAGGTCTGCCCATAGACCGGTGATGTCGCGGAATGCGCCAGCGGTTGAGAACGCCTGAACCTGGGTGTTACCAAGTTCAACAACGTCTGGGGTCGACTTAGGGTCAGCGATCGAAGTCGTGACCTTAGGTACGAGGTCTTCCCAGCCGATACGCTCAACGTTGACTGTGATTTCCTGCTTGTTAGCTTCAGTCTTGAGGTAGGTGACTGCGTCTTCAGGGGTGTCAGTCTCACCAGCAAGCCAAACGGTGATCTCCGATGGACCAGATGGCTTTGCGGAATCGGTTGCTTCTTTGTCCGAGTCGGTTCCACATGCGGTGAGAGCAAGTGCTGCTGCAGCTCCGATTGCTGCAATACGAACGAGCTTCATGATTATCCTTTCTTAAAGACTGCCTTGGGTGGGATAGAAGGGAAGTTAAGACAGTCCGAGTTCTCCGCCTAGGACGTGCGCGGCAGCCCCGAAGAGCACACCGTCACGGCCCAGAGCAGACATTCGCAATACAACTGGCCGGTCAGAAAAATGACTGGTAGTTGTGTTGACAGTTTCTTCAGCAGCCTTCAAAAACTCCCCGTCGAGGAGTTCTGTTGGGCCAAAGAGGACAACATCGTACAAGCCGAGCGCCTGGGTAATTGGAGCGAGCACTTGTCCGAGTTGTTGTCCGGCTATGGTGAGTTCCTGTGCGGTTTGGGCTGCATCTTTCCCATTGATCCGAGCGCGGAGACGAGGCGTTGCTACGAACGCTTCGAGGCACCCAGTTCGGCCGCACGGGCAAGGCACGTTTTCGTCACTGATTTTGACGTGCCCGATTTCACCAGCAGTACCTTCAGCGCCGCGTAACAGGTTTCCATCGCACAAGATACCTGCACCGACACCGTGGCTGATTTGCACCATCATCAGCCCAGCACCATCACCCTCGCCAAAAGTGTTTTCAGCGAGGACAGCTGTGTCTGCGTCGTTTGCAACGTACGCAGGCAATTCAAGGGCCGCAGTTATTGCGGCAGTCAGGTTGAGGTCGCGCCAACCAAGGTTAGGAGCGTTGCGTACCACTCCGTGCGCGTTTACAACACCTGGGGTTCCTACTCCAATACCAATAATTGGAGCGTTAGCTTTTTCGACGAGGCTACGAGCCAACGAAATCACTTTCGCTACGGCAGCTTCACCGCGTTGGCCTTCGAGTTGCACGGAATCACGGCTGAGGATTTCGCCGCCGAGCGACAACACTGCGCCACGGAGTTCCGTCTCGTCAGAAAGCTCAAGACAAATAATGTTGTGGGCTTCGTACTTAACAGTTACGAGGGTTGCTGGCTTTCCAACACGCGTGCCTGGTCGGGGCCCAATTTCTTCTACAAGTTCGCGGTCTATCAGGTCATTCACAACATCTGATACGGTTACGCGAGTAAGGCCAGTTGCACGCGCAAGGTCAGCACGGCTAGCTGGATCCTTCTTGTACAGCTCTTGGAGTACAAGGGATCGGTGTAGTTGTCGAACATTGGCCGGGAGAAGCTTCGATGACTCCCCCGCCAAACGAGCGCCGTTTGCTCGTCGACCTGTACTACTGGCGATCGATGTCATAAAGTAAGTACACCTTACTTACTAATTAACGTCAAGCCCGAAAATAGCGATTTTCGGTTAAGTTCTGATAACGGTCCCAACGACGGAAAACCTTATGCCAGCCCACATTATTCCTAAGCCCCAGCAGCTCGAACTCCTCGGACAACCAGCACCACAAGTGTCTGCCAAAGATTTCGAGTCCCTCGCAGCACAACTTGCTGATTGGGCCCCCGGAGCAGCTCTTCGAATCACAGAATTCGGCTCGAAAGCAGATTCCGCATCCCCACTCCCACACGTCTCGGCCACCCCCAATAAGGACCTGCCAGCAGAGGGATACGCCCTAGCGCTAACAGACGAGTCGCTCACCCTTGAAGCAGCAGATGCTTCAGGCGCGCTCTACGCAGTTAACGCACTCATTCAAGCGCTCAGCACCGAAGGCGTCGAACAGTTCCGCGCAACAGGACATCCTGAATACGCAACGCGTGGTTTCATGCTCGACATCGCACGCCACTTCTTCGGTGTCAGCACCATCAAACGCACAATCGACATCGCGTCAACCTACAACCTGAACCGTCTACACCTACACCTGTCAGACGACCAAGGCTGGCGCATCGAAATTGATGGACTTCCTGAGCTCACTAAGCTTGCGTCCACCAGCGACACAACCAATGGTGACGGCGGATGCCTCAACTTTGATGACTACGAAGAGATCCAACAGTATGCGGAACTCTATGGCATGACCCTCGTCCCAGAGATCGACCTACCTGGCCACACCAACGCGCTACTCGTTGCAATCCCAGAGATCTCACCTGACGGTAAACCACGCGAACACTATGCGGGCACCGACGTAGGTTTCTCATGGGTGCACCTCACCTCAGATGCAACATGGGAAGTGCTCGACACCATCGTCGGCTCACTCAGCCGCCGCACCCGCGGAGAGTACATCCACTTAGGTGGAGACGAGGTCCTTAAAGTTGACCGTGCCGAATACGAAGCATTTATGACTCGTCTCGGACAGCTCGCCGCAAAGCACGGCAAAAAGCTCACCCTATGGCACGAAGCTGCTGGCCCTCAATACCCTGAAGGCACACAACTTCAGTATTGGACAAAGCAGTTCAACGTAGACAACTTGCAGCACTTGGATTCCACGCCAGGCCTACAGGTCATCGCGTCTCCAGCGCCAAACGCCTACCTTGACCTCATGCCTGTTGCAGACTTCCCATTGGGGCAAGACTGGGCCGGTCTCTTTACGCTTCGGGATTCCTTTGACTGGATTCCTGCAGAGCAAACCCCAGCACCTGCAGAACTTATTACAGGTGTTGAAACCTGCCTGTGGACAGAAACCATCCGCACCGAAGACGAGATCATGACTATGCTCTTGCCTCGCCTTCCAGGTGTTGCGTCCGTGGCGTGGGGTTCAGACCGCGACTACGACACCTTCGTGTCGTCAATCGTCACGCACAGCAAAGACTGGGCTGACCGCGGCTACAACTTCTACCGCGACCCAGAAGTCAACTGGGGCTAAACCGCAATACACATGAGTGTGGGGGCCGATGCTCAGCATCGGCCCCCACACTCATTTAGTTAACTGTGCACTAAACGCCACTCGCGGCTTTACGCATAAAGCGCTGATAACAAGAGCACAAACAAACACGTTCGTTTCAATCGCATTGAGATCTGCAAGCGGTACCGCCCACCACTGAACATACCCGTGAACGACGCCTGCGACGCCAGAAAGAACGGGAAGAAGCGCAGCGGCAATAAGCCCACCCTTTACGTGCACAACACGAGAAACGATATGCGCTATCGCAAGCATGGCAACCGTCGTGCGAATAATTATTTCTGGCTCCACCTGCATATGTGGCTCTAACAGCAGCAAGAGGGCATAAGTTACTCCAATGAGCACGCTGTACAGCAACAAATCGTAGTAACGCACAGGACGTGTAGCGGTAAGCTCAACAAACCTTTGTCTTGTTGCATGACCTAATCCTGCGACCAGGATAAGCGGAACAAAATCGCTAACCCGCATCAATGCATGTGCGCTAAAAAGCCCAGGCAACCCGAATTCAATAGGTGTTGTAAACGCGGCGATAAAACCTACTGCACCGACAAGTAAAAATTGAAGTGCAACTTGCCGTTGTTTAACCCATAGATTCACGTACCCTCTTTTTCACATGTCATTTCATACAGAATCCGAGACTGTACGAAATCCACTTGCTTAGCTTTTTTCATGGCAAATAACTCATGATCGGCAACGTCTTCAAACACTTCGTACTCAGGGTCGATTTGTTGCCCTAACCATGAATAAACTGCCCAAAAATCTGCGTCATCTTGCGCTTGTATGAGACATTCATCAGTTCTGGAATATGGAGCTAAGCCTTGCACAATATGCTGCTGGAGAGTCCCCTCAACAAGCATGGCTTCGGACAGAGAGAACTTCCATGCACCGAGGTTTTCTTGTGACTCAGTAATCGTGTGTGGAATGTCAATGCCACTTTTGACAAGAGTGTTCACCGCAGCATCAATATCGTGCTGCGCAGAGTCCAAAAGCACTACGTTTTCAGGCCAAACACATACTTCTACACTGTACTGCGCACACACTAATGGGTCAGTTCGATCAGCTGATAAATACATACCGTATGGCTTTGCTAGGTAGGAAGCTCCTAAAAAACCTGCTGTAACTATTGCGACGGAAAAACCCGCCATCAGGAACTTCAACGAATAAACCTTGCCGAACACCCACGGCACAGTCGCAACTATTATCCCGACACATATAAGCGTTGGCACTACCCACGTGAGCGCAATGAATTGACTACTTGCTCCGCAGCACATCGACTGGTATCCCGTAAGGCTCCGTATCCATCCGGGCTCAAGAGCAGGCGGATACGCGAACCACACATATCCGCCCACTAAAACAAGTGTGCTTGCAAGCCAATTAGATAAGTAGCGCCCAAACAGCGCACCAATCGACACGCCAGCAAAAACACTCGCCACATAGGGTATGAGCCCAGTCAAAGCACGACCTGTAATCTGCGGTGAACCCCCAAGAGCGACACCAACAAACGCCGCAAAAATTGTGCTAATTCCAAGTAAAACCGCAGGAAATAAAGCAAGTATGACGATGTTTACTTTGCTTCGCTGCCATAGCGGCAAAAAAACTTTGCCTCGAACCAGCCTCGCCATATCCCACGCAGCAATTGCGCTCACGACTGGAACAGCGAACACCATTCCTACAGTTGTGGAGGCAACCGTTGAATCTGCATACCCCGGCACAAACCCGTACAGCGTCTGGCTATGCGCATAAAGGACGGTGAAAACTATGAGAGGAATACACCACCACACAGCAGCAGAACGTCGCCATTCAGGTAGTAACATGCATGCTCCTTCTGATGAGGGTTTCAAAAACCCATTCAGCGCGCATGTGCACCGGAATATCTGAAGGAACACCTTGGGTAAATTCAGACACGCTGCCTTGCCAAAGCACTTTTCCAGCATCTACGACAAGAACTGAATCGTAGATGGCATCAATATCTTGCGTCTGATGTGTTGAAACAATGAGTTGGATACGTGGATCTATATCAGCAAGCAAATTCCTTAATTCACCCTGCTGGATGGGGTCAAGCCCAGCTGCAGGTTCGTCCAACAGCAACACTTCAGCTTCATGCACTAACGCCTGAGCGATACCCATACGTCGCAGTTCTCCCCCAGAAAGCCTCGTTGCTTTTGAGTGCGCTCTAGACGAAAGGCCAACTCGCTCCAGAACTTTCGTCGCTTGCGTGTATGCGTCCTTGCGGCTTAGACCTTTTAGCCAGCCTGCATAACGCACTGACTCCTGCACTGTAAAACCGTCAAGGATAGGAATGTGCTGCGGCAAGAAACTAATCGCTTTGCGGTGCATGGCACGAGTGGATTTTGTGCGCGGCACACCATTGAGAACTATCACGCCTTTGCGTGGTTCAAACACACCCGCACACAAACTTAACAGGGTGGTTTTTCCAGCTCCGTTGCGTCCAAGCAGAACTGTTTTTCCAGGATCAAAACGAACCGTTAAATCGTCATAAAGAGGGGCTGACCTTGAACTATAAGAAAAGGTCAACCCCTCAACAGCAAGTCTGCTCACCCTGCGCCCACTTTTCGCTCAGCAACCCTCCATATGGAGAGCGCACGTTTCACGCCAATACATGGCAAGAATACTTAAAAACGTGTGAAAAGAGTAAAAAGGACAGAAGGTGGCTGTTTGTTTTTATCGTTCTACAACGAGTTCTCCGCCGCGGTACACCTTGTGCACCGAAAGGTCGTCGTTCAGTACAACAACGTCAGCGCGAGCGCCTTCGTTTAAGTTTCCGATGTCGGTGCGTTTCAACGCTGCTGCCGGTGTGGTTGTTGCGGCAGCAAGTGCGTCTTCAAAGTCGAGGCCAGCGACTGTCACCGCGTATTGCACTGCGCGTTCCATGGTGAGTGTCGAGCCAGCGATAGCGCCGTTTGATTTCAGTCGTGCCACGCCTGCTTCAACGGATACTTCAAGTGAACCGAGCAGGTAGTCGCCGTCTGCCATGTCTGTTGCGTCCATTGAGTCTGTTACAAAGATGACTCGTCCGCGGCCTGCTGATTGCGCAGCATGCTTGATGATTGCGGGGTGCAGGTGGACTCCGTCAGCGATCAGTTCAACGGTGATGCGTTCGTCTTCTAGCATTTTGACGATTGGCCCTGGAATACGGTGATGTATTGGGTTCATTGCGTTGAACAGGTGGGTGACGTTGTCTGCTCCTGCGTCGATTGCTGCGGCTGCTTCGTCGTAGGAGGCGTCGGTGTGCCCGATAGCTGCGATGGCTCCGCGTTCAACAAAGTTTTTTACCGCGTCCATGCCGCCATCAAGTTCTGGGGCGATGGTGACCATTTTTACTGCGCCTGGGTGGGCGTCAAAAATGGTTGCGATGTCTTGCGGGGTTGGGGCGACGAGTAGGGTCGGTTCGTGTGCGCCTTTGTGTGCGACTGATAGCCATGGGCCTTCAAGGTGGATACCTGCAATGTCTCCGGCATCGACGAGTGGTCCTAGTGTTTTCACGGATTCGGCCATGTCTGGGACTGCGCCTGTGACGAGGGAGGCAACCATAGTGGTTGTGCCGTGGTTGAGGTGTGTGTTCAGCGCTGTGCGTGCGCGTTCAAGCGCGGCGTCGCCGGAGCCTCCGAAGGCTCCTCCGCCTCCACCGTGGCAGTGGATGTCAACGTATCCTGGGACGATTGTTCCGGCGATGTCTGTGACTGTCGCGTATGCGTACTGGTTTGGAATTGGGCCAGTACCACTGCCTGTTATACGTCCTTCTGTTATGGCAAGCCATCCGTCTTTAAGGATGTCAGTGCCGGTGTAGATTGTGGCCGCACGAAGCAGATGAGTCATCTCTTTTATCCTTTTGAAGTTAATGTGGTGACCTCCCCAGGCTCTTTCTAGGCTACCGGACTTGCTGGTTCTTTCGGGACCGTCTTTGGTCCTTGCTTCATGTGCTGTGCGGTGAGGGTTGATTGTGTCGTGCATGTCAGTGGGGCTGGGTATGTTGAGCACATATTGTCGCTGGGATGGGCAGGAGCACACACGCATGAATATTGATGAGTTACAGACTTTTATTGTGACGGCTAAACAGCGCACATATGTGGGTGATGCACTGCCACAAGATCCGTCCGCGCCGGGGTCGCACGACATTGTGTTTTCGCAGGGCGACTGGTCGTATCTTGACCGGTATTTTGGTGGCACGAATTTTCTTGGGCAAGAGACCGTTTGGTTTCGTGATGTGCCGGTCTGGTCGATGGCATATTTCGGTGTTATTACTCGTCCTGAGCTTATTGATGGGCAACGTGCCGGTGAAACGATCGTCGCCGCGTTAAGTTCTATGTATGACGAGGGCCGGTTTCTTGGCGGGTTTTCGTTTTCTGGTGAACATGGCACGTATGTGGATGCAAGCGAAGGAACCGTTGGTCGGTTCACGGGTCGTGAGTACATTGAGGTGGGTGGGGTTCAGGCTTATGAACTCTCATATTTTGGTGGGCTTGTTTTTGAATAGTGACCGGTAACTGCGGTTAAATGTGCGTACATGCGCGAGAGTGGAGGATACGTGAGCGACACGGACAAGATTGATCCGCTTGCTTTGGAAAGCCAGGTTTGTTTTGCGTTGACTCGTGCTTCGCGTAGCGTTGTGGCTTTGTATCGTCCGGTTCTTGAGCCTTTGCGTCTCACGCATCCTCAATATTTAGTGATGCTTGCATTGTGGCAGCACGCTCCGCTTTCCATTAAGGAATTGAGCGCTCTTTTACATTTGGATCCTGGCACGTTGTCTCCGCTGGTGAAGCGCCTTGAATTGCTTGGCTATATTCGTCGCGGGCGGGACCATAATGACGAGCGTTCACTTGCGATTGTACTCACTGACGCTGGTAAAGATTTGCGTCAACAGGCAGAAGATATTCCGACTCGTATGATGGCTCGGCTGGGTATGAGCCGCTCAGAGTTGGAGGCTTTGCATGCAAGTATGACGAAATTGATTGCGGCAGCTCACGACATTGAGCGTGCTTCTCAGCAGCAGTAGTGGGAAAGCCGGACGTGTCGCCTGTGCTTGTCACAAACTCGACTCACGGTAAACCACTTAGTAGGCTAATGGTTGGTGCACAAAGTAATTTTGTGTTCCACGCCCGCACCCGCGCCACACGGCCCACACACTGGAGTCAGCCATGACACCACGCACCCCAAAAACACAAACACCCAACCAAAAAACACGCGGCATGCGCCTAACCGAAAGCCTGTTGCCAGTATTCGGTCCCGCCCAAGTCGGAGACCTCACCGCACCAACCCGACCCGCAACCCCACAAGACAAAGCCCGCGACGAAGAACTAAACTCACAACTCGAACGACGCATCAGCGCCGACGGCACACCGTACCTCGTCGCAAAGCCGCACAACTAGGCCGCCAACACGAAGGAAAAGCATGTTTACTGGGATAGTCGAAGAAGTTGGAACCATCGTCGAGTTGGAAGAACCACCAGCAACCGGCAATCCCACAGACACAATCTCCATGCGCATTGCCGCCCCCGAAGCAACCAGCACCGCACAACTAGGCGACTCCATCGCAATAAACGGAGTCTGCCTCACCGTTGCTGAACTGCCCGGAAACGGCACCTTCACCGCCGACCTCATGCCAGAAACCCTCAAACGCACAGCATTAAACACACTCAAGGCTGGCTCACGAGTCAACATTGAACGCGCCATGCCTGCGCATGGGCGTCTCGATGGCCACATTGTGCAAGGCCACGTTGATGGAATCGCACAGCTCGCTAAACGAGTTGATGGTGAACGATGGTCCGATCTGACTTTCAACCTCCCCTCGGAACTTAGCCGCTATGTCGTCGAAAAGGGTTCTATCGCAGTTTCAGGAACATCATTGACTGTCACCAAAGTTGGGGATGACTGGTTTTCTGTTTCGCTCATTCCAACGACCCTTGCGTTAACAATCCTTGGTGATCTCAACGTAGGCGATCTCGTCAATATTGAGGTTGATGTCATCGCCAAGTATGTTGAACGACTCGTTAGCCGTCCTGAGTGAGCACGGTTGCGTTCGCATTGTGTGCATAGGGTTTTGTTTCACGGAATCTAGCGTTAGGATTGCGGCGTAACATACGAACAACAGTTTCGGGGTCGGTGAAAGTCCGAACCGGCGGTTAAAGTCCGCGACCCTGCATTCGTTTGAATGTAGGTTGACTCGGTGAAATTCCGAGACCGACGGTTAAAGTCCGGATGGGAGAAACTGTCTCAGCATATGCGTGCGCGCACTGTCGTTGACTGTGTGCTTGCGCGTTGTTGTACGCGCATACCTGTGCACTGCACCATCGCGTACCTGTAGACACTTTTTGCCTCCTCGGAACTTTTCCGAAGGAGGCTTTTACGTTGCTGAGCAATGCCACGCGTGAAACATCTTTGTCTGGTGTGTTTGTGCCGCGCCCAGTAACCGAACAAGAAATCCACGCCTTAGATGAGGCTTTCGACGCCGCACACGATGGACCGCTCGACACCGCAAATCCACGGGTTGGTTGCGTTCTTATGTCTGCTGATGGGCTCACATCCGTTGTGGGCTGGCACAAGGGCGCTGGAACCCCACACGCTGAAGCAATGGCGTTAGCAGTTGCACGCTCTACCGGGTTTAAGCTTCACGGTTCCACGGCGTTTGTCACGTTGGAGCCGTGCGCCCATCATGGCCGCACTCCACCATGCGCTGTCGCTCTTATTGAAGCGGGCGTGAGACGCGTCATCTACTCCTACCCTGACGCGTCTCCGCTTGGCGGAGGTGGAGCGGCTTTGCTTCGTCGTGCAGGAGTAGAAGTTCTAGGTGGCATCAACTACCAGCGCGGCAAAGAGCTTATCTTTTCGTGGCTCGATAACGCCCCTCACGATGTTGACCCGCAACAGTGGGTGCCGCAGCGGCCTTATGTGATTGCTAAGTGGGCGATGAGTTTAGACGGTCGCATTGCCGCAGCAGATGGCACCAGCACGTGGATTACTGGGGAACAGGCGCGAGCTTATGCGCATACGATCAGGTCAACTGTTGACGCTATTGCGGTAGGTTCTGGAACTTTCCATACGGACGACCCTCTTCTTACCGTTCGCGATACTCCTGAGCAGGCCCACCCTCTGCGTGTTGTTGTGGGAAACCGCCCTGTTTCTGAAGGTTCGCGTGCATGCAGTGCGGGGGCGAGCCTGTTACATGTCCCGACGAGGGATCTGCCTTGTTTTGTTGAGACTCTTAGCCACAATTCTGTGCGGCGGGTGCTTGTTGATGGTGGGCCAACTCTTGTCAGTGCTCTTATCGCGGAGCAGTTAGTTGATGAATTGCATGTGTATGTTGCGCCCAAACTGCTTGGGGCGGGTAAATCTGCGTTCGATGATGCGGGTGTCACTACCCTCACCGCCGCTCACCACTTCAGCGTTGTCGAAACGCAGCGTCTTGGGGAAGACGTGTTTATTCGGCTTGTTGCCACTACTGACCTTGGAGATGCGTCATGAAAGATCTCGTCATTGCTGCTTTGCGTGAGGGCCGCCCCGTGCTTGTTGCGGATGCTCACGATAGAGAAAACGAAGTGGATGTCATCCTTTCTGCACAGGTGGCGTCTTCCGAGTGGATTGCTTGGACTGTGCGTTATACGTCTGGCTATTTGTGTGCACCCATGCCTAACGAGCTTGCTGACGCGTTAAACCTTCCGCTTATGGTTGCTGATTCTGAAGATCCACGCCGCACTGCATATTGCGTGTCTGTTGATGCTGCGCAGGGAGTAACCACTGGTATTTCTGCGCATGACCGTGCGTTAACGTTACGGTTGTTGGCTGATCCGACTGCCACGCCGGAACACTTTATTCGCCCTGGGCATGTCTTGCCGTTGCGGGCAGTTGCTGGCGGTCTTACCCAACGTCAAGGACACACTGAAGCTGCTGTCGCGTTATGTGAACTGGCTGGGTTGTCTCCTGTTGGTGTTATTGGGGAGCTTGTGTGTGACGACGGGTCGATGATGCGTTATGACGAGGCGACTTCTTTTGCCCGCGAGCATGATGTGCTGCTGATTTCTATTGAGGAAATTGCTGAATGGACTGCGGCTTCTCCGCTCTCACCTGAGCCTGCTGGTGGACGGATAACTCGCACTGGAACAGCACAGTTACCCACGGAAGATGGCACGTTCACTTTGCATAGTTTCGCTGACAGCCACACGGGTGTGGAACATGCTGCGCTGGTGAGTGCACAACCTGGCGGTCATGTTCGTATTCATTCTGAGTGTTTAACAGGTGATGCGTTTGGCTCGTTACGTTGTGACTGCGGCCCGCAATTGCGTGAGTCGATGCGCATCATTTCGCAGCAAGGTGGGGCTCTCATATATCTGCGAGGGCATGAGGGCCGCGGCATAGGTTTTGGCGCTAAAGTCCGCGCGTATGCGTTGCAAGAAGACGGGTTAGACACCGTGGATGCAAACATCGCGTTAGGTTTTCCCCCTGACCTGCGCGAGTACGGTGCGGCAGCCGAAATTGTGCGTTTTCTTGCGCACGATAATCCCGCTTTATTGGACAGTTTGACTTTGATTTCGAACAATCCGTTGAAGTCTGAAGCTTTGGCATCGCATGGCATTGCGGTTGCTGACACGCATCGTATGCCGGTGCATCGCACTGAGTTTAATGCAGCTTATTTAGCGACGAAAGAATCCCGAATGGGGCATTCTTACGCGTCGCTCTCTCACATTTAGATTCATCACACGTTGAAAGGACACCTGTTGAGTACTGGAAATGGACCCACTCTTATCCCGGATGGGCGTGGTTTACACATTGTTGTTGTTGCAGCGCAGTGGCATACCGACATTATGGATGCGCTGATTGCAGGGGCCGTACGCACGTTGGACTCGTCTGGGGCAACGTATTCTCTAGTGCGCGTGCCGGGCACCTTTGAGTTACCTGTTGCGGCGCAACGCATTGCCACGAATGGCGCGCATGTTGATGGAATTGTCACGTTGGGAACCGTGATTCGTGGGGGCACACCTCATTTTGAGTATGTGTGCCAAGCTGCCGCTTTAGGTCTCACCAATGTGTCTACAAGCACGGGGGTTCCCGTCGGATTTGGTGTTTTGACCTGCGACGATGTTGAGCAGGCTGCTGCTCGCGCCAGCACGGACCCGCATGGTGACAATAAAGGCGTTGAGGCTGCGCACGCTGTTTTGGAAACTATTGTTGCTTTGCGTGCGTTTACTTCTTGACAGGGGCGTTCAGGCTCGGGGAGGAAGGGCGCGCACCCTTCCTCCCTGTTATTTGCTGGCTTAGCTCTCTTGTCAGGGCTGATGCTTGTTCCATGCACGCCACCCTTTAGCGCAGATAAATGGCACGATGATGAGGGTTGCTAAAAATCCGATGAGCCCTAAGCCTTCGAGTGTGAACCCGAAAGATTCGATTCCCTCAGGTGTGGCGTTCAGTCGCGCGTGAACGAACAGCCAGTCGTGCGTGACTGTGGTTGGTGTGGTTACGTGTAGTTGTTCAGCCGAGGCGATCAAGCCTTCACACAAAGAAATTACACCCAAGAGCCAGCCGTAAAGTATGACCGCAAACGCGATGATTCCGGCCCATACTCGTGGCACTGGCCTGCCGTAAGCTTCACGATAGTTGTGTGCCAGAACTTGTGCGGGCCCTAAATCTTGTATTGCGGCGCGCATGCCTTGTTCACGTGCCGCTTCTTTGAGTTCGCGCCTTAGATCTTTGCGTATCGTCGATACGTATGAATTGGGTAGCCCCGCCATAAGTAGGTCGACTTTAAATAGGTACCAGTCGAAGGCAAACGTATCGCGGGCGGCTATGCGCGGTGTGGTTGTCATATCTGTCCGGCCTTATTTCATGAGTGTGGTGACGATGGCGTTGAGGGCATTCCACGCGTCTTTGGCGCGAGCTATTTCGCGCTCGCCTTCTTGGGTTATCGCATATGTTTTCCGCGCAGGGCCGCTAGACGACGCAACGAGTTGATGGGTGACGCATCCGTCGCGTTCTAACCGCGTGAGTAGCGGATATACGGTGCCTTGACCTAGTCCTTCGAGTCCTTGCTTGTTGAGCCTTTGCACGAGGTCGTACCCGTGCGTTTCTTGTTTTGCTAGTTCTGCAAGGATCAGCATGGGCAGCACGCCTTTGAGTAGTTGTGGGTCATGGCGATGGGGTGTGTGACCTTGAGGTTCACTTTCAGGCATGACTAGACCATAACCCCCACTACTATACATAGTCAACTAGTCGCCTATGTATAGTAGTGGGCCGTCTCGCAGTTAAGCAGCCCACCCCAACAAATTCACGCCAATCCAGTTGTACGCCCCCGCCCACACAACCCAACCCGTCAACAAAGAAACAAGCACCTTTTCCCGCGCCGAACCCGCATTCCCCAACAGCGGAACAGACAGCGAACCACTCGCCTTCCACACGTCAGACAAAATAGGGGACTTACGCCACCACTTTGGCGGTTTAATCACAACAGGCCACATCACCGGAATGCCGCCCGTCGTAATAAAATCCCCAATCAAATGCGCCGCATAACCCACAGCAACAGCAGCCGGAAACCACACCCAATTATCTGCAGCAAAAATTACAACAATTGCCGCCAAACTCACGCTCGCAACCCACGCAAGAACGCGGCCCTTCACAAGCTCTAACGCCCGAATCGCAAACGCTGACAACAAAATAGCGCCAATTCCAGCACCCACGTAATAACTACCAAAATCACCAATCGGCACGTATATGCGAGCAGCTAACACCGCACCAAACATGGCAATAGCAAGCCCCAAAATAGAGTGCGTTCCACGTCGATGCCCACCAGACAATTTTTCCGTCACAACTGCGGCAATCGTCGACAACGGAGGCAACGACCGTGCAATAGTTCCACTGCGATGATCAATATCAGGCAACAAAGCAGCCCCAGCCGCCACAACAGCCCCAACACCTAACCCCGGCCCATCAACACCTTCAATCAACCCCAACGTCACCGGACCAGTACCCGCAACAAACAACCACGCCGCCGCACCCGAGACAGCATGCGATGCCCCCATCATGTTTTTAACGCCCTCCACAGAACTTTCAACTCAACAAGTATTCGGCCCCAAGCATATGGCGAGCCTGTGACAGGCACGAACACCGCCTACAGCACCAAGCCACCACGCACACAACCCTGCACAGACTCCCAGCCAACCGCACACACGAGCCCCACAAAGTAACAAGGAAGTTCGTCACAAAATCAAAATTCTTATGAGATGGCAACACTTCAGCAACAAATGCAGAATAGAGTTGATTGTTGGTGTGCCGGGAAGTCTGGTCGGCGAAGATCTGTTTTCCCCTACCTGCGGAAGGTCAGTCATGACTCAACTACGCACAAAACTCAGCAATGAGACTGTCAGCGGCGCGCTACTTTTGCTAGCAGCCATAGCGGCGATCGTATGGGCAAACAGTCCGTGGCAACAGGCCTACCACGATCTCTCAGACTTCACCTTTGGCCCTGCCGCACTACACCTCAACCTTTCCGTTTCTGCATGGGCAGCAGACGGACTGCTTGCGCTCTTCTTCTTCGTGATCGGCCTCGAGCTCAAACACGAGCTCACTGTAGGTTCGCTATCCAAACCTAAAGAAGCAGCAGTACCAGTCTTCGCCGCAATCGGCGGAATGGTCATCCCCGCCGCAATCTTCGTCGCAATCGTCGTGGGCATGGACGACGCTGCAGCACTAGGCGGCTGGGCTATCCCAACAGCAACCGACATCGCCTTCGCAATCGGTGTCCTTGCACTCTTCGGTAAAGGCCTGCCCAAAGCACTACGCCTCTTCCTGCTCACCCTTGCAGTCGTCGACGACCTCCTAGCCATCATCGTCATTGCCGTGTTCTACACGTCAGACCTCAACTTCGCAGCCCTTGGCTTAGCGCTCGTGGTCATTGCAATCTTCGGTTTTGTCACCCGCACACGCTGGGCAAAATGGTGGATCCTTATCCCACTTGGACTCGTCGCATGGACCCTCATGCACTCATCCGGTGTACACGCAACAATCGCTGGTGTGCTCCTTGGTCTTACTGTTCCTTCCAAGATTCTCTTTGGTGAAGAACACCCACGCACTGAGCACTACTCCGAAACGATCACCCCGCTGTCCTCCGGCATCGCGCTCCCAATCTTCGCGTTCTTTGCTGCGGGCGTTACCGTTGCAGGTGCAGGATCACTCGGTGAAGTATTCAGCCAGCCTGTCTTCATCGGTGTTACTCTCGGCCTCACCCTCGGAAAAGTCATCGGTGTTCTTGCCACAACAGCATTCATCGTCAAGTTCACTCCACTCCGACTGCCCGACGCAATTGGTGTTCGCGACCTACTCCCCGTCGGATTCCTGTGCGGAATCGGATTCACTGTCGCACTCCTCATCGCCGAATTGTCCTACCCAGACACCGAGCACACTGCGGCAGCAAAACTCGCGATTCTTATCGGATCCGTTCTCGCAGCAGTCTTTGGTGCCGCACTCCTACGCTGGGACGCACGCCAAGCACGTAACACAGACATGAACGAAGACGGCATACGCGACGTCAACATCGAACTCATGTAATCGAAAATATTCAACGGGGTGTGGCCTGCACGTGCAGGCCACACCCCGTTTTTGTTTTTATCAACACCCCACACAAACCCCTGCATGTCGGTGGCGTGCGCTACAAATAACCTATGACCTCGAACTACAACACCCTGCCCCCTGAACTTTCAATCCCTAAAGCGTGGGGATTTGACGATAGCGACAAAGAATACTTTCTCGAAGACATCTGGGGAATGGTCTTAAAAGGAAACAGCGACCTTGAAGAATACCTTGAGATATTCCACGACAGTTTCCAAGATGTTCCCGTCACCGACGATGAACTCACCGACTATTTCCGTTCAGTACTAGCTCTACGTCGCGCACAACTCCAAGCGCTCGGCGGCGTTCCAGAAACAAACCTCTCCCGCGCATTCAACGACCTCAACAATGCAGGAATCATCGCGCGAGCCGACTTCACCTGCTGCGGCACCTGCGCCTCCGCAGAGATCGGAGACGAACGCGACGACACGCAAAATTGGCGCGGATACGTGTACTTTCACACCCAAGACACCGACAGCATATTCGAAAGCCGCAGCACCTACATTGGATACGGGGCATTCGTAGATGCCCACTACACCGAACAAGAATGGGATGCTTTAGGCAAAAAGCAAGACAAAGCCTATGAGCAGACCACCCTCACTTTGATGCGTGAAGAAGTTATTCCCGTGTTTGAAAAACACGGGATAACCGTGGATTGGAATGGCAGTTTACGAACTCGGATACTCCTCGACAACGTTGACTATGTTGCAGCCTTAGACGACTAGCCTCGTCAACGTTTCAGCGCAGGCAGCACCGCGTCTCCGAAAGCCTTGATCCATTCCTTCTGGTTGCGGCCCACGTTATGCACATATATTCGATCAAATCCCATATCGGCATACCTTTGCAGGTGTGCTCGATGCTCATCAAGATCCGGCGAAATAAGCAACCGTCCCTCAAAATCTTCGGGCCGCACGAGTTTAGCGATCTGCTCAAACTCGTGCGGAGAACGAATGTCAGCCTTCGGGAATTTCATTCCCCCATTCGGCCATTCCACAAGCGCATTACGCAAAGCTTCCTCATACGTTGCAGCCCACGACACATGAACCTGTAACACCTTAGGCATCTCGTCCGGGTCACGCCCAACCTCGCGTGCACCTTCAGCAAATTTGCCAAAAAGCATCTCAATTTTTTCGACAGGAGCCCCAACTGTAATAAGACCGTCAGCATGCTTCCCTGCACGCTTCGCCGTTACTGGACCTGCCGTAGCAACAAGAATTTCAGGGGCATGCTCTGGCATTGTCCACAACCGCGTAGATTCCAATGTAAAAAACTTTCCCTGATGCTTTACATCCCTACCGGCCTGGGAAGCGTCAAAAAGTTTCTTAATAATCTCGATAGCTTCGAACATTCGATTAATGCGCTCCGGAGCTTCAGGCCAATACTGCCCAATAATGTGCTCATTGAGCGCTTCACCTGAACCAAGCCCCAACCAGTGCCGGCCCGGATACATTGCCGCTAAAGTCGCCGAAGCCTGCGCAACCATTGCCGGATGCCAGCGAAAAGTTGGAGTAGTAACACCAGGCCCCAAGTCCCCCACAGTGCGTTGCCCTAAAGCAGAAAGCACGTTCCACACGAATGCACTATGCCCTTGAGCTGGCACCCACGGTTGAAAATGGTCGGCAGCCATCACCCCAGAAAATCCGTTTTGTTCCGCATACGCGCAGTATTCAATAACGTCTGTGGGATGAAACTGCTCCAGCATTGCTGCATAACCGATAGTGAGATCTGGCATGTCAGTCCTTCCTCTACGTGCGATCACATTCGTTAGGCATCGCGATGAACTTTAGTAGCGCTCGCCTGTGCGACAGGCCGCACCACTAAAGAATCAACGTTCACGTGCGGCGGTAAAGTCAGCGTCCACCGAATCGCTTCGGCAACATCATGGGCAGTCAAGGGGTTTTTCACTCCGTCATACACTGCGTCAGCACGTGTTTGATCACCATCAAATCGCACTAGCGAAAACTCTTCCGTGTGAACCATTCCCGGTGCAATCTCAATAACGCGTAAAGGCTCACCGTTTAGTTCTAAACGTAAAGTCCGTGCAGCAACCCGTTCACCAAATTTAGCGGCCACATATCCACCGCCACCTTCATACGGTTCATGCGCTGCCGTAGACGTAATAAACACTATTGAACCTGCGGTGGCTTCACGTAAGGCTGGCAGTAACGCTTGGGTGATGCGGTATGTTCCAACAACGTTAAGTTCATACATGCGCGACCATTTTTCGAGGTCAGCACCATCAACGCGATCTAAGCCGAGCCCCCCCCCGCATTATTGACGAGGGCATCAACTGGGCCGCCTGCTGTAATAGTGGCGGCAGCCGCCATAACCGATGCAGAGTCAGTCACATCCGCAACAACGTATTCGCAGCCGGTCTCTTCTGCGAGTGCGCGCAGACGATCTTCTCGTCGGGCTACTGCAACAACGTCCCAGCCTTCCTGCCGCATAGTTCGCACAGTTGCTGTTCCAATACCTGAAGACGCTCCTGTAATAACTGCACGTTGCGGAACAGTTGGCACGTTCTGGTTATGCGGTGTCGTCATGAAGGTCCTGTCGTGGAACGATAATCTCGTGTCTCCACTGTAAACCCGCAGTGTGGCTAACGTTTGTTAGCGTTGTGTCATGACTTACGCAACGATAGGCACCATGGGTGTGAAGCCAGGCATGCGCGATGCAGTAATCGACATTTTGATTCGCGCTAACCCCTCCCTCAAAGACACTGGCTGCTTGGTTTATGAGGTTGGTGGCCGCGATGATGACCCTGACACTGTTTATGTTGCTGAAGTGTGGACTTCTCAAGAAGCACACGACAAGTCTTTGGAACTTGAACAAGTGAAACAAGCCATCGCCGAAGCGATGCCTATGCTTACCGGTGACTTTGGTGGCTACGACTTTGCAGTTGTTGGGTCCCCATTGCGTGACGCATAGTTTTCGTCTGATTCAAGAAGACGATGCGCTAGTAAAGCCGAACCAACGACGTGCACTGGCATAACGAGAACAGCTAAGAAAATACCGGCTAGAAGGAACTGGGATGCTACCCCAAATCCGATTGCCATGTGATTATGTTTCCGAAGCAGTGCACGTTGTTCACGCGCAGATAGTCCGTGGGCAGTTAAGGTACGTTCTGTTGCTTCGTTCGTGAGAATCCATACACCAATAACAAACATGAGCGATGACGCTAGGATCGGCCCCACCACAGGTATTAGACCGATTGCGAAGCTCCCCGCTGCAAGGAGCAACGTTCGAAGCATAAGCCATAGGCCGTCTTTAACGCCTTCAAAGAATCCTGCCTCGTGTGCTGGCACAGATCCGTGTATGTCACGTTCAACTTCTTCCCAGATCCGCTGATAGACAGGATCTCCAACGGTTGTTGCTAGCGAAACGAAAAGTAGCGCGCTTAAGACGAGTGCGGCAGCAAGCATTGCTACACCCATCAAGAAACGAGTAACCCACCTCAATGCGGGATGCCATTCTTCGGCGAACGGGCTAACTAGTTGGACAAGATCACCAACAAAAAACAGCAGCGCTACAAACAAAGCGAACAGGATAAGAGCAACAAGAAAAGCAGGAAGCATACCTAGGAAGTACAGTTTTGGCCGTGCAAGAAGCCAGCGCAGTCCCTGGAAGAAAACCTGTAAACCGTCACGGTAACTGGCCGTGGTTTTGTTGACCCCGGCAGTAATTTTTTGCGCATTAAACACTGCTGTTTGTCCTGTTGAGAGTAGTTTCTTACACGAGTTTTCTAACTATAAAAGGAAAACGTCTTTTCCCACACATTATGTGTCGTACCCTGTAAGTTTTAGTCAGAACGCACCGCTATAGCTGGCTGAACATTTCCTGCACGATAAGCCGGATATGCGGCAGACAACAGTCCAGCAAAAACCCCAACAACAGGTCCTAGCAGTAGCAGAAACGCTGAATAGGAAACCGACCACTGGTTTACAGCAGATACAGCAGCAACAGATAGAGCAGCTACAGCCGATCCTGCAACCCCACCACACAAACCAACAATAAAACCCTCAAAAAGAAACAGCCGCGCCACACTATGTTGCGAAGCACCGAGAGCACGACGAACACCAATCTCTCCAGTACGCGACATAACAGACACAGTCATCGCATTTGCAATGAGCAAGATCGTTAGAAGTAACAGGAAAGCGCCTATAAAAGCAGCAAGTTTATCCAATTGCGTTGACACACCAGCACGCAAAGAGTCAATGCTGTGCACCTGGGAGACTGTAAAACTTTCAGGAGCCTGCGGAACAATCGCGGTTCGCACTATCGTCGCAACAGGACCTCCCGCACCAGGCTCAGTAAGGATTTTCATGTGTGCTTGACCGTCACCACCCGCAAGATCCACTCCACGCGCGTACGGCAACACAACGGTTGATGTAAATAACCCGCTTGGTGAATCAATAAATCCAGCAACAGAATAGGGCTGACCGTCTAACTCAATATTGATGCCTGTCAGGTTTACATCGCGTGGAATCGCAAGTTTCTGAGCAAGGTCTTCCCCAAGGAATACAACATCGTGGGTACTATCAAGCAGCCACGCTAAGTCTTCAGGTATCGAATCACCAAGCACAAAAAGATAATCAGATGTTGCCGCCACAACAGAAACACCAGTCAATGCGTCGGTAATATGAGGGGCCCTTGTTACACGTGGGGAGGTCGCAAGTGACACGTCATTTAATAGCCCTACTCTTTCAATTGGGCCAAGTTCTTTGACGCGCTGAACAGAGTCCTGAGGGAAGATTAATTCCTTTTCCTCTTCATCGTGTTGTGTATCTTGCATAGCGGGTACAACAGTGACCGTGTTCAGTGTCGATGCTGCTAAATCTGCATCGACTTGTCGAGCAGCAACATGCGAAATACCTAACGATGCCACAAGTGCCCCTGTAGCTAAAGCAACGGCCAGCATGAGCATGACAGCCCTAGATTTACGTGTGTGCAGTTCAATAATGACGTCAATAAAGTCGTGTTTTAAACGTTGGTTAAGGCGCAAGCTCATGACGTCCTCGCGTGCGTTGACTGCTCTGTCAGAACGCCATCCCTCAAGTAGAACGTTCGATCCATCCGCTGGGCCAGTCGTGGGTCATGAGTAATGATGACAACAGCAGCGCCTTTTCTCGCTTGCTCGTCAAAAAGCATGAGTACTTTTTCAGCGTTGTCATCATCAAGGTTTCCGGTGGGTTCATCTGCAAGCAGTACCTGCGGAGACGTGATGACAGCACGCGCCACCGCAAGCCTTTGTTTCTCTCCACCAGACAGTAAACGTGCATACGAATGTTGACGATGCGCTAATCCAACGTGCTCGAGTACTTCCTCTATCAGAAGTGGCCATTCGCTATGGGGGATGCTTGAAACACCTAATTTAATGTGTAGGTTTTCTTGAACTGTACGATGACCCAACACATGATTCTCTTGAAAAACAAAACCCAAAGAGTCAGCTCGCAACTTATCAATTTCACGCTTTGATAAGTTAGAAATACTGTTCCCCAGAAAAGAAACCTCTCCTGTGGTGGCATGATCTAACAGACCAATAATGTTGAGGAAAGTTGATTTTCCTGATCCAGATTTACCAAGGACAACAACTCGTTCACCTGAAGAAACAGTGAAATTAACTCCTGAAAGCGCACGTATCGGAGGATTTACATCATAAATTTTATGCACATCTAAAACTGCTAACAAAGTCATTCTGCGCCGACCTGAATAACATCTCCTGATTGAACACTACTGGAGGAAAAATATGCGTATCCGTCATTAATTTCAGACACTGTAATAAATTCTTTTGCAGGAGTCTTATCTGACGAGTTGCCTGGGAGTTTCATGACATAGGTGCGATCATTTTCTTCACGCAAGGCTGTAAGGGGTACGGCTAGTCCTTTTCGCTCATTATTTTTGTTCTTAATTTCGATAGAAACTTCGGCCTCGTTTTCAAGACCATCGCTCTCCTCGAATGTGAACGTAATGTCGCGCCCTGGAAGACCGCTGTATTCATCGGGTTGAGTTGTAAAGTCTCCAATGGACACTACTGAAACAGGCCATGACATCTGCGCGTCTGTTGCTTGCTTAGCATCGGCTTTGGTCCCCTTTTTAAGATCGACCGCACCAGCGGTATCAACTCGTACAGTGACCTGCGCTTCCCCGGAGCGCAATACGGCTAGAGGTTTTTCCTCCGAGGCTGCTAAATCCGTACCTTTACGTGCAAGAGAAACGATCGTTGCAGTTTTAGTTGGCATCACCCAAAAGTGCTCCAACTTTATTGGGGTGACAGCTTTCATTCGCGCATTTTGTAGATTTTTCTGAGCGCGCTCAACCTTGCGCTCATGCGAATCTCCTTCACCGCTGCCAGAGATACTGTCAGTTCTACGCGCCTCTTCAAGTTCGTCTTGTGCGGCTTCTACAGCCATGAGTGCTTCATCCGAAACGATTGGCAGCGACAGCCCTGCACGCTGATAAAGCTTTTTTACAGATTCCGCTGTGCTTGGGCCGTAATGTCCATCGATCGGTCCTTGATATAGGCCTAGACGTTTCAGTTCGCGCTGAATCTCTAGCACGTCGTCGCCTTGGTCACCGCCTTGCAGCGAGCGATATAGCGGGAAGTCGAGATGAAGAAGGAATAATGGCTGCCCCGATACTTTCGCGATGAGTTCACCGGACCTAATCGTGTCGCCTTTTTTCTTAAGAACCGCGTTAACGATTGTCTTGTTTTCTGCGTGGGCTGTTGGCGTAACTGAATATTCGTTTCCGAGTTTCACTTTTCCACGTAATGATTCAGTTTCATGTCCATACTCTCGCTCCTCTACTATTGCGGTTGAATAGAGTTGAACTTTTGAGTTTTCAATTGCTTTTTCCCACGGAGAGCCGATCAAGGTTCCAAGAAAATACACGACGACGAGCACTGCAATGCACACGAGCAGCCATACGATGATCCAACGAGAGCGTGATTCTGAAAAAGATAGTTTCGGCTTGTTGCGTGCGAGCATGATTTGCGCCTTACCTACCTTTAATGAGTATGTTCTGGGTTAGATTCAAGTATTTTTTGTGGATTTTGAGAAATAACTTTATTTGCCTCTGAGAGTGCCTCATCAATTTGCTTACGTTTAGCAATCATTTCAGCCGAATATTTTTCAATTAATTGAACTTGTTCAGCGGATTCAATATCAGCCATACGCTGAGTAAAATTAATACTGTCTTTGCATTCCACAACTTTGAGTGCCAGAGTTATTTGTTCTTCAGTAATGCGATCAGCTCGTGCTCCTTGCGGATACCATGGTTCGCCTTCTCGCGTTTCTGGGCTCATTCCCTTTTCTGAAAAGCACTTACCTAATTCCTCAACAAGTGCTACGGCTTGCGCATTGCGCGTGTAGTTAAATTCCAAAGGATCGTACTCTCGATGCCATCCACCGTCTTGCACCTGGGCTTTGGTGAACGCCTGTCCGGCAATCCCACATTCATCAAGAATAAGTTGCTCTTCATCTGTTAGATCGTAGATCGCTCGCTCGCCTTTCTTAGGCGGAAAATAACCTTTTGTATATGGTGTATCTTCAGAAAGAATTCCATTAACAATAAGGTCATT
Source organism: Timonella sp. A28 (assembly GCF_051200815.1). Lineage (GTDB taxonomy): Bacteria > Actinomycetota > Actinomycetes > Actinomycetales > Cellulomonadaceae > Timonella. The sequence continues at coordinate 2,147,200 of NZ_CP195159.1, read as the reverse complement.
AGTCGGTAGCAAAGGAGCGAAACCCCACTTTTTTGCCTGATCTTGCGTCCAAGGACCAAAATAATGTTCTTGCGCATATATCGCGGATATTTCCGGATTAGATGCAGGAGTCACTTGATAAGTAAGGCCTTTTTCTTCTGCACATAAAGCCATTGCGACGCCGGTCCCTGTGCTTAACTGATCTTCTTCTGCCGCTTTCACATAGAACCGATCGAGCGGTAAATCAACAGTACCTGCGTCTACATTAATTTCGGCTCGCGTTGAAATTCCGTCAACCTCTCTAGGATTTTCGGAAACCGCATCAGAATCGGCTGAAGTGCATGCAGAAAGCAAAAAAATGCTTGATATAACAACACCTGTGAAACCGCGCCCAGTCATAAATCCCCAACAATCAACATGATAATTTACTGGGCAATATTAGCACGTCAAGTAAAAGTTTTTATAAAAACAAATAGGACATACGCGTTAAAAAAAGCCACCTTCATCGGTGATGAAGGTGGCTTAATTGTTTAACGCTTACAGTTCAACGATCTCAAATTCTAGGAGGTCTGCGCCTGTGCCAACAGGGCTGTGGCCTTCTGGTCGAGCGTGGGCTGCTGCCGCACGGCCATCGCGCCATGCTTCAAAGTCTGCGCGGCTCGCCCATTGTGTAACAACGAAATAGCGTGTTTCGCCGGCGGTTGGGCGCAACAGTTGGAACCCTTCAAAGCCGGGTTCTTGATCAACTGAATGTTTGCGGGCTGCAAAACGTTTTTCAAGTTCTTGTCCAGATCCTGCTGGAACTGTGATGGCGTTAATTACGACGACGGACATGGCGGCTCCCTACATAGACAACGATGACGTGCTTGTATTCCACTTTGAGGCTACAACGCCTGCAATCGGGCTGGCTATCAGTTACGCCACAAGCCGTACGTGTCTGCAAGGTTGGCGATTTTTTGGGCGCGAGCAAGACGAGGCAGGTAGGATCCGTCAGCGATTTTGAGCCCGTTTTTGTGATGCAGTGCTTGTTCGTGAGCGGTAATGAGTTCACGGGCCCACACGAGTTCTTCTTCGCTTGGCGACAAGCCCATGTTGACGTCTTCAACTTGCGCAACGGTGAGACACATTTTTCCGGTCATCCCCATACGTTGGGTGACTGCGCAAGCTTCAAAAACGGTTTCTGGTGAGTCTGTTGCTGCAGGCGGTCCGTCAATTGGGCCAGGAAGTTTACCTACGCGTGAGGCTACAACGAGTTTTCCTCGCGCGTACGCTAATGCGATGGGGTCTTCTGTGACTCCGGTGTCTTTGCGAAAGTCATTAACCCCAAAAGCTAAGCGGAAAGTTCCGGGGGCTGACGCGATGGCGGTAGCGTTTTCGACGCCTATGGCAGATTCAATGAGGGCAATGACTGGTATTCCTGCCCGCAATCGCATCGCTGTGAGGGTGACTTGTTCAGGTTTTTCTGTTTGCGCGAGCATGACACCGCGCAGCCCGTGTGCGGTGACCAGTGCAGATACGTCTTCTTGCCAGTAGGGGGTGTCCATTGCGTTAATGCGCACCCACGCTGACATGCCGGACGAGAGCGCACGTATCACGTTGTATCTGGCTTGTTCTTTGTCTGCGTCGGGGACAGCCGATTCGAGGTCAAAGATCACCGAGTCTGCTTCTGAACGTAAAGCGTCTTCGAAGAGTTCGGGTTTGCTTGCGTTCACGAGCAGCCATGAGCGTGACAGGTTTGCGGGGAGTTTAGCGGCTCGTTCGTTCCTGATGGACGTGTTCATGTCGTCGTCGGGCAGCGCGTTCGCGTGCGGTGCGGGCGGGAATTCGTCGTTGAGTTCCATACTTTTCACCTAAAGTCGCGTTCTCGTTTTCTTCATACTATGAGGCTGCACTCTGGTGTGCGCCTCATAGGGTCACTTCTCTATTGTGAACGGTGTTTTGCTGGCTTCATGATGTGGACGCACACAAAGTTATGGACTTCACCTGCGTGTAGTCTCCAACAGTGACGCGAAGATTCCGCCTCGTGTGGTGAGTTCGTGTGGTGTGCCTTGTTCGACGATTGTTCCGTCAGCCATCACAACGATTTTGTCGGCTTCGTGTGCGTCTGTAAGCCGGTGGGTTATTTCGATAGTTGTTGTGTGTGGTCGTGCTGCGGCGAGTTGTGTTCGCACTTTTTGCGCGGTGTTTTCGTCAAGTTGTGACGTGAATTCGTCTAGTACGAGGATGTTCGCTGAGCTGAGGAGTGCGCGGGCAAGGGAGAGGCGTTGGCGTTGCCCTCCGGACATGTTTTCACCAAGTTCTCCCACGGGGGTGTCTATACCGTGCGGGAATGCTGCGATGTCGTCTGCTAGCCCTGCGATTGTGCACGCTTCGATGAGTTCTTGCTCTGTTGCTTGTGGGGCTGCTAACCGGAGGTTCTCAGCGATCGACATATTAAACAAGTGCGTGTTTTGTGTAACTAGCGCGATGGTGGAACGCAGTTCGGTAAGAGTCACATCTCGGATGTTGGTGTCGCTGATTGTTATGGCACCCGAATCGACGTCCCAATACCGCAGAAGCAGTTGGATGAGTGTGGTTTTTCCTGCACCAGATGCGCCGACGATGGCAACATGCTCGCCGGGCGCAATGGTGAGGTCGATGTTCTTTAATGCTGGGTGTGGATTTTCGCGGCCTTCTTGATTGGGGTAGGTGAAGGTGACGTCGTTGAACGTTATGGAGTGACTGGACTCATTGGTGGGTGTGCGCAGTGGTTGCGGACTGCTCGGGTTGGTGACGACAGGTTGTGCATGTGCGACATCAAAGAGACGCTCGGCGGAAGCTAGTGCTTTGTCGAGGTCGGCAATGACGTCTTCCATGCCTCGCACGGAAGGGAAAGTGAATGTGACTGCAGCGATTGTTCCAAGAAAAGCCGGGAGGGTAATAGCTCCGTCGCGGTATAGGTTGCCGCAGTACACGGTGAGGGAAATGAGCGCAGCTATTTGCAGCGTGTATGCGAGCCCTCGACGAACGGCTACTGTCCAGGCTGTTCGTGTGGTGAAGGATGCGATGTGTTGTGAGCGTTGGTTGATTGCGTTTAGACGTTGGTCAGTGTTGTCGAATCCAACGATTTCACGCACCCCTTGGATGGTTTCTGCAACGTAGTGAACGTTTGAGCCGCGTTCGTTAAGGAGCTGGGTGGCATTATTACGTGCGGTTTTTCCGCCGAGGGCTGGTAGCGCGAAGGCTGCTGTGAGAAGGAAGAGCAGGGCGATGAGTCCTGCGAGCAGAGTTGTTTGCGTCCACACCCAGGCCACGACGATAAGGGGAACGACAAGGGCTGTTACTGCGGGGGCGATGGTGTGGGCGAAGAACACTTCGATGCGGTCGATGTCTTTGGTGACGCGTGCAAGGAGGTCTCCGGTTCGCGTGGATGCGGAGAGCGCTGGGGCTTGCGGCCACATTCGCGAGAAGAGGAAGAGTCGCAAATGTTCGAGGGCTTTAAATGCGACATAGTGGCCGAAGTATTGTTCGCTGTACCTAAATATTGCTTTGGCGATGGACAGCCCGATGAGGGCTACGATGTAAGGCCAAGCATTGAGTGTGGTGTTGTTGAGTGTTGCGTCGTAGGCGTGCGCGACGCCGTATGCGCCGACGACAAACATTGCTATACCGAGTAGGTTGCGGATGATTGCGCATGTGGTGGACACGATGAGGGGGTTCATTACTGGTCGTGCTTGGCGCACGAGTTCTTTCATGATGTGTGTGCGTTTCATCGTGTCACCTCTGTGAGGGTTCCGTTTTCTAGGCGCAGTATTCGGTCCACTGTTCGTAGTGTCGTGGGTCTGTGCGCGATTGTGAGGACGGTTCGGTTGTGTGCGGCTTTGTCTAGTGCGTCGAGGAGGAGCGCTTCGTTGGCGAGGTCTACTTGCGAGGTGGGTTCGTCGAGGATCAGTAGTGGGGCTTCAGTGAGTAGCGCTCGGGCGATGGCTAGGCGTTGGGCTTGACCGCCAGACAGTGAGTATCCGCGTTCGCCGACTATTGTGTCGAGTGCGGCTGGCATGGCGCGGATGTCGTGGGCGAGGTTCGCGGTTTCGAGTGCGTTCCAGAGTTGTTCGTCTGTGGCATTGTGGCGTGCGATGAGGAGGTTTTCGCGTAGTGTGCCGGTGAAAAGGAAGGTTGTTTGTCCGACTGTTGCACTGAGTGCGCGTGCGTCTCGCATGGTTAGGGTGTTTGCGTCATGTCCGGCGAGTATAAGTTGTCCATCTGCGATTGGCTGGTTGCGTTGGATCAGTGCTGCGATTGTTGATTTACCTGTCCCAGACGGGCCAATTATTGCGACGTGCTCTCCAGGGTTGATGCTGAGTGTTATTCCCGACAGGATCGTAAGCTCACCGTAGGCGAAGTGAGCATTGTTGAACTGTACGAGTGGTTGTGTGTGGTCGAAAGTGTTGGGGAGTTTGTGGTTCCCTGACGTGACGGCTATTCGTGACGATAGGAAACCGCGGATTCCTCGTTGTATTGCTAGCCCTCCTAGCCCGAGGTAGAAGAACTCTCCGACCTTGTTGAGTGGTTCTAAGAGGACGAGGGAAATAAGGAGGAGCGCTACGGCTTGGCCGAGGTCAATATGTCCGGTGGAGAGCCTCGTGATGGCGAGCCATGCGACTGCCGCAACCATGAAGAGGGAAAATATGCCGTCGAGTACGAGGATAACCAGTTGGTTGACGGCGAGAAGCGACATGATTGAGCGCCGGTTTTTCTCTCCGGATTGCGCAAGCCTGTGTTGGGTGCGCGTGGATGCGCCAATGAGGCTGAGGGTGGTGAGGCCTTGTAGTGCGTCGAGGTATTCTGCTGCGAGTTTTTGTCGTTCTTCTCTGGATTGTGATGACACTTTGCGGAATGCTCGTTGAAATCCGCCGACGATCACGGGTATTGCGGGCACTGCGATAAGAAGTATGAGTGCAGTAAACCAGTCGATGACTATTCCTACGACGCATAGGACGAGGATTGGGGAGATCACGGATGCGATCATGGGCCCAACGAACGTCATTTTGAAGAGGGCTACGCGTTCTGCACCGTCTGTTGCGGTGGAGGCGAGGGCACCGCTTCGTTTGCTGGTGCGGTCGACTGGTCCGAGTGCGAGTACGTGACGGAGGATGCGTTGTCGTACATGTGTTTCTTCGCGTCCTGCTGCGGTTCCTGTGATACCGAGGGTCGCCGCGATACAGGTTGCGGCGAGGAGCGCGGAAAGGACAATGCTTAGGGTGAGTGCGCTCGGTATTGGTTCTTGGGTGACGAATCGTTCAACGAGTTCTCCCACGTTCAAGAACAGCCATGTTGTAGCCAATGAGGCGAGCACGGATAGAACACTTGAGAGCACGATTGTTCGTGTGGCTGCTGGCGAGAAAATGTTTATGTGCGGCCGTTGCGGTTTTTTCCCGCCGGGGTGTGTGCCGTGTTGTGTCGGCGGACGGGTGCCGCTGCTGTGGTGCGGATGCTGCGGTGTGGGCGCGGGAGACATTCATACCTCACGTACAGTTCTTTGTCGCGTTATTGCGAGGGCCGTGGCCTGTGCGGGTTCGAGGGTTTTCTCGTCCTTCCACGTTAGGCTACCGCAGGCACTTCGTGTGGCGTTTACGTGTCGCGGGACCTGTTGTGTGGCTTACCTCTAGTTACATATGAGAGTTGTGCAGCAACGTCTGGAGCGCTTGTTCTTTTAACAGAATCTACTCACAAAGGCTCCATGAATTTAGGTTTCGCCACATACTTTTGCAACAGCATTCGCAGTTCCACAATGTTGGTGTAACTATTTTTCTTAAGCTTCATAATTGCTTGCGCGGCTTTCTGTGCATCACCTCGTTCACCACGCTGAGGAGATGCCAACGACCACTCAGTAAACTCATGGTCATACTCTTTACGGATGCGCAGAAGCTGATGAATATCGTAAAGATCACGCTCCTCACGACGATGCTCTCGCACGCACAATTTCAGCACCAACGCTCCCAAAAGACTAGGAACCATCACAGTGAATGTGAGTTGCGAGTTGTCCAATAGCGTTATGTTCACGTCAAAAGGTTCCGGTGATGCACTAAGCGCGAGATGAAGGCCCGGCGCCGCGTCAAAACCACGCTCACCAACCACCACGCTGCTTCCCTTACCGGCATGTTCGTGTGAAGGAAGCAATATATTCACTTCACGACCGTCCTCGCCTTCCATCACATACGCGTTCCCCCGGACAGGGGCATAATTCAACTTCACCAGTGAATCATGCACGGCACCCGACTTAGCAACAATTGTAGGGACACCAATATCCGCATCCTGCGTTGCACGAGGAATCAAGCTCTGAACAGGGTATTTAACAGCGAGAAGCATAACCATCAAGCCACCAATCAGCACATACTCTTCGTCTTGCACAGCCGACACGACATCACGAAGCGCCAAAAAAGCGTTCTCCAGAGCCCGAGATGTTGCAATAAAGTAATGCGTTTTCTCACCCATTAATCATCCACTTCTGAAGTGCATGTGCCGCCTGATCATCGTCAATCGAATGCCTCTGCACAAGGTAACCCCACGTCGTAAGGGGATCAGTAAATCGTGCACCCGACTCATCAAATACCACTTGGTCAAGAGCCGAACTTGGCGCTGCAACCATCAATGTGCCTGCCGATGCCGCTTCGTGACGAAACAAACCGACTTCTTCAAGGTCGACCGCTTCTTCACACATGATCGATAAGGAAGTTGGCACCACCCACGGCGCATACCTATCAGCAGCCAATATTCCCGTAAATGCCCACCGCACGTTCAAACTATTCAAATAATCAGCGACTTCAGCGCGCAGCAACATTGGATCATCAAGAGTCGCTAACTCCCATGACATAACAGGACGAAAATCATCGACTATACGGTATGCATCCAATATTCGACTAGGATCACAGGCAGCATGAGAAACGTCGTATTCCTGTTCAAGCAGTTTCATAGCGCGCGAAACAGCCTGCTGAGTAACCTTCAGTTCTGCTGCAAGTTCTTTTTGCGCAGGCCACTGCCCGTCACGCATGACAGCGCGCAAAACACCTGGGAGAATTCCGCTTCGAGTGCGTCGACTGTTTATGGGCTCAAGATGATCTGAAATTGGCCGTTGAGCAGAAACGTTGTCATCACGCAGGTTAACTTCTCCTGTCGAAAGAACAACAAAGTCAATACGCAGCTCAAAAGCACGTACACGCTGCCGCTCACTTAAAGACTCGAAGACGTACAGCACATTCGCTTCAACGCGCTCATCGCGCGGAAGGTTTCCACGCTTCTCAACCTTATAAGAACGCAATCTATGCTCAACCAGCACCCTCAAAAGCGCCTGCTCAGTCGCAGATGTTGATACTGATTCGATTTCAACTTCGCGTCCCCGAGCATCCAACACATCAAGGATTCTCTTAAGATCGTTCATTCTTATATTCTACATGCAAGCCAATGTCAAACAACGAAACATCAAAACTTTTTATGATTCGTTGTATGTGCAGTTCAAAGAGCTGCACAATCACGTTTCATGTTGCACTTCATACAGGCTGCCATCCAGAAGTCGAGATCGACACTGAACCCTAGGAAACACAACTAACAAGAGCCTGTTAACAACCAGCACGAGGCTCTTGCCTCGCGTATGGCTCTTTGACGCATGCCTAATTACATATGGGAGTTGTGCAGCAACGTCTGGAGCGCTTGTTCTTGCGCTGTTGTGGTGAGCGGCGGTGTGAGGTCTATGAAAGCTGGGGCTTGTGCTGCTTGGGTTTTTGTTGCTTGCGGGTTGAGGTTAGTGCACCAAGCCGGGTAGAGCCGAAAGCCTCGTTTTCCTGCTTGTTTCGGGGTACTGAGAACACCTAACTGTTCTAGATGTGATTGTGTGAACTGAAAAACACCGCTGCGTTGGTTTTCGTTCACGAATACAAGTAACCCATGCACGCGATCGTCGGCAGGGAAGGGCTCTGTGGTGCCGTCGGCTGCACGCTGCCAGCACGCAACGAAAGCGCCCGGTTTTGTTGGCGTTATTTTTGCGGTTCGGACACGCCAGAGGGTGTCTGCGATGGTTACTGTGCAGGCTTGATACTCAGCGTTTTCGGGCTCGGGAGTGAGCCGGTACGTGAGGTCCGTATCGACGAATACGTGTTGCGCGTAAGTGTGAAAAGGGTGGTGAGACACCCTGCAACTGTACAGCGGCGACTAGCCTCCGTTAGTTGTCGGAGTCTTGTGAGCCCCAGTCAATATTGTCAAAGCTGTCTTCTTTTGCGTGCTTTGGTTTGTGCTGTTCGGCTGCTTGTTCGTCGTGCGTTGGTGCCTCGTCATGGGCTTCTTCACCGCGGTGGGAGTTTTTACCCAGCATGCTGTTAATTTTTTGTCCAAGACCCATGGTAATTCCCCTCTGAATTATTCACATGTGTGCATGTATTTCTCCCATCATGGCGGTAACTGCCTGTATTCGCATGCCAGCACCGGATTTCTAACCCGCTGGACGAAAACGGGCATAGCAAAGCCGGTGGGACCTTCGCTGCCCCACCGGCTTCGTGTTTAGAGTGATCAGCGCGCTACTGGTGCTGATTCTGCTTCGAGTTCTTTCAGCATTTCTGCTTGTTCTTCTGGGGTTAGCTTGGCAATACCGAATCCGGTGAAGCCCCACAGCGAAGCGAAGAAGATACCGGTCCAGCAGAGGGTTGCCCATGGCAAGTATTCGATGGTTGCAACACCAAGTGTTGCTGCCATGTAGGCGCCGGCTGCGGTCCATGGAAGGATCGGCTCGATGATTGAAGCAGAGTCTTCAATTGTTCGTCCGAGGTTCTTCGGGTGTAGTCCGCGTTTAATGTAGGCGGGTCGTAGCAGTTCACCTGGCATCAGGATGGATACTTGGCCGTTGCAGGTTGTTGAGATGGTGAGTAGACCTGTTGCGATGGTGGTCAAGATGATGGAGCCCGTGTTCTTTGCGAACTTCAGCAACGCTTCAACAATGACTTCGAGGGATTTTGTTGTGGCGAGGATTCCTGCGAATGCGAGCGCACAGAATGCGATGAGGAGTGTTCCCATCATGCCGGACATTCCGCCGCGGTTGAGTAGTCGCATGATGTCGTCGGAGGCGGTGCCGAGGTCGAAGCCTTCGCCGAGCATGGTGGTGTTGAAGCCGCTCACGATTGAGGAGAAGGTGTCTGAGATTGAGAAGCCTTGGAAGACGACTGCGTTGAACATTGCGACGGCTGAGGATGTCAGCATGACGGGGATGGTTGGGAACTTTTTCATTGATCCGATGAGGATGATCAGCACTGGGACGATGAGCATGATGTTCCAGCTGAATGCTGTTGAGAGGGTTCCGTTGATGGCGGCGACTTTTTCTGAGCCTGCTGCGCCTTCTGCGTCGATGGTGAATCCGGCGATGAAGAGGACGACTGCTGCGACGAGCCATGATGGGACGGTTGTGTAGAGCAGGTGTTTGATGTGTACGAAGAGGTCTGTGCGGGTTACTGCTGCGGCGAGGTTTGTGGTGTCGGAGAGTGGGGATAGTTTGTCGCCGAAGTAGGCGCCGCTGACTACTGCGCCTGCGACGATTGCGATGTTGACGCCTTCCATGCCGAGTGCGACGCCCATGAAGGCTACGCCGATGGTGCCGACTGATCCCCATGAGGTTCCGGTGCATACGGCGACGATGGAGGTTACGACGAGTGCGGTGATGTACAGGTAGGTTGGGGAGACGATTTCTAGCCCGTAGTAGATGAGCATGGGGATGGTGCCGCCGATCATCCATGCTCCGATGAGTAGTCCTACGGAGATGAGGATGAGTAGTGCTGGCATGACTTTGGCGATTTTTTCAGCGATGGTGCTGATCATGTCGTTGTATGTGTAGCCGAGGTAGATGGCGATGATTCCGGCGACGATTGCTGAGATGATCAGCATGGGTTCGGCTGGTAGTCCTAGTCCGACGGAGCCGATTCCCATGAGTAGGAACATGGCTATGATCGGGGTTAATGCCAAGCCGAGGTTTGGCATTTTTGTGTCACGCATCGTTGCGCTCCTTTTCTATTTGGCGGGTTCCGCGTGTAATTCGGTGGTGAATGCGTGCACTAGGCGGTTGAGTGCTTCACGGAACGTGGGGGTTGGTGTTGCAAGGTTGATGCGGTAGTAGCCTTCTGCGCCGAAGGCACTTCCTGGGGTGAGGACGAGTCCGTTGTTGTGTAGTGCGGTTGTGAGTGTGTTTTCTGACGCGTTGAGTGCGCGGCAGTCGATCCAGGCGAGGTAGGTGCCTTGTGGTCGGATGAGGGTGACTGCGGGTAGGTGTGTGTGGAGTGTTTCGTCGAGGATGGTGATGTGTTGTTCGACGAGGGTGAGGAGTTCGTTGAGCCAGGGTTCTGCGTGTGTGTATGCGGCTTCGACTGCGGCTTGGGCGAAGAAGCGGGGGTTGTGGTTTCCCGCGTTGTGGGTTGCTGACTGTACGGTTGCGCGCAGTTGTGGGTTGCGTATCACGATGTTGAGGGTTTCGAGGCCTGCAATGTTGAAGGTTTTCCCTGGTGAGAGCAGCGCTATTGCTTGGTCGTCTTGCTGGGTGCAGGTGAGGTAGGGCACGAAGGTGTTTCCTGAGTGCGCGAGGTCTGCGTGTACTTCGTCGGAGATGACGAGGACGTTGTGGGCGCGGGCGAGGTCTGCTAGTTGGGTGAGTTCTTGGCGGTTCCACACGCGTCCTGTTGGGTTGTGTGGGTTGGTCAGGATGAGTGCGTCTGCGGTTGTGAAGAGTTCGGTGGCTGCGGCGAAGTCCATGTTGTAGTTGGTTTCGCGTTGTAGGTGCCAGGGCATGACGTGTCGTCCTGTGCTGGTGACGGTTTCGGGGATTGGCCCGTATGCGGGGTAGGGCACGACGATGTTTGCGTGTGGTGGGGTCAGTTGGTTGAGGATTGCTGGGAGGGCTTCAATCACCCGGCCGGCTGGGATTATTTCGTCGACGGTGATGTCCCAGTTGTAGCGTCGTGCGAACCAGTCGCGTACTGCCCTGTAGTAGCTGTCGGTGAGGTGGGTGTAGCAGTAGTTTCCGCGTTGGGCGCGTTCCACGATTGCGTCTGTGACTTCTTGTGGGGCGGCAAAGTCCATGTCTGCTACGGATAGTGCGATGGCGTCGGGTCCGGCGAGGGTGTGGGCAGTGTCCCAGCGAACGCTTGCGTGGTGTGCGTGGCTTACTGGTTTGAGGTTGCGCACGGTCACTCCTGTTCCTGGGTTTCTTGTTTTTCGATTTCGTTGATGTAGTTGTAGATGGTGAATCGGGAGATTCCGAGTCGTTGGGCAACTATTTCTGCTGCGTCACGTAGTAGGAAGATTCCGCCTGTGCGTACTTGTTTGACGACGTCGAGTTTGTGTTCTTTTCGCATGAGGGCGATGGGGATGCCTTGGGCTTCGATGGCCCGGTTGATGAGGAGGTCGGAGAGTTCGTCGAGGTCTTGGACGAAGGATTCGACGGGTGGCGTGTTTTCTTCGTCGAAGGTTCCGATGAATTCTCTGAGTTCTTTCCACATTTCGATGTCGCTGTTAACGCAGAGGGCGGCTATTGGTGTGCCCTGTGAATTGCGTACTGCGATGGTGGTGGATCGCATTTCGCGGCCGTTGGCGAGTTGTGTTTTGTATCCTTCGCGGGTGTCGAAGGTTCCGTCTGCGACGTGTTTGAGGAGTAGGTCTGTTGCGGGTCCGCCTACGTTTCGTCCGGTGAGGTCTCCGTGGATGGCGACGATTGAGTTGGGGACTTTTGTCAGGTCGTGGACGAGGACTTCGGTTTTGTGGGAGAGCGTTGCCGCGAGTGGGCGGGCTATTTGTTTGAGGGTCGCGATGATCACGGCGTGTTCATCAAGGGGCGCGACTTCGCTGTCGGGCTGTGGTGTTGTGGCGGCGTGATCGACCATGATCTGCTCTCCTTTGTGTTCAACTAATGAAAATGTACAGGCATTAAACAAAAGTAGTCAACAAAGCTTTGACGTGTTCAACAGATTGTTGATTTAACGTTACGTAACAACCCAGTTCACATGGCGTTTATCGCCTCCGCGAGCACTTCACAGCTCCGCAACCGATCTCACCAAAACAACAATTCTGACCAAAATATGAGATGGGCGAGTGCTCTCAACCTTGGTCGGTAAGCAAAATTTAGAGCCAAAACACAACTCTCCTGAGCAAAAAAGCAGGTAAACAAGCCACATCTCACTGGTTAACGCTTGTTCACATGTTGATACAGAAGTTGCTCACGAATCGACCCCAGTGCACACTTAATTCACCACGTTCCATCCAGAGCGGTCGAGAGTCCTGGCTCGATGACACCGCAGCAACCCTCCCCCGCATGGAAGCCTCCACAGGGAAACGGGTGCTAACGCCAGATCCGATGGAGAGAGAAACATGGCTTCCTTTGACGTATCTACGGCAGCCCGAGGATTTGCACGGCCCACCCTCTCGTTTGAGGTCATGCCGCCACGCAACCCCGACGCTGCACCCAAATTCTGGAACACCACCAGAAAGCTCATCGACGCGCACCCAGACTTCATCTCCGTCACCTACGGCGCAGCTGGCAACGACCGCGACACCGCACGCATCGTCGTCGAACGACTCATCAAACACACAAACGTGCTCCCCATCGCACACCTCACCTGCATCGGGGCGACCCGCGACAACGTCGCCGACACCATCGACGACTTCCTCTCAATCGGCGCACGCACATTCCTCGCACTCCGCGGTGACCCACCAAAAAACCAGCCAGACTGGACACCAGCAGACGACTCAGTGAACTCCACAGTCGACCTCATCAGCCTCATCCGCGAAGTAGAAACCAACCGCTGCCACGCAGACGCACCCGCAGCATTACGCGGCGCAGCAAAACCACTCACCGTCGCTGTAGCAACCTTCCCCGAAGGAAACCGCGACGCCGGAACCACCCCAGAACAAGAAATCCAACGCCTCCTCGAAAAACAAGAAGCAGGCGCAAACTTCGCAATCACACAACTGTTCTACGAACCAGAGCCCTACATCGACTTCGTAGAAAAAGCGCGAGTACACGGAGTCACCATCCCCATACTCGCCGGCATACTCCCAATGACCGACCCTGCACGACTACGCAGAGTCGAACAACTCACCGGAGTCAAACCGCCAAAACAACTACTCAGCGACCTCGTCGCCATCCACAGCCCGCACTTCCGGCACGCACGAGGCATCGAAGCAACCACACAACTCGCACAAGACGTCCTCGACGCTGGCGCGCCAGGACTACACGTGTACACGTTCAACAAACACGAGGCAGCATTAGACCTCCTCGAAGCACTCAAACTTGGCAGCTTGCTCGCACCCAGCGGACACAGCCCAGCCACAATCCAGCAGGTGGGCGCGTCGCCTGTCTCTTTATAACCACTCCACAAAAACCACGTCGCACCCGACCCGCACCACGAACAGGAACATCATGGCCAACACCGCCCCAGCATTCCCCAAGGCATCAGTCCTCGGATACCCGCGCATCGGAAACCAACGCCAACTCAAGCGCGCAGTAGAGTCCTTCTGGGCTGGAAAAATCAACGCCACCGAACTCGAAAACATTGCAGCAGGCCTCCGCAAGGACACCCGTAAGCGCCTCGTCGAACTCGGCCTAGGACAAACCGACTCATCCATCCCAGAGTCATTTAGCTACTACGACCAAGTACTCGACGCCGTAGCAGCATTCGGTGCCGTGCCAGCACGGTTCGCTGACCTCGCAAACGCTGACGGTTCGCTAAGCCTCTCCGCATACTTCACCATCGCCCGCGGACAAGGCGACAACGCACCACTCGAAATGACCAAATGGTTCGACACCAACTACCACTACCTAGTGCCAGAACTCGGACCAGACAGCAACTTCTCACTCGTCGGCACCCAGTTCGTTGACCAGTTCCTCGAAGCACAAAAAGACGGATACGTTACCCGACCAGTAATCGTCGGCCCAGTAACCTTCCTTGCGCTCTCCAAAGCAGCAGAAGACGCACCAGCAGACTTCAACCCACTTACCCTGCTGCCACAACTGCTCCCAGCATACGAAGCACTCCTTGAACAACTGCACGAAGCAGGAGCGCCATGGGTACAGTTCGACGAGCCAGCACTCGTCAACGAAAACCTCAACACGTACGGCCCAGAACTCGCAGCCGCACTCACCAGCGCATACGCAACCCTGCTTGCAGTGCCACAACGCCCACAAGTTGCTCTTGCAGCACCATACGGCGGCCTCGAAGGACACTTCGCAGCCGTACTTGAAACAGGTGTTGAAGCAATCGCAATCGACGTTGTTAAAGGCGGAATCCCAGAGCTTCCAGCCAACACAGACCTCTCCTCAACCACCATTGCGGCAGGTGTCATCGACGGACACAACATTTGGCGCGCACACCTCGACGACAAACTCAGCGTGCTTGAGCGACTCGAATCACTCGGCGCACAAGACGTCACCGTCACCACATCCACGTCACTCCAGCACGTGCCATACACCCTCGACGCGGAAACAAAACTCGACGCAGAACTCAAAACATGGCTTGCCTTCGCTGAAGAAAAAACCCGCGAAGTAGTTACCCTCGCAACAGGTCTCACCCAAGGCCGCGCAGCAATCGCCGCCCAACTGCAAGACTCAAAAGACGCACTTGCACGCCGCCAGTCGGCACAAGGCGTAAACGTTCCAGAAGTTCGCGCAGCCACCGCCGCGCTCAAGCAAGACGACTTCAACCGCGAAGACGCCACCGCACGTAAAGACGCACAGGCTGCACGCCTCAACTTGCCTGGCCTGCCAACAACCACAATCGGTTCGTTCCCACAGACCACATCTATCCGTAAGGCGCGTGCAGCACACGCCCGCGGTGAACTCGCAACCGCCGGATACGAGCAGGCAATGCGCGACGAAATCGCTCAAGTCATTGAACTGCAAGAAGAAATCGGCTTGGACGTTCTCGTCCACGGTGAGGCAGAACGTAACGACATGGTTCAGTACTTCGCTGAACTTCTTGACGGTTTCGCAGCAACCGAAAACGGCTGGGTACAGTCCTACGGTTCACGATGCACCCGCCCATCCATCCAGTGGGGTGACGTGTCTCGTCCAGAACCAATGACTGTTCGCTGGGCAACCTACGCACAATCCCTCACTAAGAAACCAGTCAAGGGTATGCTCACCGGCCCAGTCACCATCATGGCGTGGAGCTTCGTCCGCGACGACGTCCCACTACGCGAAACCGCTAACCAAATCGGTTTGGCATTGCGCGACGAGGTCAACGACCTTGAAGCCGCAGGCATTGCCGCAATTCAAGTAGACGAGCCCGCGTTGCGTGAACTCCTGCCGCTCAAGAAGCGCGACCACGCAGACTACCTCGACTGGTCGGTTGGTTCATTCCGTCTGTCCACCTCGGGCGTTCGCGTAGATACCCAAATTCACACCCACTTGTGCTACTCCGAATTTGGTGAAGTAATCGACGCTATCGACAACCTCAACGCTGACGTTACATCCATTGAGGCGGCCCGTTCCCGCATGGAAATCCTTCCAGAACTTGCAGATGCAGGTTACTCACGCGGCGTCGGCCCCGGCGTGTACGACATTCACTCCCCACGCGTTCCATCAGTTGAAGAAGTTCAAGAACTCCTTGAGCTTGCAGTGAAGTCAGTAGACACCTCACTGTTGTGGGTTAACCCAGACTGCGGTTTGAAAACACGCGGTTACGATGAAACCACTGCTTCGTTGAAGAACCTTGTAACCGCTGCTATCGCGGTTCGCGCGCAACAAGCATAGTTTCCACACGCATAAAGGCCGGTAGGTGCCATTCCTGGACACACCTACCGGCCTTTACTGTGCTGACCCCTAGTTTTTACTGCCCGTCAAGATTTAACGCGCCTTGTGCAGCGTGATTAGCTCGTCTCGTCATTACCACAAGAAGGCTGAATAGTCCCACATACCCCATACCTGCACACACAAGAACGACTCCTTCTGAACTGCTAAGAAATCCTACTAGTACGGTCAGCAGACCAATAACAATTCCAAACAATTCAGTCACAAAAATTAGTGGAAGTGCGGCTTTATGACCTGCAACCCAAGCTTCATCTGACTGCTTTGTATGCTTCGTTCGAATACCGAAATCTCCGTTTCGCTGTAACGATTCGTCTTTAATGTGATAACTCAACAGCCAGAAGACTCCGGAAAATAGAAAAAATCCAGCTCCCAACACAAACCCCATCATAGAGCCTCCTGCTTTAGATCAGTTTTAAAGTCATTACTTATCTTCATTTTTACGTTCCTCTTAAAAGAACTTAGCTTAGAACTAAAATCAATCCAAAATAAAAC
Source organism: Timonella sp. A28 (assembly GCF_051200815.1). Classification (GTDB taxonomy): domain Bacteria; phylum Actinomycetota; class Actinomycetes; order Actinomycetales; family Cellulomonadaceae; genus Timonella. Next base: position 2,130,921 of record NZ_CP195159.1, on the reverse strand, counting down.
AGGATCAAAATTTCGAGCATTCGCAATAAGAAGTGCCCCGAGCATAATAAATCCAAAACTAAAAAGTCCCATAAAAACTATGATTGCTGTATGTAATGACCAGCCAATAAATACCGCACATTGAGCAGAAGACCGTGTCGGAATCAAAAGCAAAACACCGAGAAGCAACTCTAAAATTATTGTTCCCCATGTCAAAACAAGAGAAACTACAGCAAAATCTGTCAACCAGTAAACGATAGGGGAAAGAAAAACGTTTGCACCGAACATTTCTCCTCGCATTACATAATAAACAGCACTACCTTCACTCCAAGAAGGAACTCCAATTTTCGCTATAGCACTATTCAAATATATGTATGAAATTTGGATTTTTATACCCCAATGAAAAGCCCAAGATACACCTTTTATAAAACTACTAGAATGACACTTAGGTATTTTCCACTGCCATTTTCTATCATCAGCGATACAGATTGGAATTAAAAGAAGAGTGACTATCTGAGCAACTGCATCACCACCGTCTGGAAGAACAATTGCTGATGAAATAGAAACAGAAACCCAAAAATGTAAAATTCCAGTAACCCTAGGGCGATATCCCACTAGAATAATGATCAGAAAAAAAATTAAAAGAATGTTGATCCACAAAAGCGGAATAGCATCACCAAAAATACAATATGCAGATATTTTTGAAGCAGGACTTCCACATTGCGGCCCAGCGTCTGAAGAAATTGTTTTTGGAAATAAATTTTCCGGATTTGTAAATAACAGTATCGAAATTTGAGCCAGTGCCACTAAAGATCTTCCTATTGCGATGCCATTTAAAGCAGGGCTCCAGGAAAAAACATCTTTATTGATTCTTTTTACAAACACTCATAAACTCCTCTAGAAAACTTTAGTATTTCCCTCTCTTTATCCACTAACTCGCGATATGACCATGGGACAGGTTCAGTAATAAGCAAAATCACATCACCGCAAATGGTTGGGTTCGTTGATGGATTTACTATGTATTCCGGGGCTTGAAGGGTGGCTTCATCAAGACACTCTTCCCACTCATATTCGATACATTCACGCCATTCGCTCACTTCATTTGCAATGATTGCAAATTCAACACCTTGACTACGCTGATCACGAGACAACCCGAAAAGATTTTGGGCTTCGCTTTGTGGAAATCTACTTAGGCTTTCCCAATTTTTATTCTCGCGTTTAAGAATATGAAATTCTTCTTCCACTGGGTCTTTGGTAAAGAACGCCCAAGATTGTGGAGCAAACGAGAGCGATATCACTCGAGAAATCTCGCCTTGCCGTGTTGCTAAAACGTTGCTTGGCAATGAATAGAAAATTGAAACGCCCAGGAAAGCACCAACAAAAACAACACCTAGGGCGGCTCCGAGTTTTTGTTTTTTCATTTTAATCTACGGCAGACAGCTCAATATGCAAAACTTTTGCCATTGTTGCGACCATGCTTTCTCGCTCAATACGAGTACCCATAGCCTCTGTTTTATCGTCTTCGAGATACCATGTAACAACCCCTAAAGTTGCTACAACGGCAACCGCTAGAACCGCCATAGTTGCAACGGCAACATTTGCATAAATTCCAGCATTCACCAGTGCTCCGGCATACGCAATAACACATACTTTTGCACCAGCACTAGTACAACCTTTAGCAGCTGTTGTATATGCATGGCTTGATTGGAGTTGTTTTAGATCTTCAGCGTAATGCACCTCAAGAAAATCTTGATAAGCCTCCGTTAACCGCACCAATCCAATTTCTACAATTTTAGGATTTCCGGATGACAGTCGATCACGTACTTGCTTGTCAAAATCCGGATAAAAATCAAGGAATTCTTCGATTAAGGAACTTAACTGCTCACTGTCAACTTTAGGGCGATTTGGATCAAATCCTAACTGATTAACAATCTCAGGATTGGAATCTGCTATTGGACCGATTCCAGCAAATAAAAGTTGTAATAATTCTTTATTGTCATACCTGGATGGGTTGACGTCTAGATCACCTACGCCGTTCCCCTGTTCCGAGATCCGCTCTGTTTTAGACTCATACGATTCTTTACCTGAGTCTTCGACAGCCGCTGCCATTCCAACGCCTGTAAGCGCAACAGCAATAGTGACTACTACAGAAATCGCAAACCTTAAATACGATCTCATTTTTCCTCCTGATACCTTTCGCTCAATTCGGACAAAACAAACGTAGGACTTTAGACCTTGATGCTCAAGGGGAGTCTGACCTGTGCAAAACCATCCATTGACTTTGTAGTAAACGTATGAGATTAACTTAACTCTCAAGAACTCCTTGAGCTTGCAGTGAAGTCAGTAGACACCTCACTATTGTGGGTTAACCCAGACTGCGGTTTGAAAACACGCGGTTACGACGAAACCACTGCTTCATTGAAGAACCTTGTAACCGCTGCTATCGCGGTTCGCGCGCAACAAGCATAGTTTCCACACGCATAAAGGCCGGTAGGTGCCATTCCTGGGCACACCTACCGGCCTTTACTGTGCTTACGCCTGATCGCTTACATCTGATCAGACGGTGGCAGGGTCACGCGATATAGGGCAGGTCATGCAGTGTCCGCCGCCACGGCCTCGGCCAAGTTCTGCCCCAACAATGGGCAGCACCTCAATACCGGCCCGGGAAAGCAACGTGTTTGTGGCGGTGTTTCGGTCATACGCCATCACGACACCCGGCTCCAACGCCACCACGTTATTTCCCGAATCCCACTGTTGCCGCTCAGCTGCATACTGGTCGCCACCCGACGGAATAACACGCAGCGGGTGACACCCTAACGCTTTTCCAAGCACCGTAAGGAAATCGTCGGCTTCAGCGTGAAACGCCATGCCGTGCGGGCTATGTGGTGTTAATGTCACTGCGCTCATCTGCTCAATCACAGGCATGTACGCGGTCACACAGTCAACATCAACAAAGGTCATGACCGTGTCTAAATGCATGGCGGAACGCATGCGCGGCATCATGCCCACAATCACTTGAGTGGCCACGCCAGCATCAAAAAGTTCTTGAGCGACCTGCGTTATTGCTTGCCGTGACGTGCGCTCTGACATGCCAATAACCACGACACCGTTGTGAAGCGGCATAACGTCGCCGCCCTCAAACGTTGCTAAACCGTGCTGCTGTTCTGGGTTTCCCCACCACACTCGCACCTTGCCAACAAAACGCGGATGGAACGAATACACCAGCTTCATCAGCAAAGTTTCACCGTGGCGGGCCTGCCAATACAACGGATTGAGGGTCACTCCCCCATATATCCAGCATGTTGTATCACGCGTGTACAACGTATTGGGCAATGGTGGCAGCACATAGTCACGGGCATCAGGTTCCGGGCGGACGAGTGTTCGCGCACCTTGGGTTAAGTCCCCCGGCATGTCTTGTACGGAAAGCCCACCAATAAGGTGGCGGGCTAATTCCATGGGCGCCATTTCTTCTAAGTAGGCTCGTGTTTCTGCGATGAGTCCACGGCCAGTTTCATTCGGGGTCAGCACACGATCAAGAATCCACGAGCGCGCAAAAGGGATCGCCAATGTTTCGGCAAGTAGTGAATGCAGTTCGAGGACTTCAATACCGCGAGAACGCATTGTGTTTTGGAAAGCACGGTGGTCTTCAACTGCTCGGTCTACCCACATCACATCGTCAAAAAGTAGATCGTCGCAGTTAGTTGGGGTGAGCCTGCGGTGGGCGAGCCCTGGTTCACACGTTAAAACTGTTCGTAATTTTCCGACTTCGGAGTAGGCGCCAAATTGTGGATCTGAAGTTAATACTTGTGCTTCCATCAGTCCACGCTATCGCGCCTACTCCCCACATGCATGCGGGTAGTTGTGCTGGTCCACGCACCAAAACCGGACATTTTAGCGACGAGCGACCTTACGTTGCACAGTTTTTCCAAGCTCGACGAGCAAGAAAACTCCAATAGCGAGGACGAGTGCCATCATCCATCGATCTAGCGATATTGGAGTGGAGCCAAACCACGTATTCATGGCAGGGACAAGCGTAAAGATGAGTTGCAGGCTGAGTAGCGCACCCGATGCGATCCACACCATTTTGTTTCCACGCAACACGTTTGGTGTCAGTGATGAGCGGTGCAAGAAACGGCAGTTGAGTAGGTATGCGAGTTGAGCCAATACCAGTGTGGTGACGGCCGTGGTGTGGATGATGTGAATGTCGGTGTCTCGTGCTGTTTCGAATGCGACAACGGCTAATGTCACGCCACCAATGAGCAAAGATACAAGCCCCACATGGATGAGTGCACCGCGCGACAGTACACCTTCGTTAGGGTCTCGGGGTTTCCGTGTCATGAGTCCAGGTTCACCAGGTTCGTAGGCGAGCGCTAGTGACAGCGTTACTGCGGTGACCATGTTGACCCACAGGATTTGTGCTGGGGTGAGGGGTAGCGCCCACCCGAACAGGACTGCGATGAGGATGACGAGTGACTGGGCGCCGTTCGTGGGGAGGAGGAACACTACAGATTTGCGGATGTTGTCAAAGATGCGGCGACCTTCTTCTACCGCAGTTTCGATGGTTGCAAAGTTGTCGTCGGCGAGGACAACGTCTGCGGCTTCTTTGGTGGCTTCTGTTCCTTTGATACCCATAGCAACGCCGACGTTTGCTCGCTGTAAGGCGGGGGCGTCGTTAACGCCGTCTCCTGTCATTGCGACGACGTGCCCGTTGTATTGGAGGGCTTCGACGATGCGGAGTTTGTGTTCTGGGCTGGTGCGGGCAAAAACTCGCACGGTACGTACGGCGGTGCGTAGTTCTTCTGGGGTGAGTGAGTCTACGTCTGCCCCTGTCATTACTGCTGTTCCGCTGTCACTGTTGGGGGCGGTGATGGTTCCGTCGTCGGCGCGTTTAACAATGCCGAGTTCGGTTGCTATTGCGGTTGCGGTTCCGGCGTGGTCGCCGGTGATCATGATGACGTCGATGCCGGCTCGTTGGCATTCTTGTATGGCGTGTACGGCTTCTGGTCGTGGTGGGTCGACGATTCCGACGAGGCCCAGCAGGGTGAGGTCGTGTACGTCGTCGATGGCGAGTTCGTGACTGTTTTCTAGGGGTGTTCCGTTGAGGTCGCGGCTTGCTATGGCGAGGACACGTAACCCTTTGCTACCGAGTTCGGTTTGAATGTTTTCCCAATAGTCGAGGTCTATTGGGATTGTTGTGCCGTCTGCAGCGTATTGGCTGGTTGCGCGTTCAAAGAGCCGGTCGGGGGCTCCGACTGCGTGCAGCAGGGTGTGTGCTGTGTCAGTTTCGGTGATGCTTCCTGCGGGGAAGGTGATCGTGTCGATGGTGGCCATGAATTTGTGTGATGACTCGAAGGGTACGAGTGCTTGGCGTTCATGGGTGAGATTGAATCCTGCTTTGGTTGCCATCACTCGGATGGCGCCTTCGGTGGGTTGCCCTACGAGTTTCCATTGTTCGTCTTGTTCCACAACTTGAGCGTCGTTGCAGAGGGCTGCTCCCGCGATCATTCTGGTGAGCAGCGGGTTGGAGAGGTAGGTGGTTGGGGTGTCTTCTGTGCGGATTTCTCCGTGTGGCGCGTAGCCTTCACCGGTGATGGTGTAGTGGGTGGTGGAGGTGACTGCTATGCGTGCGGTCATCTCGTTTTTGGTGAGGGTTCCGGTTTTGTCTGAGCAGATTGTGGTGACGGATCCGAGCGCTTCTACTGCGGTGAGTTTACGGGTGATGGCTTTGCGTCGTGCCATGTGTTGCACGCCCATGGCGAGGGTGATGGTGACGAGCGCGGGGAGGCCTTCTGGTATGGCTGCTACGGCGAATCCGATTGTGGCGGAAACGGTTTCGTTAAAGTCGAATTTGTGGATGAACACCCCGATGACGATCATGATGAGTGCCATGATGCCGACGATGATGGCGATGACTTTACCGAGTTTTCCGAGTTGGCGTGAGAGTGGCGTTTCGAGTGTTTCCACGTCTGCCATGAGCGTTTGAATGCGGCCGATTTCTGTGTCTGGGCCGGTTTCGGTGACGACAGCTTTGCCTGTCCCGGTGGTGATGATTGTGCCGGAGTGCAGCATGTTGGTGCGGTCGCCGATGGGTGCGTTTGGTGCAACGGCTTGAGTGTTTTTTGCTACAGCGTCTGATTCGCCGGTGAGGATTGATTCGTCGGCGTTGAGGTTCACGGATTCGATGATCCGCATGTCTGCGGGGATGCGGTCTCCGGAGCGGACGCGGACGACATCGCCGGGGACGAGTTCGCGCGCTTCTACGGTGGTCCAGCTGTTGTTGCGTTTCACGTCCGCGGTCAGGGCGAGCATGTTTTTGATGGAGTCGAGGGCTTTTTCTGCTCGACCTTCTTGGATGATTCCTACTGCGACGTTGACAACGGCAACAATCATGATGATGGTGAAGTCAAGCCAGTCTCCGACGATGGCTTTGAGGATTCCGGCACCGAGCAGGATGATGACGAGGACGTCGGAGAGGTGTTCGAGGAGTTTTGCGAGCATCCCTGGTTTTGGTGCGCTGGGGGTCGCGTTTGGGCCGTGGGTGTGGAGGCGTTGGGCGGCTTCGTCGGCGGTCAGTCCTTGGGTGGTTGTGCCGAGTTCGCTGAGTGTGTCGTGTGGTGTCAGTGTGTAACTGGGCACGGTGGTTCGATGTTGTTGTGTCGCCGGCATATGCACTCCATGGTTGCGTGGTGTTTTACCTGTACGGGACTGTGCGCCCAGTGTAGTCGGGTTACCTTGGCTATGTCCCTGACTAGAGTCCTGTGCGGTAACAACTCGAACGGAAAACTTCTTGGAGTAGGCACCCAGAGGACACACCTGCACCTTTAAAGGCTAGAAATCCTCGAAAATCGTGGAAACAGGCGCTCTTAGGGTGGTATGGTGGCGCTATGATCCTGTTGAGTTTCACCGTGCGCAACCACAAGAGCCTCCGGGATGAGGCTGTACTCGACCTCACTCACCCCTCGTTGAAGACCCTCCAGCCCAAAGGGCGCGACTGGAGCGCGGTAGCTTACCCACTTTCTGGCATCTTCGGCGGCAACGCTACAGGTAAATCGACAATCTTGGATGCTCTCCTTTACGCGTTCTCGGCTATCCGTGAGTCTGCGACGACATGGCAGGCGTCAAAGTCGATGGTTCGGGCACCGTTTAAACTCGATGGGGACTCTCGCACGTCATCGAGCCTGTACGAGTTTGACCTTGTCCACGATGGACGTCGTCATGCATACGGTTTCGAAGTTGATCAAAACGGGATCAAACGCGAATGGCTGCGAGACATCCCCAGCTCACGCTGGCGCACCCTGCTAGAACGCGATCGGGAAGCAAACGTACTCACGTTCCATCAGAGCCTTCGCACCAAGCTCGAGGTAACCCCTCGAGAACTGGTTCTTAGCCGCGCACTTCTACTGAACGACTCACCGCTAAACGGTTTCGCTCGTGATCTAGTTGAGAGCTTCGACATCGTTCTCGTCAAGGACTCACACAGGGCTGCTCGCCTATCAAACCTTGCTGATTCACTGGCGGACGGGGACGTAACATTCGGCGACCTTGAGGCATTACTTCAGGTCGCAGATATCGGCGTTCTGAAGGTCGATATCGAAGAGAAAAATATTCCAGAACGTATACGTCGGGCGCTCCGTCGGCTCCAACGAGACTTGCGCGAAGACGACGAAGAAGAACTCCATGCCGAGGATCTTGAGCAGGTTGCTCGACGTCTTATCTTCACCCATCATGGGACCGCTGATGACTGCCCGCCGTTCTCGGTAGAAGAGGAAAGCGACGGAACCATCGCATGGCTCACGATCGCAGTGCCGGCACTGGAAACGTTGCGTAAGGGTGGGCTGCTCTTAGTCGATGAGATCGACGCGAGTCTCCACCCGCATCTACTCGAAGTGCTCCTCGGCGCGTTCGTGGACCCACTCGTCAACACGCATCACGCGCAACTTATCTTCACCACCCACGAGTCCTACATCCTCTCACCACTGAGTGAGGTCACCCTTGAACCTGAACAGATTTGGTTGACAGACAAGACAAACGAGGGAATAACGGAACTCACTTGCTTAGCTGACTTTCCCAAGCACCCTGATGCCAACGTCGCAAAGCGATACCTCACCGGACGATACGGCGGAACCCCGCGGCTTTCGCCGAGCCTGTTTGCAGCCCTTGTCGATGCCGGCGAGGAACAGCACTAGCGGCGGGTGGACAGCGTGGACGTCGCAGCCGGCAGCCTCGACAGCACGCACGGCGAATCCTCGTAGTAACCGAAGGCACTCGCACCGAACCCCAATACGTCGAGGGCCTGAACCGCTACCTAAAAAGCAAAGGCGCAACGGCTACCGTCAAACCCGTTTCAGTAGGCAAGGACCCACTGAAAGTCGTCCAGAAGTGCATCGAGAAACGAGACGAAGCAACACGCAATGACAAAGAATATGACGATTGCGTGTGCTTGGTCGATGTCGACGAACACCAGACATTAGCTACAGCCATTCAACTCGCCGAACGAGAAGATATCCTGCTGCTGATCTCAAACCTTAAATTCGAGGCTTGGCTGCGATGGCACGCCGAGGACAAACGCTCAGCACTAACCTCAGCGCAACTTGATGACCTCGTTACCAAGCTTGGCATTGTCAAAGGCAAACTACTCTCACCGTCGTTCCCTTTTCACCAAGTGCACAGCGCAAGCATTACAGCTCGAGCCATTGATCCTCTCATGCGCCCAGGGCGCATAGGACCGAACCCATCGTCGGCAATGCCGATCCTCGTAGAGCTGATGCAGGGGAAAAGAAATCTGCTGTGACCTGTGTGCTGACATCAGGATCGCAAGGAATTTAGTGGAACTATCTGCTTGAACTCGATTTTCGCATGCAGTGCTGTTATCTCATGAAGAAGCGTGGAGGCTTCATGGGTTACTTGCGGCCTTACACTGTAGGGCATGAGTGTCATGAGGGATGTGTACGTCAAGGTGTGCGGGTTGAGTACGCCTGAGTCGGTGCGGGTGGCGTGTGAGGCGGGCGCTGATGCGGTCGGTTTTGTGCATGCTGTTGGCAGCCCTCGACACCTTGAGGCTGCGGCGATTCGTGATCTGGTTGCTGGCGTTGAATGCGGTGTAGATACTGTTCTTGTTGTTGCGCGCACGAGTGTTGACGAGGCAGTAGATATGGCTGCGGCTACAGGTGTTTCTGTTGTGCAGTTTCATGGGCGCTATGGGCCGGAGGATTTTCGTCGGGCAGCACGTTTGTTTCCTCGTATTTGGCGGGCTACGTCGCTTGCGTCAAATCCTAGTTTGACTGTTGGCGTGTATGGCGAGGAGGCGTTGCTTTTGGATGCGCCGACGGCAGGTTCTGGGGAGCGCTGGGATGTGTCGAGCCTTGAGGGTCGCCGACCTACTGGCATGTGGCTCTTGGCGGGCGGGTTGGCTCCGGCTAATGTTGCGGGGGCGATTGCTGCCGCGCAGCCTTGGGGCGTTGATGTGTCGAGCGGCGTTGAGTCTGCACCTGGGGTGAAGGATCACGCGAAGATTCGCGAGTTTGTTTATAACGCTCAGCATGCGTAAAAGGTGTTGTCACGCTTGTGTGTGGTGGCCTTCAGCTGCGCCAACTGGTTCGTTGAAATAATCGCAAACTGGACCATTGCCAAAGTGTTCTATCCTTATTAGGACCGGTCCACTTTTCTGGGGTTAACATTGTGCGCGCCCGGAAAACACACCGCCACACATTCAACGAGGACAGTTAAGGAGTTTACGCATGGTCAACTTCGCGTATGTGATCGCAGGATCAGAAGCAACGGGTGGCGCTGGCATCCAAACTGACCTGAAAACATTCCAAGAGCTCGACGTATACGGCCTTGGCGCGTTGACCTGCATTGTTTCCTTTGACCCCAAAAACCAGTGGGGCCACCGTTTCGTTCCCGTTGACCCACAGGTCATCAAGGATCAGATCGAAGCCGCGGTGGCTTTACACGAACTGTCCACCGTAAAAATCGGAATGTTGGGCACCCCAGCAACCATTGACGCCGTCGCCGAGTCACTTACCACTCAGCCATGGAAAAACATTGTGCTGGACCCAGTTCTTATCTGCAAAGGACAAGAACCCGGCGCCGCATTAGACACAGACACGGCACTGCGTGAAAAGATTTTGCCGCTTGCCACCGTGGTTACCCCAAACCACTTTGAAGCAAAAACTCTTGCGGGCATGGATGAGATCAACAACGTTGATGACCTCATTGAAGCTGCAAAGCGAATTCACGCTCAAGGCCCAAGCTACGTTATCGCTAAGGGCGGCGCTGAACTCCCAGGCGAGTTTGCTGTTGATGTTCTCTACGACGGCACCGAGGTGACAATCTTCTCCGAACCAAAAGTTGGCGAAGAGCGCGTTTCTGGGGCTGGCTGCACATTTGCCGCTGCTATTACCGCTGAACTCGCAAAAGGCTCAGACATAACCACAGCTGTTGCTGTGGCTAAGAACCTCGTAACACAAGGCATTAAGGACCGCGTTGAATCCAACGCTCCTTTTGCGTCGATCTGGCAACGCGCATAGTCCAGACCATCACGCATGCCTTGATTGTTCATGAGGCCCTAACGCACCGTTCACATAAATGTGGACGGTGCGTTTTGGCTTAAATACTGGGCTTACACAAGAACTCACAGGAAGTTCACAGGACTTTTCGGTTGTTAACCAGCAAAAGCGCAATAGGCTGGAATCATGGCAGGCGATCTCATCAACGTCACGTTTTCAACCGCATCAGTTTTTCCTAGACGATGCGCTTACGCATTCGAGTTAGCGTCACGCGTAGGCTACGACGGCATGGAAGTGATGGTGTGGTCCGACCCTGCCACACAAGATGCGACGAAACTTATTGATCTTTCCGATAAATATCAGATCCCTATCACGTCCATTCACGCACCTTCGCTCGTTGTGAGCCAAAACGTGTGGGGTGTACGTCCCGCCCGAAAACTTGAAAGGGCAGTGCAGCTTGCGGAGCAGGTAGGCGCGAGCACAGTAGTGGTGCACCCGCCTTTTGTATGGCAGCCGCGTTACGCTGCAGTGTTTCATGAGCATGTGAAAGTTTTGTCCCGGGGCACAGGAATTACGATCGCTGTGGAAAACATGTATCCGTGGCGACGCAAAAACCGCGAATATCTTGCATATTTGCCGCATTGGGATCTGACCACGCAAGACTATGACGCGGTCACGCTGGATCTCTCACACGCATCCACGGCCCTACAAGACTCTCTGGAACTCACAAAGAAATTAGGTTCGTCACTCCGTCACGTGCACTTAGCCGATGGGACCGGTTCGGCCAAAGACGAACACCTTGTGCCAGGTATGGGAACTCAGCCTGCGCGCGAAGTTATTGAGTATCTCGTCGAGAAGAACTGGGATGGGGATTTGTGCGTTGAGATTGGTACGCGAAAGGTAGATAACGCGGCACATCGCGAATCGCTTGTGCGTGAATCACTGGAATTTGCGCGATCCGCGATTTCTGGGGCAAGCGTTCCTGCTATGCCTGTTGCGCATGAGGAAGCGCTGCATCACCGACCCACTGATGCCTGGAACTAGTGGGTGGCACGTGTCACACAATCTTGTATAAAAAAGTGGAATATTCTAAGTTAGTTGACGGTTCAAGTATTTAGTGGCGGGTACACATCCCCGCAACACGACCTCAACTACAAGGAGTATCCCCATGGCAGTAAAAATTGGTTACATCGTCGGTTCCCTTTCTTCCACCTCCATCAACCGCGCCGTTTTTGAAGCAGTAAAGAAGAACGCACCACAGAACGTTGAAATCGTCGAAATTCCAATCAGCGAACTTCCCCACTACGCACCAGACTACGACGCTGACTTCCCACAGGTAGCACGTGACTTCAAAGCTGCCATCGAAGAATCAGACGCAGTCATCGTTGCCACCCCGCAATACAACGACTCCTTCTCCGGCGTTGTAAAGAACGCCATCGACTGGGCTTCACGCCCATGGGGTCAGCACTCCTTCAACGCAAAGCCAACTGCCATCGCAACCGCCTCAATCGCACCTCACGGTGGCGCTAAGGCTGGCGCGCTACTTGGAGCTGTCCTCGAATTCGGTCAAGCAAAACTTGTGGAATCACAGCTCAACGTATTTGTTGGTGAAGAAACCTTCGCTGCTGACGGAAACTTCGCATCCGCAGAACTGCAAGAAGAGCTCGCGCATTCGTTGAGGTTGTTGCAGGAAACGCAGCCCAGTAATCTGCCGCATTTCTCTTATACGCAAACGGCGTGGCAGCACTCATGTGAGTGCTGCCACGCCGTTTGCGTACGCGCCTAAGTCAGCCTAAAACGCGGTGGGGTACAACTGTTGTGCAATGAGTTCTACCGCTTCGACGTTGCCCAAAGTTCCCGGGTAAAGGTCGCTTTGTGGCACTGCGATGAGTTTGTTGTCTTTTACAGCGGCAACTTTCGGGAAAGTCTTTGTCACATAGTCGCGGATTTGTTGTTCCTGCTCAGGGCTTGAAACACCAAAAATAATGGCGTCTGGGTTTCTAGCAATGATTTCTTCAGGGTTGATTTCTGCTGCAAAGAACGCAGCGAACTCTGGCGCGTTAGGGTCAAAAACGTTCTCACCGCCAGCCTGTCGAATAATGTCTGCCTCTACACCGGCACCGATTGCACCAATGGTTTTTCCGTCCACATAAATTTGAGCGACAGTTGGCTGTTTTTCTCCAGCGATAGCTGTGCGCACTGCGTCAAGACGGGCTTGTGCATCTTGTACGAGCTTTCCGGCTTCGTTGGACGCGTTCAAGATTTCGCCAAGGTTTGTGATGTCAGTGAAGACGTCCGCTACTTCTGCTGTGCTGCGTCGGTCAGCGCATCCACCGGTAGCAACGTATGCTTGTGCGCCGTTGTCGGAGAGTTGTTGGATGCTTGCGTAGCCTTGTTCGGCAGTGAATTCGTATTCGGTTGGTGACACTACAAAGTCTGGGCTCACAGCGAGTAGGTCTTCACGAACTGGTGGCATGTTTGTGCTCAGCACAGGAATGTCTGTGGCTTGCCCTGCAATGTCGTCAGGCAAAGCTGATGTTTCCACTTGTGCTTGCCCAACGAGGTTTTCGCGCACCCCAAGGCGTAGTAAAAGTTCGGTTTGTGACGGCATCAAACCGACGACCGCGCTGGGTACTGCATCGAACTGGAGTTCGCGTCCGCAGTTAGTGATGGTGACGTCGTGTGTTGCTTCTGCTTTTTCTTTTGTTGCAACGGCTTCTCCGCAAGCAGTGAGTACGAGCGGTGTTAAGGCCAGCATGCTCAGCGCGGTGAGGTTTCGGCGACGTGCGTGCGCACGTTTGTGCGGTTGAGGGGTGTTCATTGGATGGTGATTCCTTCCTGGACGGATGTTGTGTGAACGGCGGTGTCGCGCTCTGGTGGAGCGCTTCGAGAGTCGAAAAGATAGTGGGTGTGCCCTGTGCGCGGGTGCCCTACCTGTGTTGATTCCACGCCAAATACGGAGCGGATAAGCGAGGTAGACAAAATGTCGTCTGGGTTTCCGTGCGCGATGAGGTGCCCGTCGGCGAGCACGCCGATTGCGTCGCAGTGTCGGGCTGCGAGGTTGAGGTCGTGTAAGGCGATGAGCACTGTGCGTTGGGTTCCGCGGATGAGGTCGAGGAGTTCCAACTGGTGGGCTATATCGAGGTGGTTGGTGGGTTCGTCGAGAATGAGCACGGGGGTGTCTTGTGTGAGTGCTCGTGCGAAGAGGACGCGTTGTCGTTCTCCGCCAGACAGCGCAGAAAATGATCGTTCTGCGAGGTGGCTAGCACCAACTTGGGCGAGGGATTCGTAGGCGAGTGCGATGTCTGCGGCCGAGTCTCGTCCGAACCCTTTGCCGTGGGGTATGCGGCCAAGCAGGACGAGGTCGAGTACGGAAATCTCGAATTCTTCGCTGTGTTCTTGGGTCATGACGGCGATGCGTTGGGCGATTTGGCGTCGGTTGAGGGTGTTCAGGTTGGTTTCGTCGAGGTAGACGGTTCCAGCGCTTGGGTTGTCGATTCCGCACATGGCACGCAGAAGTGTTGATTTTCCGCTGCCGTTCGGCCCGAGGAGACCTAATACTGTTCCTGAAGGCACTGTCAGTGACACATCTTTGACGATGCGTCGGCTGCCACGGTGGGCGTCTAGGTGTTCTATGGTGATGTTCATCGGGTGGCTCCCACACTGTCGGCGCTGTCTCGGCGTAATAGCCAAAGGAAGAATGGTGCTCCGATCAGCGCGGTGAGTACGCCGAGCGGGATTTCTGATGGTGCAGCTAGGGTTCGGGCTAGCACGTCGCAGGCTGCCAGGAAGGCGGCGCCTGCAAGGAGTGCGATGGGCAGCATGCGGCGGTGATCTGAGCCGACAATGATGCGGGCAATGTGCGGAATGATCAGCCCGACGAATCCGATTCCACCAGCCACGGATACGACGGATGCGGTGAGGAACGCTGCTGCGATCAGGATGGTTGTGCGCAGTTTGTTGACGTTGATGCCGAGTGAGCTTGCTGCGTCGTCACCGATGAGTAGGGCGTTGAGTGCCCGCGATTGGGTGAGCGCGAAAATCCCGACTGTAAGGATTGCGATGACGGGCAGTATGAGTTGCGGCATTGTTGCTGCCGATACTGATCCGAGTAGGAAAAACATGATGCTGTACACGTTTTGTGCGTCGGTGGAGATGGTGAGGTAGCTGGTTACCGCGCTGAAGAGTGAGCCGAGGGCGACACCGGCAAGGATGAGTCGTTGTGGTGCGATGCGGCCGTTTTTGCGGGCAAGAACATACACCGCGGCAGTGGCGATGATTGCACCAATGAATGCGGATGCCCCGATGCCGAGGGTGCTTACCCCAATGCCGAGCACGATGAACGATACGGCTCCTACACCGGCTCCTGCTGAGACACCGAGAATGTAGGGCTCTGCGAGGGAGTTGTGTACGACTGCTTGCATGAGTGCACCGGCTAGGGCGAGGGCTGCTCCGGCGAGTGCGGCGAGGAGTACTCGTGGTAGCCGAAATTGCCATACGGCGTTGTCTTGGACGGGGGTGAGTGATCCGTCGGTCATCCAAGGCATGTTGGGTAGGAGGTGCCCGAGGATAATTTTTGCCGCTTCAATGGGTGTCACGGGTATCGTACCGATACTTGTGGACAGCACGATGACGAGCACCAGCGTTATGGAAAGTGTGGGGATGAGGATACGGTAGGCCGTTTTTTTGCGTTGCCGTGGCTTACGTGGGGTGGTTGTGTCGTGGCGGGTTTCGCTGGCTGGGCGTGTGGCTGTGGCCGCGTGTGGGCTGCTTGGGTTCATGGGGTGTTGGTTCTTCCCGTTGGTGCTGTCGCAGTGTGGGTTGCTGTGGCCGCAAAGCTAAGTATGACGGCGCCGAGGGTGTGGAGGTGGTTGAGGTGGTTGCTGCCGTGTCCAGTGTTGGGGGCTTGCCAGACTGTGGCAGACGCGCCGTGGCTGGTTAAGGCGGCGGCAACGTTGTGTGTTGCTTCGGCGTCGATGCGGCTGTCGTGTTCAAGGACGATTCCGAGGAATGCTGGCGGTGTTGTTCCTGCTGGCAGTGTTTGCGCCCGGTGTAGCGGGGAGATGCGTTGCATGTCGTCGCGGCCTGCACTGGTGTGGGGGTCACCAAATTCTTGGATCCAGTGCGCGCCGAGTGGGTGTTGTTCGAGCGCGAGGAGGTCTAGGGGTGCAGCGGTGGTGATGACTGCGGCACACAATTCTGGGGCACCAAACGCACAGCTAGCGACGAGCACGCCACCGTGTGATGCCCCGACGAGGATGAGAAGTTCTGGTCGGGTGAGTTCTGCGTCGATGAGTGCCCGAGCGATGCATTCGAGGTCGGCGATGCTTCGGTGTTTGTTTCGTCCGCGTCCGGCTTCACGCCAGGTGGTGCCGTGTTCGCCGCCGCCGCGTACGTGTGCTGTTGCGTAGCGTCCGCCGTGTTGTATCCATGCTGGGATGGTTGGTTCAAAAACGGGTAGGTCTGCTACGCCGAATCCGCCATAGCAGCTGAGTATGAGTGGTGTTGGCCCGGCTGTGTGGGATGGGCTGGTGACTGCAACGGTGAGTGTTTCGCCATCGTCGGCAAGGACTGTGTGCAGGGTTGTGTGTGCGAGGGGTTCTTGTGCTTTTAGGCTGGTTGACTGGTTGAGGATGGCTTTTGCGGTTACTACGTGTGGGGGCAGGGTGGGCGCTTCAATTAGCGCATATATGGTGTCGTTGCCGTCGTTGCGTAGGTCGGTTGCCACAGCTATTGATCCGCCATGCTGCACGTGTTGTTCTGCGCGTATTTCTCCTGCGACGAGTGTGAGCAGGATGCTGGCTGCTGCACGTACTGCGGTGACGTATACGGTGTCGCGGGTTGTTGCGAGTGCGGTGATGGTGAGGTTCGGGTCGCACCATGACCACTGCTCAACACCAGTGTGCGGGTCAACAACGTGAATGCCATCCCTAGTATGAACAAGGATGTGTGGGCCAAGTTCGTGCACGCTCATAACACTTGGATATGAGGCTATGAGCAGGTTTGTGGCACGGTTGATGACTCGGGTTGGTGAACCGGGAGTGCTTTCAACGAGTGTTCCGTGCGTTCCGCCGGGAAAGAGCCGCACACGTGCACTTTCGGTAACGGGTGTTGTGGTGTGTGTGTTGTTGGCAGTGTCTAGGTGGATGAGTGCGCGTGGTGTGCGCGCGACGAGTTCTAGGGTTGAGTTGGTGGCCCACCGCATGGGTTCGTAGCGGCAGCGGATGTGCGGGTAACGGTCTAGGTGTCCGTTGGTTGTGTCGAGAATGGCAAGGTAGCCTTCTTCGTTTGCGTGTTCTGCGAGTTGAAGTGTGATGTGTTGCCTGTCGGGTGCTGGCTCCATGCGCAGAATGTGTTCGTCAGGTTCACAGAGTGCTGCTCCGGTGTCGGCGCGGTAGATGCCGCGACGGTGCTGTCCAGCTGGTCGGCTCAACATGAATCCGTTGTGGGGCAGTCCTGGCCTGCCATGGTGTTCCCATGTTGCAAGGTCAGCTTCTAGGTGTGGGCGTGTGGGAGGTGGCGTGTTCATGGTCGGTTATCGTCCTACCGGGTCGTTGGGTCCACCGGTCCAGAACAGGACTCCACCCTCATGCAGTGGGGTGGGCAGAGTAAGCGTGTCCATGCCACGCTGCGTGATGAGGTGTATTTGGCTGTCTCCGCCACGGGTAACGGCGACTGTTTCTCCAGTTGGGTCAACTGCTACCGCACGGCGTTGAGCTGGGGAATCGCCTACTGGATCCCACGGTAGGTGTCCTGGTGTGGGTGGGTTCGACATGCTCGGCAGTGGAATGCGTTGCGTCACGGCAAGAGTTGTTGTGTCTCGCTGTAGCAGCGTGAGCTGGTCACCGTCAGGGTGGATGCTTGCTACTGCGACACGGTTGCCGCCAAAAGCGAACCGGAAAGCAAGACCGTTCGGGAGCGCCACATGGCGTGTTTCGCCTGTGTTGAGGTCTATTTCGACGAGATGGTTTGTCCAGTCCGTCCACGCTTGAGGGTTTGCAGGCCCACCGCGCACTATCCCCAACGCACTGTGCGTGTTGGGGTCAAAGCGCAGGTAGAAGGCTCTGCCTGGTACTGGCCATGCGATTGTGGGTAGCGCTCGCGGCTGCCCGTTTTCGACGATGAAGCGTTCTAGGCCGCGGCTTGTCGCGGTGGCCACAATCCCGGTTTCTTGGTCGACGACGTCTCCGTGCCCGTCGTCGGCAATGTCTGTTGTGGTTTTACCGGTGAGCACGGGAACGTGCGGCCCTACCGCGAGCGCTTCGGCGAGGGGTATGGCTTCGATGGCTCCGGGTTCGCGGTGTCGTAGTACGAGTATTGGTTCGCGTGTTGTGCGGTCTGTGGTGATGACGACGCCTGGTTCACCGACACGGGTGCGGAAGCGTACTGATTCTCCGCTTTTGGTGTCGGCGATTGTGACGATGTCGCTCCAGGGTTCAAAGTTTGCGCCTAGTCCGCTGGTGGCTGCGATGTATTGGCCGGTTGGGTCGCTGGCTATGTGTTCGCTGGGGATGGCTACGGGGATGTGTGTGGGCTCGGTTTTGTTGTCTGTGTGGAGGACGAGTGTTCCGCGTTTGTCATCTACATACGCCCATGGTGTAGCACTCCCCATGTGGTGTGGGAGTCCGATTATTCCGGCGTGTTCGGCTAGAACCCCTGAATTTATAAGGGTGACTTGGGTGCCCTGAACTGCGTAAATGCAGTCGGCGCGGTAGTCGGCGATAACAAGAGACCGGGTAAACATGAGAACAACTTATTGCATATGAGAATCAATATCAACTAAGGTCTAGGTGTTCGCTCCGGCGAAACAGGACACGACAATCGTCATGCCCTGAAACACACAGAGAGGAAAAATCTCATGGAGAACACCCAAATCATCACAGACATCGAAGAAACCGAGCAGTTGGCACACCTATCCTCAACCCACTCAAACGCACTCGTCGAAAACCCATTCGACTAATCACACACCCCCGCTGACACCACACATCAGCGGAACACAACCGGTCGGGCAGTACAGAGGGCCTGCCCGACCGGCCACCCGCGAAAGGCAGCCACCATGCACACACCCACCTTCGCCGCACTACCCAACACCAACACCCACATACTCACCACACCCAACGGAACAACCACACTCCGCCTACCCACCGGCCAATTCCTCAACGCCCACAACACACCACAAGGCCTCACCCAAGCGCTCGCAGATAACAGCGACATAAGTAAAGAAGCTGAAGAATACGTTCAGGCTTTACACACCGCCATCAGCGCCCGTGAAGCACACGACGCGGAACAAACGTGGCAACCACACACTCGTCGCATCGCGATTATTGGTGCAGGGGAACTCGTCGCCGAACTACATGCGGCGCTGCACAGTGCGCGCTTTGACGTACAGCACTTTGAAGCTGCCGCCGATTTCCTTGCCGCTCATCGCACCGAAAACTCCACCAGTTTTCATCTGGTCATCGCATACGCTGACCACCCCGGCGAACACGCACACTGGGATCAGTTAGATACGCTCCCCCTTGACGGGTGCGCATGGCTGCGCGCATACCGCGAAGGGCACATCTGCTTTGTTGACCCGCTCTCCCTCAACAGCACCGACCCCACCAGCGAACACGTACTGCGCCGCCGCACGGCAGCACACGCCACGCCTCATCTCTTCACTCAGTGGCGACAAGCAGTCAACACGCCAGAACCACTGACCGAAGCGGCAAAAATTCTGCTGATCAGCAGAGTCCTCACCATGACCATCGCGTGGGCACACAACAGCCCCAACAGCACAGTTGAACACTTACAACGCACCCTCTGGAAGTTCGTGCCAGCAACGGGAATGGTCAGCGAACACACGCTTTTAAGTTACGAAGCTCCCTACCAGCCTGAGCAGGCGGCCACACTGTAGTGGCAGTACACGAACAACCCATCGAGCATTACTGTCGGCTGCCGGACGGTAATACTCTCGTCGCCGACCTGTGGAGAGCGCCTGAACCATCAGGGATAGTCGTGGTGCGCACCCCCTACGATGCTCGACAACATGCAGCACTTGGCGCTTCATGGGCGCAACGCGGATACCACTGCCTCATCCAAGACGTGCGCGGACGCTACCGCTCCGACGGCGAGTGGTCTCCCTACCAGCATGAAGGACACGACGGCGCAGCACTCGTCATGCAACTACACCGGCAATACCCCACCATCCCCATCGTCTTGTTCGGTGCCTCCTATGCCGCACATTGCGCTGTTGAAGCTGCCCGCACCCTCGCCCACCAAGGCGCCACACCTCCCGCAGCAGTAATCGCGCTCGTCCCAGCGCTCGGCTTAGCTGAAACCGCGTGGACCACTCACGGACAACCACAACTCAAGCACCGCATTGGCTGGTGGCACGAGCACGGGCAAGGCCACCATTCACTAATCCCACTCACCGCCGACGAACTCGACCGGCGCATTGACCTAGCACGCAGGGTCGGCCCAACCGCTGCGGCCCAGCATTGGCGATGGTCTGACCACACCCAGAAACAATGGGAACGCTTATGGCAGGCACAACGCGTAGACCTGCTCAGGCGCTATGCACAGGTCTCCTCACCATTACTGGTTGTCACTGGGAAACATGACTTTTTCGACGACGATGCCCACCGTTTAGCAGCCGAATGGCCAACCGCCTGCCACCTTGTCACTGGGCCGTGGGGTCACAACCTTGCTCGTGATATCACTGACCCGCATCTGCGCACACAGTTGCAGGCCGTTGGCGGTGTCGGCGCAGTCATTGACGCTTGGCTACAAGCGCAGGGCCTTCCCGGACGGGCCGCCCCCTGGACACAGGTGTTATGTGACGACGCTGCCTTCACCCAATCACTGTTCAACAGCACCGATGGAACATGGCACCATGAAAGGACCATGGCATGAGCCAACAAGCCACCACAGTACACACCCCAGATGCACGCCAGTTCGCAAAGGACACACCTCAACCCAGCAGTGTGCTCCCTCTCGAAGCGCTGGTTGACCCCGAATGTGGAGTTATCCGCTCAGTAAAACAAGTCCCCCATCCAACTGGAGCGCCAACAGCGTATCGAGGGCTTACCGCTTCTGTTGCAGATGCGCGGAAACTTGGGGAATGGCCAGCAGACAGAGTGTCCCTCGGCACCACCTTTAACGACATTGCGCAGGCTCGCATCGCCGCCATCGCAGAGGGCGTTGAAAGATATTGTGGCAACTGGTTGCCGCCCGTCCTACCCACGGAAAGCCTTCGTATAGCAACGCACTCTGAGTTGAAAGCCGACGGATATACACCCATCGATTTAGCTGACTTGCCTGTTTTCGCACCGTGGCAGTACACACGCGAAAACTTTCCCTACAGTCCTCTTACACACGACACTCCAACAGTGTGGGCCCGCTGCTACCAAGACAACGGAACCGAAACATGGATTCCCGCATCACTCATCTATTTGAACTGGCGGCAGTCACGTTTTCGCCACCTGCCTCGCACACATCACCTCAACTATGCAGGAATCGCGACAGGGCAAGGCTGCGATGATGCCCGCGACCGCGGAGTTCTAGAAATTATTGAACGCGATGCACTAGAAGTGTGGTGGCACCTTGATGGCCCCACCCAAGGAATCGACCCCGAAAGCGTACCTGGCCTTAAAGAAGACTTAGCTGGCAGCAACCTCGACGTTTCTATCGTTGTTATGCCTTCAGAGTTCGCTCCCGCATGCGCTGCTTTGGTTTACGACCCAGAACGCAACATGTACGCTGCAGGGTTTTCGGCAGCGCTTGACCCGGCACGGGCAGCACGAAAAGCAGTCTTGGAAGCAGTGCACACGTGGGTGTACACCCAAGGATGCACAAGCGCTGACGGCTGGGTCTTCCGTGCCGTTGAACAAGGACTCATGGCGCGCGGGCTCTACCTTGATTATCGCGAAGACGCCGCATACCTTGATGCTGCCGGCCCACAATGCGAGCGCGTCATCGACTTAGGCGCACACGTTCAAGTGTGGTTAGACCCGCGAGTGCATGCGGAAGCTCGACGATTCACACAGCCAGCACAAGGCATGGGCTCTATCGCCGATATTCCAGCAGTCACTATGGATGAGGTGTATCAGCGTCTTGCTGCGCGGGGTCACAAGGTTTTTACCTGCGACTTGACCACTCAAGACGTGCGTCGCACTCCTTTACGTGTTGTGCGCACGTTTATTACTGGGGTTGTCCCTAATGCTCCTGCCGCTTTTGCCTACTTTGGTATGTCGCGCTTTGCGGATGCTGCCCGCGAGCGCGGTTGGCGCACTACGTGGCAGGGTGATGCGGCTGATTTTTCTTTTGTTCCGCCTCCCCACATGTGAGTTGTTTGATGTGTAGCGTGAATGTGCAGGAATCGTTGATGGTTCCGTCCCTGCTGGGGCGGGCTTTTACAGCCGATGCTCCTGGTGCGGCTGTGCCTCCTGGTCCGCGCATGAATATGTGGCGGCAGGCAGGTGGTGTTGTGGTTCCCTTGACTGGGCGGCTGCGTGACCTGCTTGTGGGTTTGTGGCAGCCCGGGGATATGCATCGCCGTGCGGATGGGACGTTGACTCGTACTCCGCAGCGTCCTGTCCCGTCTGCTGGTGGGGCATACCCTGTGCACACTCATGTGCTTGTTGGGTCCGATGGGCTAGATGATTATGCGCCTGGGCTGTACGTGTACGATCACGAAAATTCTCAGCTGTTGTTGCGGCATCACGCTCACACTCGCCCCGATTTTTGGTTTGAAAACATTAAAGCTGTTCAGGGTTCTCAGCTTGTTTTCTCTGTTCAGCCGGGTCGTAGTTTTGGCCGGTACCGGCATCGTGCGTGGCCGTTGTGGATAGCAGATGTTGCATACGCTCAACGTGCTGTCGAGTTCCTTCTTGCACGACCGCTAGACACGGTTGCGGGGCCTAGCGAGGAACTTCGTCGCCTGATTGGGGTGCCACCTGCTGCGGTGAGTGAGGTGTGGTTGAGTCATGGGCTTGTCCCCGAGATCCCTCTTGCGGCGGT
This sequence comes from Timonella sp. A28, assembly GCF_051200815.1. Classification (GTDB taxonomy): domain Bacteria; phylum Actinomycetota; class Actinomycetes; order Actinomycetales; family Cellulomonadaceae; genus Timonella. The sequence goes on along the minus strand of NZ_CP195159.1, from coordinate 2,108,434 downwards.
GTCATTGCCTCGTGGTTGGCGTGTAGACGGTGATCGCAGTCGAGCGTTGGCTGCTCGACGATCGTTACATAGCGCAGATTTTGTGTCACGTGGTGACCGTGTGTTGTTGCCTGCTGCGGTGGAGGTCGCGGGGTTGTCGGGGCAAGCGTGGGTGAGCCGTGCGGACCGTGTTGAAACGTGGAGTGTCCCGACGAGTGCACCTGCACACGTTATGGCAGAGGCGGTGTGGCAGGCACATCTGGCTGCCGCGTCGTTAACATACAGCTCCACGCTTTCAGGCAGGTGGGGCACGAGGCCGGTCTCTGGCATTGCGGCTGTAGACGGCCACTGGATTATTCATGCTGTGGCGATGCGTGACCTGCGGCACGGCATACAAGATAGGAAATATGTCTCATGATGATTGTGCGTGAACTGTGGCGTGAGGCTGCACGTTTTCCTAGCGCTTTTGCGTGGAGTGTGGTGTTGCTGCTGCTGGTTTTTGCAACGCATATTGGTCAGGCGGTGGCTGTCGCATGGGCGATGACTGTCGTGTTCACTGGTGAGGCGTCAGATGTGGCCTATGCGTTGGGGCTTATTGTCGTCATTGCTGGTGCTCGTTTGGTGCTTTCACTTGCGCAAACGTCAGCGGCAACGCGTCTTGGCGGGCAGGTCCGGGTGGCGTTGCGTCGCAAAGCGTTTCAGGCTGCTCTTTCTCCTTCGCGTTTGCACGATACTTCTGTGCGCGATGGGTCATTACGGGCAAGTTTAGGGGACGGTATCGACGGCACTGACGCGTATGTTTCCCGGTATATTCCTGCGGTTGTTCAGGTGTGTGTGGCAAGTCCTGTCGTTGTGCTTGGCGTGTTCTTTTTGAACGTGTGGGCTGGCATTGTTGTTGCGGTAGCTGCTGTGTGCGCAGTGTTTGGCCCGTTGCTGTGGAAACGTAAGATGGCGCGGCGCGGCCTTGAGCATTGGGACTCTTATGAGGCGTTAAGTGCTGATCTTTTAGAGTCACTTCGTGGCATGGCAACGTTGCGTAGTCTTGGCGATGTTGCACGTACTCGTCGGAAACTGCATGACCGTTCTGAGGCGTTGCGTGCTGCAACTGAACGAGTTATGCGAGTGTCTTTAGCAGAGACAGGCATTACAGATTTTGCGATTCAGGCTGGGTTTGTTGGCGCTGTCATGATTGCTGTTGTTCATGCCGTGACTGATAGTGCACCAACTTTTCACGTCTACCTGCTTTTATTGTTGTCTTCTGAAGTTTTTCGTCCTATTCGCGATCTGTCTCGGCACTGGCATGCGGGTTTCCTTGGCGTTACGGCAATCCCGGGCCTCACACATATTGGTGCTTTTACCGAGTCGCAGCCTTCTCCCACGAGCACGCCTTCGTCGTCTGCAACATTAACGCCCACACAAGGGCAGCAATTACAGGTGCGTGATGTGCGTTTTTGCTACCCCGATGCTGAACTTCCCGTTCTTGATGGCCTGAACTTGACCGCAAGCACGGGTGAGTTAACGGCGCTTACTGGGGCCTCAGGTGCAGGAAAATCCACTCTGTTCGACGTGCTACTAGGTTTCCTCACGCCTGATTCTGGCTCTATCGAACTTGATGGGCGGCCTGTGCGTAACGACGACATTGCTGTGGTGTCCCAGCGGCCACTCCTGTTCACTGGGAGCATTCGGGAGAACCTTGTCGTTGCGGGTAACCCTTCTGATAGCGAACTTGCCGCAGCATGTAAGGCTGCTGGGATTCTCAAAGAAATTCATGCACTACCTGCCGGTTTTGACACTCATGTTGCTGAGGCTGGTTCTAGTCTTTCTGGCGGGCAACGTCAACGCCTTGCCTTAGCAAGAGCGCTACTAGCCAACCGGCCCATACTGCTTGTCGACGAACCCACCAGCGCGCTCGATAACGCTCACGCCGACGAGGTGATGCGCACGTTGCACCGCATCGCGACGGATCGGATTGTCATTATGATCAGTCACCGTCCTGAATCTTTAACTGACGTCACTTGTATGCTTCGCCTTGAAAATGGACAACTCAACTCATGTCTCACGTAAATAACACTGCCCGACGACACCCTTTCGCTGCTCTTTTACCTGCGCTCCGCCCAGAACGTCGCGGCATGTTTATCAGTTACGTCGTGGGCACGGTGAGCGCTTTAGCGTTAGCGGCTATTGCCGTGTTGACTTCGTGGGCTGTCGGGCATGCTGTGGTGGAGCGGGAACTGCCATCGGTTGCATGGTGGGCCACTATGACGGGGCTGGTGTTGGCTCGCACCGTGTTGACGTGGCAGGAGATGGATGTTTCGCATGCTTTGGCGTATCGGGTTTTAGCTCGACTGCGTATGGCATTGTTTGATTCGTATTCGCGTAGTGTCCCAGCCCGCACTCGGGAGCATTCTGGCCGGGCAGCGACGGTAGCGATGGATGACATTGAAAAGCTTGAGTTTTTTTATGCTCATACGGTCGCGCAAATCGCCACGTCGTTTACTGTTCTTGCTGCTTCGCTGGTTACGGCAAGTGTGTTGTTGCCGCAGGCTGCCGCGGTGGTGTGTGGCGGTGCAGTGCTGATTGGTGCGAGCGTTTTTCTAGGCGGGCGTTCTATGCGTGCTCTCGGTGCTCAGGAACAGCATGAACGCAGCGACCTTTCAACGCGTATTGTCGATGTGCTGGGCACGTTGCGTGAGGTGCTTGCGTATGGTCTTACGACGCGAGTTGTCGATGATGTGCTGGAGTCGACTGGTCGGGCAACTGCGCTTACTCGTCGGCGAGAAATGCTGGCTCAATGTATTGCTGCTGTGCGTGAATTTACGGTGACGGCTGTTGTGATTGGTGTGATTGTTACGAGCGCTCATGCGCTTGGGCTGTTCGGTGAGGGTAACGTTACGCAGTTTTCGCCGGCGGTTCTTCCTGCATTGATTGCGTTGGCTTTGGTGGGGGTTTCTGCGGTGACGGATGCTACGACAACACTCACCCAGTTGCATCCACTTGTGGCTAGTGCTCAACGCGTTTCTGATGGCATTCATCGGCCAGCGTTGATCACGGTGCCGCAGGAACCGCGAGCGCTACCTGATGGTCCTTTGGGTGTGAGGTTTCGTGAGGTGTCGTTCACGTATGACGACCGTACGCCGGTGTTGTCGTCGTGGTCTGCTGAGGTTCATGCTGGGGAGCATGTGGGGTTGGCGGGGCCTTCGGGTGCGGGTAAAAGCACGCTGGTTGCGTTGACTGCTCGTTTGTGGGAGCCGCATAGTGGCAGCATCGATGTTGTTGCTGCGGATGGTTCACATGTTGGGTTGCATGAGGTTGATGAAGCGAGTCTGCGGGCTGCTGTTGCTGTTGTGGATCAGGAGTCGACGCTGTTTCACGGGACTGTGCGTGAGAATCTTGTGCGTGGCGCGGCAGCAGCGATATCTGACGCTGACCTTATGGCGGCTCTTGAACGGGTTGATGCGGCTTCGTGGATCGATTTAGATACTCACGTTGGGCAGGGTGGGCTGCGGCTTTCTGGTGGGCAGCAAGCACGGTTGTGTTTGGCGCGGGCCCTTGTGAAGAAGCCTCGCATTCTCTTAGTCGACGAGGTGACTGCTAGCCTCGATCCGGAAAGCGAACAGGTTATTTCTGAGGCTATTGCCGCCTATGAGGGTACGGTGCTTATTTCTTCGCATCGCACAGAAACGTTGAATCGTAGGGAACGCATTATTCGCCTTTCGGCACACTAATAATGGTTCTTTTATGAGGTGGCGCGGTGCTGTCTGCTGCGTAGGTCTTCTGCTACATGCTTGATGATGCGCACGTCGCCGTCGAGCCAGTCGTAGCGGTCAAACGTGTGTGGCTGAGCCCATTCGAGTACGTCGTGTTCGATCAAAGGCTGTGGTGTTCCCGAGGTGAGTTGGGCGTACCACAGCCTTAATACGTGTTTTTCTGTAATAATCCATGCGCCGTTGTCTGGACCGACGATTTCGTCGCCTACCTGTACGGTGACGCCTAGCTCTTCTTTAAGTTCACGATGCAGGGCTTCTAGGGGCTGCTCACCTGGGTCTACTTTGCCGCCGGGAAATTCCCATCGTCCGGCGATTTCTAGGGGGCGAGAGCGGCGTGCGGCAAGCATGACGGTGGGGTTCTGCAGGTTGTCGAGGATTGCTGCTGCGACAACCAGTTTTTTGTGTACCACGGTGAGAACTCCCGAGTGTTGCTATGAGTGGTGGGGAATTCGATTATGTCATTGTGGGTACGTGTCTGCCGCGCGCTTTACAGTGTGGACTGGGGCAGCTTAAAAATATAAAAATGGCCGGAACGGTGCTGTGTTCCGGCCATTTAAGAATGATGCTGGCTAGCCTTCAGGGTTCTCCTGGATTCCTGCGGCACGGGCCCATTTGACAGCGTCGGCACGAGTCGAAACTCCGATCTTACGGTAGACAGAACGCACCTGTGATTTAACCGTATTCCGTGTGACGAATAGCTTGGCTGCGATTTGTTCAAGGGTTGCCTCCTCAGAAAGGTTGGCCAGTACAACACGCTCACGACGAGTCAGATCTTTGACTTCGTTTGCGTTACCCAGGGTTTCGGTTGTGCTCATTTTGTTCCTCCATTTAGTTGCCGGCGCCCGGTGATGCGGCCGAGCCCCCCGCCGGTTCGGTTCTCTAACTAGTAAGAGTCCCCATAGAAAGAATCATTACGCAGATTCTTCACCCTTTTTCAGTGAGTTTTTCAACCACTACCAGAGCACTGGTATTATTGTCACGTTTTGTAATGGTTTTTAAGGGCAAAGTAACGCTTTTTTGTGACTCAAATCACATTCAGTTTTACGTAAAAATAGCCGATCTGACACACAATGTGGACAAAATGCTGGATGCTTCCAGCCTCAAGTACCCATCGTGCACGCCGGACTACCGCACACCCGCACGATCATGCAGCCCACGCAGCAATCCGTTCAACCGCTTGACGCACCACATCAACCGACGACGCAAAACTCATGCGCACCCACTCACGGCCATTCACAGAATCAAAATCCGTGCCCGGAGTCATCGCCACCCCTGCCTCATCAAGCAGACGAGCACACCACGTCACAGAATCCATGCCTGTATGGGCGATATTCGCGTACACATAAAAAGCGCCATCTGCAGGAGCCACCACCGACCAGCCAAGGCGTTCAAAAGACTCAACCACAAACGCACGCGACGCACGATACTGCTCCACATTGGCCTTAGCCGCCGCATAGCCTTGTTCTGTAAACGCAGCCACAGCAGCATGTTGAGATAACGCAGGCGGGCACAACGCCACATTCGAAGCCAACGCATCAGCAGGAGCAACCAAATCGTCAGGTAAAACAAGCCACCCTAAACGCCACCCCGTCATCGCCCAATACTTAGAAAAAGAGCTCACCACCACGGCACCAGAATCAGTAAACGCAGCCGCCGTTGACTCCTGCACGGCATCATCACCATAAGTAATGCCGTGATAGATTTCGTCGCTAATAAAACGCACAGCATAGTCAGCGCACCATGTTGCCAACTCAGCAAAATCGTCAGCCGGGAGCATCGTGCCCGTGGGGTTGGCTGGACTCGCAACGATCAGCCCGTCCAAGCCGCCCTCATAGTAGGCCTGCTGCAACTGTGAAACCGTTGGCTGATAACGAGTATCCGGCCCGCAATCCAACTCAACGACTTCAATACCCAGCGCAGTCAAAATATTCTTGTACGCCGGATAACCCGGACGCGCCAACGCCACCCGGTCGCCCGGATCAAACGCAGCCAAAAACGTGAGCATAAAACCACCCGAAGAACCTGTCGTAATTGCAATACGACGAGGATCAACATCCACCCCATACCAACGCTGATAATGCTGGGCGATTTCCTCACGCAGCCTCGGCACACCCAGAGTTTCTGTGTACCCTAAATCTCCCGACGTGAGCACCTCAATCGCCCGCTCACGCACCACATCCGAGGCACCCGCAGACGGTTCCCCCGCGCACAAGTTAATGACATCTTGGCCTGCTGCTTTACGAGCATTCGCTTGCGCAATAATCTGCATAACCGCAAACGGAGGCACGTGAGAACGACCCGATACTTTCATGGCCTGTCCCCTTCGCTCAACACTCCGCTATCGACAAGCTGATCCGAAAGTGCATACCCGTCAGGTCCTTGCACATACGTCACAGTCACTGATTCGTCATGGGAACGTTCCTCAGCACGCTGATTAGCGTGCGTTGTTGTTGGTGAACCGTGCGCAAGCACAGCCTCCGACGCAGAAAGCTGACGGATCATAATCGCCTGCACATGCTGCGGATACTGATGCGCAAATTCGCGATAAATAACTGGATCATGCTGACCGTTATCGCCCGACAGCAACCACTTCATCGTCGGGAAATCCGTTACTAGGCGCTCTAACGCATGCTGTTTATGGACTCGTCCAGAGCGGAAAAACCCAGTATTTGTGGGCCCCCAGTCCGTCATAAAAAGTGGACCCTGCGGAAACCTGTACCGTGTAAAGAACCTCAACATTGCAGGCACAACATTCCAGGCACCCGTGGACAGATAAAACACGGGAAGATCTGGATAGCGGCGGGTAAGTTTCCGATACAACTCCGACATGCCTGGCACCGGTTGCCGTGCTTCTTCATGCAATACAAAAGAGTTCCATGCTGCCAACATAGGTCGCGGCAATGCAGTCACAATCGCGGTGTCATCGATATCGGACACAAGTCCAACAGTTGCCTGCGGTCCGATAACGCGGATGCCCACACTAGCGCTTTCCGCCTCACGTATCGCAGCGTCGTCGCTGTCGTTCTTTGCTGCCGTGCCAGCCGTAATCGTGACCTCATGCCAGCCTGCACTGAACTGTGCAGGTAACACAACATCAATGTATCCGCCTTCGTCTGCATGCACACGATACGTCGTATCTCCCACGTTGATGTACACCAACGCTTCTGGGGCTTGCACAGTGAAAAAACTACGCCACCCTCGAACAGTGCGTTGCCGTTCCGCCTGCCCTAACGCTGACGTGCGAAACAGCGCTGCACGCTTTTTTGGTGAAATCATCACACGCGCCAGCACTCGAATCCAGCCAGTAGATTCAGGCAGAACAACACCTGCTGCGTGTTCGTACCGCATAGGGTCGGGTGTGGTGTGCGTTGGCGTTTCAGGTTCAGCGCCATACCCAACAAACGGTTCAATACGCTTGTGCCACCCGAGCCGCAAAAAGAACGCTGCTGTGGCTCGCACCACACGGGTTTCTGCGCGACGAGCCCAATGCGGGCGCGACGATATGCGTTCGTTACTGCTGTACGCCATCACCGGTGTCCAGAGCCGTTGTGTATGCGCTGCTGCAATTCGCTCAGCAACCCATCCATGGCTGCTTCAACTTGGTTAAGACACAGTTCGAAATCGCTCATTCCGCCGTACCACGGATCGGCAACATCCAGCAGGTATTCGTCTTGAAACGCTGCCGCGTGTGGGGCGGCTGGATCAAACGAACGGAACATGCGCACTGTGTCGAGCGGCAAACTTATCTGATTAATATCAGCTAAGCGACGAACAGCTCGGGCATGCTGGGTGGTCATCGTCAAGATGAGGTCGCGGTTACGAAGATGATCGACCTCAAGCGGGCGGGCCCTATGCGCGCCTAAACCGTACGGCTCATAGTTGTGTGCAGTAAGGAGTTTGCGGGCTCGATAATCAATGGGGTTGCCTGCTTCTTCATTGCTGACACCGGTGGAATCAACGGTGACGAACTCTGCTAGACCGTGTGCGGTGAGGCGTTCACGAAGAACAATTTCTGCCATTGGAGACCGACAGATGTTCCCGGTACACACCATCATTACTCTGACCACGTGTTCCTCCTCAACAGCGCAGCAGACCCTGCGTTCCCCTTAACTGTGCAGGTGACCTCTTATAAGCCTATCGTGTGTGGCACTCACTATGCGTTTCGCAAAAGCTTAACGATCGGTCCTGTCATCAAATCGTTCCCTTTAAATTGCGCGGTCTCTTGTGCCCCAACGATTCGGTAGGTTCCGTCTTCTTGTTCAAGCTGTGAAGCACCCCCATTGGGGCCTAATGGGATAACAATTTTTCCGCGCTGAGGCTCATATGTTGCCTCGGCTGGGTTGCCTTCAATGAGCGCACGAATATTACGTGCAGCAACTTTAGCTTGCGTCATTGCAGTGTATGCACGTTTCGTTTCTGGAACGTTGTTGACGTCTCCCACCGCAAAAACAGTGTCGAAGCCTTGCACCTGCATGGTTGGCTCCACACAGATTCGCCCGTCCCATTTTCGTGCCGCATTCAACTGCGGGTTAAGGAAATCGGATTCTTGTTTGTTTCCATACGCTCTAAACCACATGTTGGCGTGAATAGGGTGCTGTTTTTCGGTTTCAACAGTGAAATCGCCCAGCATTCCCACATCAACCGGAGGTAAATAGCCGAGCCTGTCTGACAGGATAAAAGTAACTCCTGCTTGTTCTAGTTGGCGTTGCAGTTCGTCACGTAACCCTTGTTCATACTCGTTGCCAGGCAGAATCGTTGCTTCGTTTTCAACGATAGTGATGCGTAACCGTTCATATGCGTGCAATAGTTCACCAGCGAGTTCTAACCCCACTGGTCCAGCCCCAACAATAAGGACGCTTGTGCACTGATCTAATGCTTCACGCAGACGCGCCAAACGCGATTTTGCTATCCACGCCCGCTCTTCAATGAACTTTGCAGGAAACGGGTAGGTAGTACCCGTTGCAATCACAATGTAGTCAGCTTCAACTCCATGTGTGGCCGTGAACTTGACGCTGTGTGGTGTGATGAGTCGTGCCGCGTCTTGAATAATACGACCGCGTGACAGTAGGTTCTCCAACGAATGGAACACCGAATCGTCCCAGTGTGGGTCAACAGTTGACCGTAGTGTTCCTGACGCATGCACAAAGTGATCTTTGGGTTCAACCAGCGTAACCTCAGCGATGTCATCAAGTTCGCGGGCAACCGTAACCCCAGCATATCCGCCGCCTACTACAACTACGCGTGCCGCGTTCATGTCCTACCACCTTTGATCGCCTTGTGAGGTCTCTTAGGTTAATTGTGCCCAGATGTTGTTACTACTGGTGTAGGACTAGCCGCACAGGACGTCTTTTTAACTCAAAGTAAGCCCATCACGTGCCACGTTAATGCTGATGGCCCAATCTTTTTTCGTTTTCTCTGATAGGCGTTCTGTACGCGTCACGGTGTGTTTTGGCCCGTCAGGGAACCAGCTGTATACGGGCTCTTGAGCGTCATATGTGTACGTCAGTTCAAAGGTGCCTTTGAGTTCAAGAGTTTTACCACCGTCACGCAACGTGTACTTGTGGTTTTTCAAGTGCCACGTAAAGTTATCGACCTGCGCAGTTGCTATGGGTAAATCGATTGCAGCATTCGGGCAGTCAGCAGCACCCAACTGGGTCATGCATTGTTGAACGAACGAATTAGCCAGAGTGCTTGCTTCTTTAAAAAGTTTTTTCGAGGGCCGTTCGTTAAAAGTAAGGGTTGCGGGTTTCTTGTCTGCAACACCGATAAACACGGACTGTTCATCGCCATAACTAAAATAGTCATCTACTTGTGGGGGCTGCACGGTGTACGCGCCGGGGAATGCAAGTAAGGTTATCTCTTCTTTACTTGGCGCATTCTTTACATCTAGTTCGGTCCCGTTCACGGCAATGTCTTGGGCTGTTGCTGCACCCATACCTTGCGGTAAAGACACCTTAATTGGGCGTTCAAGACCAGTTGTTACCCGCCATTGAGGGAAAATCAAATCGTCTCTTTTGCTTTGCTTCGTCAAAACAATCTCAGTTTCAAAAAGTTCGTCTTTTTGTTGACCTGAAACTGTGACAACCGCACGGTCGCCGTCTTGTTCCACTTTCGCGATATTCAGACCAGTTAGTCTTTCGTCTGCGACCGCGTAGGCTCTATCCGGCAAAAACTCGGTTCCGGCTTCGAGGTTTTGCATACTCAGCTCGACCGCTTTAGCACCGTTTCCTTGCGTCAACGCTGACAAGTATTCACGTGCGATAGCTTCAGGACTGTATGAGGCACCGAAACCGGTAGAAAACGCGACCACCGTACCTGCTAGTACAAGAGCTAGGACGACCGCGATAACACTCGTGAACGCTCTACGACGCGATCTCTTTTTAGTGGAAGGGGGAACAACCGCACTCGATTGAGGTTCCTGTGGCGTTTGCGCTGTGGTCCCTGTTTTTCGTGGGAGCGGTGCCGCTTCTACCGTAGGGTCCTGCTCTGCTGCACGCTGCTGTTCAATGAATTCGTATGTCGGGAAAACCGCAGTTGGGGTTTCTGGCTGTTCCGTTGGCGTGGGGGAACTGCCTTGTAGCCGGTTGACCTCGCGGATCGACGAGCGGGTCGGACGGTTAGGGCTGCCTGTTGTTGGCGCCGCCGTTTGGAAGGATTGTGGCGTTTCCGGTTCTGCGGTCGGCTCAGTGTGAATAGGGGGCCGTACGTCACGGTCGTTGAGAGCAGCACGGACAACACTTGCATCGTTTTTTGCGCGGCGTTGCGCTCGTTTTTCAGCTTGTGTTTCTGGTGGCTGGTATGAACTGACGAGCCTGATGGTGTCTTGCACGAGGGGGATGCTCGTGCCTGTGGACCATTGTGTGTCTTGGAGTTCTAGGCGCCCATGCGAGGGCACAAATGGTAAGCTCCCAAGTACTGCACGGCGTTTTGCTGGGGGTTGCGGTTGTGGCCGCGGTGCCGGTTTGCCGTACTGATTGAGAAGACTGTCGTAGCTTTCGTGCCCGGTGTGGTTTTCGTCGCCGGCTATTGACAGGTTGAGCGATTCTGGTGGCCCGGGGACAGGACCGTGTATGAGTGTTGCGTCTGGCACCCAAGGATGTTCGTCGGAGCGAGGGGTCGCGGTGGTGCGGCCTGCACGCTCGCGACGTTTCATTTCACGGATACGCTGAATGTCTCGACGAGTGATTGTTGTTTCGTCGAGAAGTTCGTCGTTATGTGGATTGTGCGGTCCGCCTGCGGGGGTGGCCAATTCGGTCACTATCACTCCTGGGCAGTGGTGTTTCGGTGGGTGCTTGCACGATGATTCTGCGCTGAAGCATGAATTCAAGAGTGCCTGTTTACCTCAAGCCGTAACAACCCCAAACCCATGGTGTGGGGAGTCCCCACCATGGGCGTTGTGTCTGATCAGGAGCAATTGGTGGGATGTTTTACGTCCGCCTTTTACCTGCATATTGGCCATATTGCTCAGTTATGGAAACCTCAAATTTTTACGTCGTTCGACAAATTTGGCCCCGTGTCAACGCCTTGCGCTCGACCGCGAACAAACAGCAGCAGAACAACACCACTAACAATAAGAAGGACCGTTGCTGGCCCAACTGCGGCCATCAGCGCACTCTGGTTTTCGATCGTTTGTTCGTCGACACCCCCTGCTGCAAGCATCGTGGTCGGGTCAGTTAGCCCGTGCAGGATCATCGGCCAGATAAGGTTTCCCGTCACCCGCAACGTCAGGTACATCAAACCCCCGAAAGCGAACGTGTACAGCACCGTTGGACCAACTTGTGCGAGCGTTTGACCAGTCAGCAAGTTTCCTGCATGCAACAGCGCAAAAATTAGCGACGACAACAAAGCAACAATAAATTCTTTGTGCCCGGCCTTCCGCAGCATTGTCACCACGAGACCACGTGTGAGGAGCTCTTCAACAAACCCGACACATGCGCCAGCCGCAAACACTGTGACAATAACGCTGACCGAATACTGTTCATAGTCAGTCCCGAACGCTCTTAACGTTATTGGGATCAAAACAATGATGGGTGCCAGCCACATCCACGCGCTTCTACTTACCGGCTGCCGTGAAAATAGTGGGCGAGGCCACCAGCCAACCGATATCGAAAAGGCAACCAACATAACAGCGGCCAAAATAAGCGGAAAGATAACGGCGGCAAACACGCTTTGCGACGAAGATAAAAGATTGTCTGAATCGATAACGTCGGTGAGGAATGGTTTCGCAAGTAGCGGCAACGTTAAATATAGAACGTAATAGACAACAGAGAAAAGCACTGCTTTCCACCAGCTGCCACGATTCCAAAAGTTTCTCCACCGTGATTCGGATATATTTCCAAAGCTTTCAGACATGGCTTCCTCATCTCGGTTCTGTGACAAAACTGCTTTTCACGCACTTAAATCGTGTTTTCAATTTTTACCGAGGATTGTGCTGCCAGCATCTTTTAATCGATAGGGCCAACTATTACGTCATGCAGTACATGTTCGTGGTTTTCCATATATGCGATGTCGTTGAGGTACGCCGCGAGGTGTCCTTGCGCAATATGGTGAGCAAAATTTTCGTCGTGCTGGGCTGCTGCGCGCATAAAATCAGTGAGCGCACGCAACCGCACAGTAAGAGTGTTCACGGTCTCTTGCCGTAGTGAACGATCAGCGCCGTAAGAGTCCAAGAACTTTCGGGCACGTACGCTTTGTTCCGTGATGTTCCCAAAACTATCTGGGTTGTGCGGGTTCATGAATGGTGCAAACCGGTACAGCGCGTACGCGAGATCCCACGATCGGGGCCCGGGCCGGGCACAATCAAAATCAATAATTGCGACGGCCTCTCCATTACGGAACACACAGTTGTATGGGGCGTAATCCGAATGACATATAACTTGAACAGGTTCCAGGGGTGGGAATTGCCACTCAGCTGGCTCTACGTGTAGACAATGCGCTGACGCATCATGAAAGGCGCGTAGTAATTGTGCTGCGGACACGAGTGACATCGTTAACCCCACCACCCTCAAGAACTTCCTCAGCCGTGTCGTTTACGCGCGCATCTTCGTTATGCAGCATGTACTACTCTCCTTGCTTAGCGGATAGAAGGTCAGATCAGGTGCGGCCACTCGGTCCACCCAAATGGAAGACGCCGCCAAGCCTGCTCAGCTTCTTTCAAGCGCTCTTTAGATATAACGTCCGTATTAACAGGCCCAGACACATTACCGTTCGGGTGGCTGTATGCGTATTCGACCTGCAGCGAATGGCTTCCCTTAAAAGTCTCGCAGTAGTTTCCGTGCACGACCGCGTGCACCAGCGCTTCTAACTCTTCTGCTTCTTCATACCATGTGGAATCACACCCATCACAGCTACATGATGGGTAATAAAAAGTATTGAGCGATCCTATCTGCACGATCACGGCTGGCCCTGCAGTGAACACAAAAGTCAACGATACGGACGACGCATCACGGGGACGCACACTCACCGCACGCAGAAAATCTTTGGCTGGTTGCACAAACTCTGCAACTGCCTTTTCCCCTTCCACTATCTCAACATCGTATGTGTCGCTGAGATACGTCAGTAATGCTTCAGCAATCGGGTGAAGTGGGGCGAACCTTTCTGCATGTGATTCCTGAAAGTAACTATTTTGTGGAGCAGAATTTTCCCAGCGGTTTCCGTACTCGATAACGTGGCCGTCGTCATCGTAAAAAACAGGATTAACGATTTTTGGACGCACATACATGCCCACAGTTGACCTCCACTAATTTTTCTAGGAACAGCGCCCGTATTACGCATTTCGGTCTTTGTCCGTGTACGTAATATCTTGATTTTGTTGTACTTGTGCAAGCACAATTTCCTCATGGTCGAGTTCTCACCACATTTATGGGGCTGGTTGGAGGCGTTTCTCTACGTTCATGTGAACGATGCAGCGCCTCAGATTCCGCGGGCAGAACGTGACCAACTGATGGCTCTCGTACCGGATTTCATGCATGTGCAACGCCCTGATTTCACATTGCATCCGGATCTACGTACGTGGTTTGAAAACACTGACTGGCAAACTCGTTTTTTAACTATTGCTGGCGAACAGTCACGCATTATTGGCGGTGCCTCTGAACCGTTTAAGGTTCCTGCTTCTTCTTCACACGTGTGCGAGCAGTATACGCGCATCTTCAGCGAAATTTTGCGGTCACGCTTGGACGCCCAAGACGGCTATCACCTTACGAGGTGGGCTATCTCCCTTGAAGCTGTTGCCGCGTTGAATTCTGCTACAGGCTATTCCCTTGTTTTTGAATCAGATAGCAGTAACGAGAAATGGTGGACGACCCCTAACTATCTGAGCCCACCGGCCTATCACATAACGTACTCACACAAATTTTCCGAACAGGCAGGATTGTTGTCTTATCTCACCTGCGCGCATTTATATGCAGAAGATCTTCCTGACGGTATTCCTGAAAACATCGACGTGGCGCTCCACACCGCTGCTCATACCACTAACAAACATGAAGCCCCTGTTCACTATGACAATTTAGCGTCCCTCACGAAAACTCCGGTGTATCGAATCGAGTCACGTACTGACTTTGTTGACCTCGTGACTCGGTTTCCCCTGCACCTACGCAACGACATCAACCACACCCTTAAGCGCCCAGAAACCACAGGAACCCCCATAGATGTCATCCCGAATTGGGCTCACATTGCACAACACTATGCCGGGGTTTTCGTCACCGCTGAAGCGTTTTTACTCGACACATGGGTCCCATTATCAACACCTCTCGGCACAACAATAATGACCGGGTGGGCACCAGAAACGTTCTACCGGCTACAGTAAATACGCCATCCAATCAGGAGCGTGCACGGTGGCGGGACATTCTGGCACACGAATACGATCCACGCTAGGGTGTATTCATGATTCAAGAGCCAACGTCCACCGAAACCGCCCCAGAACGTGCGGAGGACGCATCGGTCATCGACGATGTCCGCCACCCCGCTATCCGTCGCGTCGTCGACGTCATACGCAGCAAATCAGCAAAACCACGCACCCTCATCATCGACGACGAAGAAAACATTAGGCAAGCGGTTTCCGCCGGGCTAGAAATTGAATCACTCTACGTAACACCCCGCTTTGAAAACGCGGAAGAACTTCAACAGTTCACAAAAGCCACCTCGCTATATGTGCTCGGCGAAAGCGCCGTAAAAACCCTATTCAAAGGGGATAAAAGCTCACGCGTCTTCGTGCTAGCCAAAGCACCACGCCTCGCAACATGGCGTGACGTTGCCAGCCGCACAGGCGACGTGCTCGCCCTAGACGGCGTACGCATCGCCGGCAACATCGGTGCGATCATCCGATCAGCATCAGCTTTTGACGCTGCTGGAGTTGTCCTGCTCGACAGCGACCTCACAAACGTCTTCGACCGCCGAATCATTCGCGCAAGCCGTGGTCTCGTGTTCTCAATTCCCGTGATCATCGCAACAAAGGAAGAGTTCACTCAATTCCTGCGCACCGAAGACATCCCCCTTGCATGTCTTGCCGCTGATGGTGAAACACCGCTGTCGTCAATAAGCACACTCGACGGACGCATCTCGCTGCTCCTAGGATCTGAACGCACCGGCGCTTCAACAGAACTAGAAGACGCAGCAAAATGGCGTTGTTCTGTACCAATGAACCCAAACGTTGAATCGTTAAACGTCTCAGTAGCAACCGGCATCGCGCTATACGCGAGGCACACTCCTGCGCAGTGACACACACTCATATATAACTGAATAAAACAGCGATGCTGTTGGTCATAAGCCGAAATCTCAGATTATGACCAACAGCATCGCTGTTTTTGTGGTGTGCTCGTGCAGAAACCCATGACTTGATCTGCGTCAAGGCCAAGCCTTGAACTCGTCCCTATCCTGAATGCAGAGATCAGGAAAAGAAACTGGTCACACCCATATGCAAGATCACGAGAAAGGTCTCACGATGAGCAACACAACTGATACCACCCATACCCTCCTACGTGCTGAGGGATTCTCTTGCCCTTCGTGTGTCAGCAAAATTGAAAAACAGGTCGGACGCCTCAAAGGCGTCGAGAGCGTGAAAGTCCATTTTGCGTCCGGACGTATCGAAGTTGACCACGACGAAACCACAACATCAATCGATGACCTAATTACCGCCGTTGACAAAGCCGGATATAAAGCTAAGGCCTCCTCATTCTGACGCTCACCTTCTAATGTGAAAGACAGCAACAACGTGGAATTTTTCCGAACATTAAGACAAGGCAATTGGTTCATTCCCCTTGTTTCTGGCCTTCTGATCCTCTCTTCACTCGGTGTCGAAAATCTGTCAAGTGGGGCGTGGAATGTCACCGTCAGCGCGCAATGGTGGCTCGATGCAGGAGAACACGCGCACGGATCAGGTCACGTCTTCACGCTCGCCAATGCGTTCATGCTCGTGGCGGCGATCGTCGCGGGCTACGGCATCGTAGTAAAAGCCTTTCGTGCCTTGATGGTGAAATTCATCAGCATCGATCTACTCGTATCGATCGCGGCTATTGGTGCGGTCATTATCGGGAACTTCTGGGAAGCTGCAGCAGTCACTTTCTTGTTTGCTATCGGGCATGCGCTTGAGGTAGGCACGATGAATAAGACACGTGCGGCGCTTTCCGCCCTTGTAGCGGTGGCACCAGACACCGCAGTAGTGCTTCGTGACGGCAACCAGGTCGAGGTCTCCGCAAACCACGTGCGTATGGGTGAGCTCGTACTCGTCAAAAACGGTGCGAAAGTCCCCGTCGACGGGCAAGTGGTATCGGGCATTGGCGCAATCGATGAGGCCTCAATCACCGGAGAATCCATCCCCATCGAAAAAACTAAATCAGATCATGTGTTTGCCGGCACGATCGTACGTAGCGGATTCCTCCAGGTACTGGCTACAGGGGTCGGAGCAGACACGACTCTCGCGCGCATCATTCACCGAGTCGAAGAGGCGCAGGATGCAAAGGCCAAAACACAAGCTTTCATCGACCGCTTCTCAAAGTGGTACACCCCCACGGTAATGGCACTTGCTTTGGTTGCTGGTCTCCTTTCTGGCGACGTTGTGCTTGCACTGACCCTACTCGTCATCGGCTGCCCTGGTGCGTTGGTGATTTCGATTCCGGTAGCAATCGTTGCTGGAATCGGCCGCTCCGCCCGCAATGGCATCCTCATCAAAGGTGGCGAATACCTAGAAACATCAGCGAAAATTTCGGCCGTTGCAGTTGACAAGACCGGCACGCTCACCGAGGGCAAGCCGAAACTGACGGATATCGTCGTACTCGATCCGGCTCTGAAACGTAGCGATGTGCTGCGCTGGGCTGCCGCTGCAGAAGCTGGATCGGAACACCCGCTGGCGCGCCCGGTCCTCGATACCGCACGAGCTGAAGGCGTTGCCCCTGAGGGGGTCCCCGAAACTGTAACGCCAGTGATCGGTAAAGGGATTATGGTCGACCTCGATGGCACACAGGTGCTCATCGGAAACGGGCTGTTACTCACGCAGTATGACATCACGGACGACGCGGGTTCAGCCGCGATCGCTGACGAGTTAGCCGCTGCCGGTAAGACCCCGATGATCGTCGCCGTGGGCGGCACCGTGATCGGTGTTATCGGTGTTGCCGATACCATCCGGAAGGATGCGCCCGAGATGATCCAACGTCTGCACGCGGCCGGGGTGCAGAAAGTCGTGATACTCACCGGCGACAGTCAGCGCGTGGCAGAGGCCATCGGCCGAGCTGTTGGGATTGATGAGATCCATGCATCGCTGCTACCCGAAGATAAACTGGATGCCGTCGCCCAGATACAACGCGAAGGTCACACCGTCGCGATGGTCGGTGACGGGGTGAATGATGCTCCTGCACTGGCAACAGCAAACATCGGGGTAGCAATGGGGGCTGCCGGGTCTGCCGTGGCGGTCGAAACGGCAGACATCGCCCTGATGGGAGACAACCTCCTGAAACTACCCGAGGCGATCCGGCTCGCAAAGCGCACCGTGAGTGTGATGCAACAGAACATCATTATCGCGTTAGTCACCGTGGCACTCCTCCTAGTCGGCGTTTTCACCGGAGGCGTGACCATGGCAATAGGGATGCTCGTGCACGAAGGGTCAGTACTTGTGGTGATTCTCAATGCAATGCGACTGCTGCGCAACACACAAGACGCAACAACATAAACTCTCAGAGAGAATATGAGACCACTCCAACTAGTATGCCCGAACGCGTAATATTCAAAGTATTCGCTTGTTATAGTTCGCGCTGCAATAACTCATACAGTTCATGGGACATCAGGAGTTGCATACTAGCGAGGGAGAAGAGGCCTGCGTTTATGTCATTACCAATAGTAAACACCGTTCGCTCCGAAGAACTCTGCGTGGCACGAGTCCCACTCTTTCGCGGGCTCACGCATCAACAACAACTCGAGGTCGCACGCATGGCACGCCCAACACTGCTTGATCGCACCGAGCGAGTGTACTCAGAAGGCTCAAATATTTCACAACTGATGGTAGTGCATACTGGCCGAGTCAAAATCGCACGAACGAGCCCCGACGGACACGAACAGATCATTCGTGTACTCGGCGCAGGGGACTTCATCGGAGAATCAGCGTTCCTCAGCGGTGTTCGACCTGATCATGAAGCAACAGCACTTGAACCAGCACAATTATGCGTGTTCCATCATGCTGATCTGGGACACCTCGTGAATAAGCACCCTAGCATCGGGTTGCGAATGTTGGAGAGTGTCAGCCAGCGACTGGAAGAGATCGAATCGCGATTAGCCTCTGTCATCTCAGGAAACGTCACCTCCAGGTTCGCAAACTATCTGATGACTTTACCCACGCAGCATAGTTCAGGAAGCCACCCAGAAGTTATGCTGCCATTAGCAAAGAAAGACATTGCCTCATTACTGGACACCACCCCTGAATCGTTGAGTCGACTATTACGCCATCTCAGCGACTCTGGCGTGATCACACAAGAGCCTCGAGGCAAAATCACAATCACCGACATCGACGCATTAAGCACGCTCGCAACAGGCCTGTGAAAAGGGCCGCGTAGGGCAATGACAATGCCTTAATAAAACAGCGATGCTGTTGGTCATAAGCCGAAATCTCAGATTATGACCAACAGCATCGCTGTTTTTGTGGTGCGTGTGGGGGGACTTGAACCCCCACGCCCTTACGGGCACTGGCACCTGAAGCCAGCGCGTCTGCCATTCCGCCACACACGCAAGAACGGGTAAAACTCTACCACGCAAATCTTCCACAAATTACATCGCGTTGCTTCACCGGTGCCCAGATACCATTGCAGAGTGGCTATTTCTAGCCAACTCCGCGGTTCGATCCAACGTGAGGGGCACAAACCCCTTAGGCTTGCATCACGAGGTGTGTCATTTACGGCATGATAATTACCGTGATGCGCGCCACAGATCAACCGTGAGTATGTAGCGAGAGGAGGTTCCGTGGGATTACTGGATAGGTTCGAGCAAAGCGTGGAACGCGCTGTAAACAATACGTTTTCAAAAGTGTTCCGCAGTGAAATAAAGCCAGTCGATCTAGCAAGTGCACTGCGTCGAGAAGTAGATGACCGTGCAGCAGTCGTTGACCGCACACGAACAGTTGTGCCCAACGATTTCACAGTCGAACTCTCAACAGCAGACTTCTCACAGATCGAAAGTTGGGGAGCCGAAACCCTCGCAGACGAGTTGGCGATTAACGTCACCGACTATGCAGGGTCGCAGCACTACGCATTCGTGGGGCCAGTCGTCGTCAGTTTCGAACTAGTCGACACCCTCGAAACAGGACGATTCCAAATCAGGTCCTCGTCAGTGCGTGGCAATGTAGCGCCAGCTACATCCAACTCCCCAAGTTCCCGTCACCCACTTCTAGACATTGACGGGCAACGCTACCTCCTCACCGGACCAATTACAGTTATTGGTCGTGGAACTGAGGCTGACATTGTGGTCGACGACCCTGGTGTCTCACGCAAACACCTCGAGATCAAAGTGACCTCCAACGGAGTAGTCGCAACCGATCTCGGGTCAACCAACGGACTATACGTCGAAGGCCACCAAGTGCCTGCGGCGACACTCCTCGACGGAAACTCGCTGACCATTGGTCGCACCCGGATCATGTTCTGGACTGGTGTAGCTGATGAGGTTCAGCGAGGAGATTGGTGATTCCCACAACATGAGTGCATTGGCGATGACCCTGCTACGGCTGGGCTTTCTATTCCTGCTATGGGCCTTCGTCTATTTCGTTGTGCGTGTCCTAAAAAACGACCTCTACGGCACCAGAATAACCTCCGCCGTAACCACCACCACTGGGCAGTCACGAGGGCAGCGTGACATCCCCGAATCCCAATCCGTCCCATCATCAAGGCCCAGCCGACTCGTCGTCGTTGAAGGAACCCTTACCGGAACCCAGATACCACTCGCGTCGTCCGCCATCCTGATCGGACGCTCCCCAAGTTGCACTCTCGTACTCGATGACGACTACTCGTCATCCCGCCACGCTCGGATCTTCCCACAATCAGACCAATGGCTGGTCGAAGACCTCGGCTCCACTAATGGAACGTACATCGGTGACGAACGTATACAACAACCGACAATCGTTCCGCTCGGAGCCCCTATACGGGTAGGTCAGAGCACTTTCGAGTTGCAAAGGTGAGCTCGTGACAATTGCAATACGCTTCTCCACACGTTCCGATGTGGGACTGGTTCGCGCAAACAACCAGGACTCAGCATTCGCTGGTGAGCGGCTCCTACTCGTCTCAGACGGTATGGGCGGACACGCAGGAGGAGACGTCGCGTCTGCACTGTGTGTCGCCTCAATAGCCCCGCTCAACAACGAGTCATTCACCACCAGTGACATGCTCGAACGCCTCGGTGACGCTATCGAACGCGCACGCATAGACCTCGTCCAGCAAGCACGCGCACACGCAACCCTCTCCGGCATGGGCACCACCGTGACCGGGCTGCTGCTCTGCGAAAACAAGCTTGCCATGGCACACATGGGTGACTCCCGCGGCTACCTGCTACGCGACGGAAAACTCATTCAGGTCACCAAAGACCACACCTTCGTGCAACACCTCGTTGACACCGGAAAAATCACCGAAGAAGAAGCCGAAACCCACCCGCAACGCTCCGTCGTCATGCGGGTCCTAGGTGACTTCGAACTCGACCTCATCCCAGACCTCTCCATCCGTGAAGCACGCCCCGGCGACCGCTGGCTACTCTGCTCAGATGGACTCTCAGGCTTTGTCCGGTTTGAAACCATGGAACAAACCCTACGAGACGTCGCAGACCTCGAACTATGCAGCGAATACCTCATTCAGCTTGCTTTGCAAGGCGGCGGCAGCGACAACATCACCTGCATCGTCGCAGACGTGATTGACACGCCAGATGAGCAAGACGACGACACCCAGCCATCTGGACGCAAACAGCTCGTAGCAACCGCAGTCGGATCAGTCGCATACGGTGACAACATTCCCGATGCTCTCGACGCAACTGGGGAATCCTCCGATTCCATCACCTTGCTGAAAAGCGCACACGAGCGAGTCAACGCTGTCATATCTGACGCTATCGCCTTAAAAAATGGGCGCAAAGTCGAAGAGCCCACAACTGCGACAGGCAGCCTCGCGTTAGGCAACCCCACACGAAAAGTTGCCCCCATCAACGATGACGACGACCTACCCGTAGCTGTTACAGAACCACCAGCAAAGAAGCGTCGCGTAGGACGAGCAATCTTCAACACCTTCTTGGTGTTACTCCTGCTCGGCGGTGCCGGATATGGCGCCTACCATTGGGGTTCGCACCAGTACTTTATTGGTGTACACGACGGAAAAATCGCCATTTTCAATGGTTTCCCGCAATCAGTAGGCCCAGTTAACCTGTCATCAACAGTCGAAGTGTCAAACATCGACCCCGACGACCTTGACCCCTATGCCAAAAACCAAGTGTATTCAACGATCCGCGCGTCCTCTCTCGACAACGCTCAAGACCGCATTGAAGAGTTCCGTATAGAGATCGAACAACGCAAGGCCGAAGAAGCCGCTGCCCTCGCAGAAAAAGAAGCCGCTGCACAGGCTGCTGAAGAGGCTGCACGCAAAGCCGAAGAAGAAAAAGCCGCGCAAGAAGCTGCCGCGCAAGCAGAAAAAGAAAAAGCACAACCAGAAGCCGAATCTAAGACTTCATCGGGTGGGAACTGACTTTATGGCATTGATTGAGCCGGACAAAGTCCGGACGCATCGCGGGAGCGAGCTCTTCCTTATTTTGCTCGCCCTGTTCCTTGGCGTATTCGCGTACGGAAACGTCTCATTAGCAGTAAACGAAGCCCTACCAGGCAACTTCTACATGTTTTCTTTTGCGATGGCAGCAATCGCCATCGTCGTGCACATGATTGTGCGGAAAACAGCACCTTATGCAGATCCGCTGCTCATCCCAATCGCGTTAGCTTTGAACACTATCGGGCTAGCAATGATTTATCGCATCGATTTAGCGAGAGATACCTCCCTCGCCGAACGACAATTGATGTGGACTGCCGTAGGTGTAGCGGCAGCATGTGCAGTACTTATTTTCTTGAAAGACCACCGCGTATTACGCCGGTACGCATACGTTGCAATGATCGCTGGTCTTGCTCTTGCACTCACGCCGCTCATCCCTGGGCTAGGCGCAACCATCAACGGTGCACGAATCTGGATTCAGGTCGGCCCGTTCTCCCTACAGCCTGCAGAGTTTTCAAAACTTCTTTTAGCTGTTTTCTTTGCCGCATATCTTGTTGATAACCGCGATCGCCTCGCAGTTGGAGGCCCCAAAATAGCGGGCATCCACTTGCCGAGAATGCGCGACTTTGGCCCACTGATTCTTGTATGGATTGGTGCGCTTGGAGTGCTGATCTCCCAACGTGACCTTGGAACATCGCTCCTGTTCTTCGGGCTGTTCGTGGCGATGCTCTACCTTGCAACGGAACGCACAAGCTGGATCGTCATCGGTGGAATCATGTTCACCGCTGGAGCAGCGGGTGCAATTATGAAGTTCTCCCACGTCCAGCAGCGTTTCGATGGCTGGCTACATGCCATGGATCCCGAGGTTTATAACAAAGTTGGTGGTTCTGGCCAGCTTGTTTTGGGTCTCTTCGGTATGGCTAACGGTGGGCTTTTCGGAACAGGCTGGGGCGAAGGCCGACCTTTCAGTGTGCCGTTCTCCTTCTCAGACTTCATTTTCCCTTCACTTGGCGAAGAACTCGGCCTTACCGGAATATTTGCGGTCCTCACCTTGTACATGCTGTTTGTGCACCGCGGATTCCGTATCGCGTTGAGCACACGTGACGGCTTCGGCAAGCTCCTTGCTGGTGGTATTGCTTTCCTTATCGCATGGCAGTGCTTCGTCGTCATCGGCGGAGTAACTCGACTTATTCCATTGACTGGTCTGACCACTCCGTTCTTGGCGTACGGTGGTTCTTCACTGCTCGCCAACTGGATTATTGTCGGCTTGTTATTGCGTATTTCAGACAATGCGCGCCGCCCTGTTCCGCTACCTTTGCGCAGCGCAGGGCAAGCAGAACTTGCAGAACCAGAAGACGACGAACCTGTCGTCCGAAGAAAATCAACACGTGGCGCTGGATATCAAGCGCAAAGCCACGCGGCAAGCGAACTCGACACAGCAGGGCAAGCACGTGTGCAACAACAGGATGCTGCTGGCACAGAAGTTATTGACCCTTCTGCGTTAAATATTTCTGAACCACAAGGTGACAACTCTGCGACAGAAGCACACAACTTTTATGACCTGTCGCAGCCTTCAACCGCGAATCAGCCCAGTGTGCCGCAGCCTCCCCAACCAAGTAGACGAGCAGAGCGCACTGACCTGCCGCCTTCATTTGGCCCATCCGGCCCATCAGCTCCCACACCGCACTCAGGTGCACACATGATCCCGCCACAACCGCCACGCACAGATAACAAGGAGGACCAGCAGTGAATAAGCCTCTTCGTCGCCTGTCTGCCGTTGCGCTTTTTATGTTCCTTGCACTCTTTGTGGCTTCAACGTGGATCCAATATGTTAAAGCTTCTGAGCTGAACGCCGACCCTCGAAATAGCCGCACCCTTTACCGTGAATTTGGTATCAACCGTGGCCCAATCATTGTTGAAGGTAACGAAGTTGCTGTTTCGGACCCAGTAAAAACCTCGTTCAAGTATCAGCGTGTGTACAACGACGGTCCTCTCTACGCGCCGGTAACTGGCTATTACTCAATCGTGTATGGACGCACAGGCATTGAAAGTGCTTCCAACGAATACCTCAACGGAACATCTGACTCCCTATGGTGGAACCGTCTTGAACACCTCATCACCGGAGCAGACCCACAAGGCTCAGCAGTTACGTTGACATTGAACGAAAAGGCACAAAAAGCCGCTTACGATGCGCTCGGAAATCAGCGTGGTGCTGCCGTCGCTATAGACGTAAAAACTGGAGCAATTCTCGCGCTTGTTTCTAAACCTTCATATGACCCTAACGAGCTTGCCAGCCACGATTCCGGTGACGTCGTTGCCATGTACAAGGAGCTCAACGCAGACAAGGACCGCCCACTCGTCAACCGCGCAATAAGCGGTGACACATACCCACCCGGTTCTGTTTTTAAACTTGTCACAGCAGCTGCGGCCCTAGAGAACGGCATGTCCTCTCAGGAAAGCCTCGAAGCGCCAACTCAATACACTCTGCCTGGCACGTCAACAAAATTAAACAACTTCGGTGGCGCAACATGCTCCCCTAGTGGAAAAATTTCCCTCGCTGACGCTATTCGCATCTCCTGCAACACGAGCTTCGCGATTCTCGGTAACGAACTAGGCGAAGAAGCCCTCGCAAAGCAGTCACAAAAATTCGGGTTTGATGAAGACCTCAGTATCCCGTTGACTGTCACACCAAGCCGCTACCCTACGGGACAAAACGAAGCACAAATCGCATTGTCTGCTATCGGTCAGCAGGACGTTCGTGTCACTCCTTTGCAGGTTGCGATGATCTCTGCGAGCATCGCAAACGATGGCAAGATGATGCAACCGTATCTTGTTGACTCAGTTCGCACCCCAGACTTGCGGGTTGTTGCAGAGACGAAACCCGACGAAATTGGTAAACCAATTTCGGAGCAGACCGCACGCGAACTCACCGGAATGATGGTGTCAGTCGTCGAATCAGGTACCGGCCAAGGCGCTCAAATCCCAGGAGTGAGCGTTGCAGGTAAAACCGGAACCGCTGAAACCGGCAACGATAAAAACCCTCACGCATGGTTTACCGCATTCGCACCAGCAAACGACCCTCAAGTTGCTGTTGCTGTCATCGTCGAAAATGGTGGTTCTGCAGGTAGCGAGGCTACTGGTGGCCGCGTTGCAGCTCCTATCGCCAAGGCAATCATCTCTGCGGTGATCGACAAATGAAACCACAGCCAGGGCTAGCGCTCGGCAGCCGCTACCGTTTAGTGCGCCAAATCGCTGTTGGCGGTATGGGCGAGGTATGGGTTGCTAAAGATGAATCCCTAGCACGTGACATCGCCATCAAAGTCTTAAAAGAAGAGTTTGTTGGCAACAGTGACTTCCTTAATAGGTTTCGAGTAGAAGCCCGAAACGCGGCATCCCTGTCACACGCGCATATCGCACAGCTCTACGACTACGGCGAGCAAGACAACTCGGCATACCTTGTCATGGAGCTGGTCAGCGGCGAGCCGATGTCTGACTTGCTGGAACGCGAGCCTGTATTAAACACGGGAAAACTGTTACATCTTTTGGCGCAAACATCTCGGGCTTTGCACGCCGCGCACGTCGGCGGCGTTGTGCACCGCGATATTAAACCTGGCAACATCATCATTGAACACACTGGTGACGTAAAAATCACCGACTTTGGTGTGTCACTTGCAGCCAACCAAATCCCGATGACTGCTGCCGGCATGGTCATGGGAACCGCACAGTATCTTTCTCCTGAGCAGGCTGTCGGTAAGCCAGCCACTGGTGTTTCTGATATTTACGCGTTGGGCGTTGTAGCCTATGAGGCAATCGCTGGAAACCGTCCCTTTACCGGTAAAACCCCAGTGGATATTGCTGTCGCACATGTTAACCAGCCGGTTCCTCCACTACCCAAAAATACGCATCCAGAACTTGATGCCGTTGTGATGCGGATGCTTGCAAAAGATCCGTTAGAGCGTCCTCGTTCTGGGGCTGCGCTTGCTCACACGTTTGAAACGTTAGCTCAGAAAATTGCTGAGAATCCTTGGCCTCATGCTGTGCGCTCCCCGCACGGACGTCGAGCAGAGTCTGCTTCCCCGTCTGGATTTTTGTCGGAAGATACCGGCCCAAGACTTACACGGCGCTCTTCACCGGGCGAAAGTTCTCCTCGACCTGCTGCACAGCATGGCGCTCCTGCTCCGCAGCAACGCGCGGCTTCTCCTGAGTGGGCGCCTAATCCTCCAGAGCCTTCGCGTCACGAGGTGGGCGGTGCCCGACGCGCCGAAGCGCCAGTTCAAGGTCGTGCGCAACAGCCAGCTGCTCAGCCCGTAGATATGCATGGTACCCGCGTCTTTCCACCGATTGTCGACGATCGAACACCACCAGGTGCGCCTTCTCACGAGGGTGGCCAACGTGCGTCGTCCGCACATTCACAATGGTCCCCTTCTAGCACTTCCCCCGGACAGCAGCCCTCTCAACATAATGTGCGGACTGGAACACCTCATGCGTCTTCGAGTTATGTTTCATCCGGTCATAGTCAAGGGCAGCAACGACAAAATTCACCAATAAGAGACGAAAAGTCCTCATTCTCGTCTCATTCTCAGCGAACTTCACACAATCTCTCTCTTATTGACCGTGTGAAATCGCTAGGATGGTTCACGCTGCTACTTATCGGCGTCATCGCATTTGTTTTGTTTGCTACATCAATTAAAGCGATTGTGAGCGAAGGGCACAGCACGGGGTTTCCAACCCCTGTAAGCATGAAAAATTCAACAGTACAATTCATTTCAGTGCCATCTGTGGCACTCGAAGTGGGAGAACGACGCAACACGTCTGGGTTTTCCCAGCCAGTTGCCCAACTAGTTAAGGACGCGAAGTGGTAAACCCCGTCCCCCGCACGCTTGCGGGCCGTTACGAGGTCGGTGAACTCATCGGCCGTGGAGGCATGGCCGAAGTTCACATTGGCCACGATAACCGTCTTGGTCGTACGGTCGCAATCAAAATCCTACGGTCCGATTTGGCTAGGGACCCGTCGTTCCAGGCCCGATTCCGGCGTGAAGCGCAAGCTGCTGCGTCCTTAAACCACCCTGCCATTGTTGCCGTGTATGACACGGGTGAAGACACGCACACTGAAGCCACGGGTGCGGTCTCTCACATTCCATTCATTGTTATGGAATACGTAGAAGGCCACACTGTTCGTGACATTTTGCGTGACGGCAACGCGGTGCCTATTGAAGAGGCAATAGAGATTACATCTGGGGTGCTTTCCGCACTCGAATACTCTCACCATGCCGGTATTGTGCACCGTGACATTAAGCCAGCCAACGTCATGTTGACCCCTAACGGCGCTGTTAAGGTCATGGACTTTGGTATTGCGCGAGCAGTTGCTGATTCAGCTGCCACGATGACTCAAACGCACGCAGTAATTGGCACAGCGCAGTATCTATCTCCTGAGCAGGCTCGTGGAGAAACTGTTGATACTCGTTCTGACCTGTATTCCACGGGTTGTTTACTGTATGAACTGTTAACTGGACGTCCACCGTTCACTGGTGATTCTCCGGTAGCGGTGGCTTACCAGCATGTTCGTGAACTTGCGGCGCCGCCTAGCACTGTCGCACCAGATGTCCCACACGTTCTTGACCAGATCACGTTGATGGCCCTGGCTAAGGACCGCAACGAGCGTTATTCGACTGCGGCTGAGTTCCGCGCTGCACTTGAGGCAGCTGCACGTGGCGAAATGACTGAAGCTACCGCAGCGTTTGCTGCGATTCCAGCAGCAAATGACCCACAAGCAACGCAGATCATTCCGCAGCACTCTCCTGCAACGCAGGCAATTCCTTCGTTTGCGGCAGGCGCTGCCGCTGCAGGGGCAGCTCAAGCAACTCCGTGGCAGCAGTCCCCGTCTCGTGCAGATCTGTTTGAGAACAACGAAGAAGAAGACGAGAAGGACAGTAAGAAAAAACTTATTTGGACTCTTGTCACAGTAGGTATCGTCGCGCTGCTCGCAATTATTGCTTTTGCGATGCTTAACGGCGATAAAGAGCCCCCTATCGAAACGCTCACGGTCCCTTCAATGGCGGGACTCACCGAAGAAGAAGCTGTTGCATTGTTGAAAGAAAAGGGCTTCACCGAAACACCGGTGATTAACCAAGAACGCAGCAATGACGTCGATGCTGGCATCTTTACCCGCTCTAACCCTGACAGCGGCTCGTCTGCACCGGCAGACGCAGAAATCCAATTGTGGTTCTCAACTGGCCCAGATGCCGTCGAGGTTCCTGACGTTGTCAACATGACGCAAGAAGAAGCACGTGACGCTTTAGATAAAGTTGGTCTTGGTGTTGCTTCTGTGAAGTCAATTTCTAGTGCGACTGTTGAAAAAGACAAAGTTGTACGCAGCGACCCTGAACCCGGCAAGCAGGTTGCTGTCGGCCGCGATGTGATCTTGTATGTCGCCGACGGGTTTGCCTCAGTTCCAGATGTTGTTGGAAAAACCGAATCTGAAGCAGAAAAAATCCTTGAGGATGCTGGTTTACAAGCTAACTTTGAAGAAGAAGAATCTTCTGAAGTTGAAGCAGGTAAAGTCATCCGCCAATCACCTACTGCAGGGTCAAGCCTGGAGCAAGGCAAGGACGTCACGGTAATCATTGCGAAAGAGGCTGAGCCTGAGCCTGTCACTCTCAGAGACCTGACCGGGTGGTCGTACGAGGACGCAGCCAACGAGATCAACCGCCTCGGTGGTGAAGTTGACGAGAACCTGCGCGAACTCAACGACAACCAGATTCCTGAAGGAAACGTAATTCGAACGATTCCTGGCCCAGGAACGCCAATCTATGAAGGTGACACTGTTACCTTGTACATTTCCCTTGGGCCTATCGGCCAAAGTGACCCAACGGATCCGGGCACTGGTGGTGGAGACCTAGGCGGCGGTGAAGAAGGCGAAGGCTGATCAGTCACCCATATAAACACTGAAGGGGTGGTTGCGTAGATACTCTACGCAACCACCCCTTCAACTTTTTAACGCCATGTGTCGCTCTGTACGGCCCGTAAAACGTCCATCTAGGCCGCTTGCATAAGTTATTACTTTAGGCGCGCACGAGCGGCGCTAGGCCCGTTGAACGCGATACCGCTTGGGTGTCGCCGCATAATTCCAACCAGTTAGCGAGCAGACGATGGCCGCCTTCAGTTAATACTGATTCTGGATGGAACTGCACGCCGTGCAAAGGCAAGGTTTCATGTTGCAGACCCATAATGATTGGGCCTGACTGCGAGTCGACGTGTGCTGTCACAACGAGTTCAGCGGGCACGGTTTCAGTTACTACGGCCAAAGAGTGGTAACGGGTCGCTGTAAATGGTGTTGGCAGGCCAGCAAAGACTCCTGCTTGCTCATGTGTGACTTGGCTTGTTTTTCCGTGCATAAGTTCAGGCGCGTGAGTGACTGTCGCACCAAACACTTCGCCTAAGGCTTGGTGTCCTAAGCACACTCCAAGCATGGGTGTTCCAGTCTCGGCGCATTCGCGAATGACCTGTATTGATTGACCTGCATCTTCTGGAGTACCCGGTCCTGGGGATATCAAGATACCGTCGTACTGCTCACGGTCTGCTAGCGGCGGTACGTGATCGTTACGTACGACAACTGTTTCTGCGCCTAGCTGGTTGAGGTAGCCGACAATCGTGTACACAAATGAGTCGTAGTTGTCGACGACAAGGATCTTGGTCATGGTTCCTACTGTAATAGTCGGGGCGCGTTGCTGCCTTCAAGGTGTCAGTTAGCGGTTATTCCCACACTGCGGTGTTTTCTGGAACGTGAGCGTATTTCAGTGTTGAGAGGTTGGTTGCGGCAGGCATTGTAATGTCGTCGAGAATTTCGCTTTCCCAGCCTAGCCCGGCCCCAATCACATATTGTTTGTACAGTTGGATGGGTTCTGATTCTTCTATTGCAGCAGACATAGAGTCTGCGTTGCCTATTGCCTCTACAACGTATGGCGGGGAATACACTTGCCCATGCAGGAGGAGCACGTTACCCACGCATTTAAAAGCGGTGAGTGGGGTGACTCGTTGTCCTTGTAGCGTCATTGCTTCTGCACCACCAGCCCACAAAGCGTTGATAACAGATTGTAGGTCTTGTTGGTGGACGACGAGATCGTCTGGCGTGAACTTTTCTAGGTTCCACGTTTCAGGTGGCGCGTCGTTGAGGGCAACTTTCATGCCAGGGCCGTGTACAGGAGTCATTCCAGACGAAATACCCGAAGATTCTTGCACTCTTTTAGGGAGGCTTGGGATTTCGATGTTCTGTTTCTCTGTTTGTTCGTCGATGCTGCGTTGCAGTTCGGCGTTTTGGGCGAGCACATCGTCTTGACGGGCTACTTCAATACGGACGAGGTCTGCAAGATCTTCAGGGTCTCTGCCTGATTTGTCTTTGTTGATGTCACGCGAGGCAGCGAACATGACAGCAGAAAGCGCCACGACAATAGCAATTGATACTACTTGCCTTACTGAAGATCGCTTTTTTTGTGCTTTTTCTGCCATAATCCAGTCCGAGAGTACCTACAAATGGGCCCAGCCACTAGGCTAGTGCACATCGCGTTGTTTTAACATCGACAGGAGTCGGAAAGTGCCTGAATCAAAGTCACGCAAGAAGAAGGTTGTAGAAACTGGTGCTACCGAAACCGCGCCACAACCACGCAAAATTGAGGGAAACCCAAGTTGGCTTGTACCCACGATGGTTACTTTGCTGATCCTCGGTGTCGTGTGGGTAGTTGTCTACTATTTGACTTCTTCGCGCTGGGGCCTGCCGATTCCTGCACTGGGACAGTGGAACCTTGCTGTTGGTTTCGCGCTCATGCTTGGCGGCCTTGGTCTTGCTACTCGCTGGCGGTAAGCATCATTAGTTTTACAAAGGGGGTTTCGCCTGATCAGGCGAAACCCCCTTTGTGTTGTCACATAGGTGATTGTCGAACATGCGTTTGATCCCGTGATTAACCCACAGACTTGTCAACATGTTGATAGGGGTTGTGCACACCTTTAATCGTGTTTTCCACATAACCACACACAGTTATGCACAAGGCTGTCCACAGGTGTGCATAACTACATTCGTGTGATTCCCCGATAAAACTAGGCGAGTTTCAACAGGGTTACAGCAATCAAAATCAACGCAACACCTACAGAAGCACCAACCGCAAACTTTGTTCTGTTTTCTTTCGGTGCTTTGACATATGCAAGGCTCAACAACAAACCAACAATCAATCCACCAAAGTGCCCCTGCCATGACACATTCGGCACAATAAAGCTGATAGCAACGTTGATACCGATCAGCACATAAATCGATCTAATCTCTGCACCAATTTTTCGCGCCACTGGAATAAGAGCGCCGAACAAACCAAAAATTGCTCCAGAAGCCCCAACCGTTGGAGTATTCCATGACACACTCAACGGCGCAGACAACAACAACACCATGACATTGCCACCCACAGCCGCCAACAAGTAAAGCGTCACAAAGCGCCAACGGCCCAGAATGAATTCCAACTGTGAACCGACTATCCACAAGGCAGCCATGTTCAACAAAATATGGAAAATCTGATTAGGCGAATGCAGAAAAGCCCCGGTAATAAAACGCCACGGCTCAGACTCAGCCCTCGCTGGAGCGAACGCATACTTCGATGTAAAACCATCCCAGCCCAACGCCATTTGAGCCACATACGCGACAACACACAAACCAATAAAGGTCAACGTCGCAACAGGCCTTCCGGTGCGCACCCGCCCACCAGCAATAGTCATCTGCGGACGAATATTACGCGCACCCTCCCGCACACACTGCGTGCACTGCACACCAACGGCAGCCTGATGCGTGCAATCCGGGCAGATAGGGTCGCCACACCGTTGACAGCGCACATACGTGACACGATCAGGGTGGTTCTTACACACCGGAACGTTTTGAGGCTGAGCGCCGCTACCAAACTGAGGCTCTGACACTGTGCATCCAATCAACGAAACTACAGACAACAACAAAGCATAAACGCAG
This sequence comes from Timonella sp. A28, assembly GCF_051200815.1. Lineage (GTDB taxonomy): Bacteria > Actinomycetota > Actinomycetes > Actinomycetales > Cellulomonadaceae > Timonella. The sequence continues at coordinate 2,076,491 of NZ_CP195159.1, read as the reverse complement.
AAAAGCTATACCTACATAAACAAATGGCCGGGCACAATTGTGCCCGGCCATAAGGTATTACATCAGTCTTCGATCGTCACAGAGTTAATTACAATGTCTTCAACTGGACGGTCACCAGGGCGAGTGCGAGTGGTAGCGATAGCATCCACAACAGCTTTTGAAGCCTCATCAGCAACCTCACCAAAAATGGTGTGCTTGCCGTTCAACCATGTCGTTGCATCAACAGTAAGGAAGAACTGAGAACCATTTGTTCCAGCAGGCTGCCCAGTGATCGGGCTCATACGCTTACCCGCATTTGCCATAGCCAACAGGTATGGCTTGTTGAAGGAAAGCTCTGGGTGAATCTCGTCGTTAAAGGTGTAGCCTGGTCCGCCAGTACCTGTTCCGAGAGGGCATCCACCCTGGATCATGAAGTTTGAGATAACACGGTGAAAAATCAAACCATCGTAGAACGGCTTGTTGCTTTCTTCACCCGTCTTAGGGTCTGTCCATGTTTTAGTTCCCTGAGCCAAACCCGTGAAGTTTTCAACGGTCTTTGGCGCATGGTTAGGGAACAGTTCAATTCGAATGTCACCAGCTGTGGTGTGCAGGGTTGCAAACATAACTTCATTCTTCCATGAAGGTGCAACTAGAACGGAACTAGTTTCGTTAACAGAATAAGAAAAGCACAAAATCAGCACCATCTATTCCCCCCACCAAAAGACGAAGCATCACTATAAACGCGCAGATTATTCCAAGCGTGAAACCTCAAGAAAAGTCTTTGAGACCGGGTGATTCTGAGTGCAATGATGCATGTGAAGTGGCAAAGTTGTGTACAGCACAAATAACTCTGAAGGAGAACTCCATGTCTGAACCACATAAGAAGTTCGCTAAGGCTACGGAAAAGATCGATGCCGAGAAACTAAAGGACCAGGCATCAGAGGTAGCCGCTGTACTATCTGAAGGTGCCGCACAGGCATCTGACTACGCACATATTTTCGCAGCAAAAGCCCGTGAAGCTGCCACCCAAGCCCGCGACTGGGGCACCCCACGCGTTGAAGCATTTGTTGAATGGGCAGCACCACGCCTCGAACAAGCGTGGAACGACACCCTCGTCGCCACAGCCCCCAAAGTAGAAAAAGCAGCGGAAAAAGTTACACCCGCCATCGACACAGCCCACGACAAACTCGTTGATGAACTACTTCCTAAACTCGTTGCAAGCTTCAACGAAGCAGCCGAGCGAGCCAGCTCCACAGCAACCGACCTCGTCGATAAAAGCGCTGAAGTACTCAACTCAGATGCCGTCAGCAAAGGGCTCGCCGGCGCTTCTGCCTCCGCTGCAACAGTTGCCGCAGCAGCAGCCGCCACCCAAAGCAAACGCGCTTCACGCAAGTCTGCAAAACAAGCAGAAAAACTTGCGCAATCCATTGAAAAAGCATCCAAAAAATCTCCTGTTTCACTTGCAGATGCTGCAGCTAAAGCAGAAAAATCAGCAAAGAAATCAGGAAAAGGCTGGTGGATTGTTGGTGGTGTAGCAGCAGCAGGCGGTGCCTACATTTTGTGGCGTCGCTCCCAACCCACAACAGACCCTTGGGCTGAGCCGTGGGAACAAGAAGACCAAAACCTACGTTTCTCCGACATGGTTGATGACACCAAGTTTGCGTTAGGCGAAGCTGCTGAATCACTCGGCGAAGCTGCCGGAGCAACAGTTGCAAAAAGCCGAGAAATCGGCGAAAAGGTAGCCGACTCCGCGAAAGAAGCCTCCGAAGAAATCAAAGAAACTGCGGAAGAGCTCAAAGAAAAAACAGCAGAAAAAATCGCGGAAGCCAAAAAGACAGCTCGAAAAACAACTGAACGTGCACGCTCGGCTGTAAAAAAGCCAGCAGAAGGCAGTGCACAATCAACTGAATCCGCAGATACTGCAGACGAAGAAAAACCAACCGACGAAAAACCCGAAAACTAAGAAGTTTTGGGTTGGCACTCGTGCGAGAGCACCAACCCAAAACTACCTCTCGTCCGCGACTCACGACTTCGCAGACAATACGTGTGGCTCCGCACACCCGAATTTGTGGAGCCACACTAGGAACCACTCACCGTGATCCCACAAGCCAGCCAGTACTTCGCGTGTGCATACGTGCACTGGCTGCCTGTCCAATTACACCGCGTGAGGGAAGGCGCACGCGGTGAAAGAGACGCACATACATGCATCTGGTTAATAGAGCAGACGGGGTCTTTCTACTTTCTATCCGTCATGCTGCAAGCCATAGGTTTGTTGTTCCACCTTTAGTGTGTTGCCATTCCTCTGGGCGTCCACCTGCCACTGCACAATTGCCGATCCAATAGGTTACGTCTGGAGACCAGCCCGCGAGCATCGTCGAACCACCTGCAACTTGCAATCGTCGTGTAGCAGTCTCTAAATATCCGGCGGTTGTCAGGTGTACCGCCTCATATTCTTTAGCGATAAGCCCCCAGTGAGGAATAAACCACTCATCGCTCACACCTGTTACGCGATACCAGTCATGCAAACGTGAACGAGTCATCCGAAGCGGGTATTTCTCCACTAAATTCACGTAATCTTGGGCCGTGGCGATTTCGAGAACTCGGCATGGTCCGATCAGCGAAATGGGATAAGAAACCGCATAATCAGCGTTGATTTGGTCCTCTTGCGCCCATAAAGCAACAGGCCCAAGTTCCCCTAATACTTGTGTGGTCGCTGGGATAGAAGGATGTGCGGGGGTGCTCCACCACATGCCCGTGTAGTTGGCTTGTGGGTCAGGAATAAAGTCTTGGGAGTGCAGTTCTTCTGCCAGTGCTGCCTGATACCACTGACGAATACCTGCACCTGCCTGCCATGAGGCATTGGAATCAAGATCCATTCCTTCTGGGTCTTGGATTCGTCGCTGGCCAGGTGCCATTGGAGAGGTCCACCAGGTGGGGCATAGTGGTGCAAGAATTGCGGCTAACGGCCGTAGGGCAGCAACTATTGAGGGATGCGCAAGAAGTTCATCTTCGGTGTCTGGCGCTTGCCAGTACATGGCACGAGACACTGATTCGCGCAGTGCGAGCAGGAGTTCAAACTCATCTGGTGGAGACTGCTCAATTTGCGCGGTCGAACGAGCAAGTTCAACGACGATGCGAGCTCGTCCGCCAGAATCAAGTTCATTCATGACGTTAGCGAACATCAGTTCTTCGAGCTTTTCATTGCGGGCGCAGGCAAGTTCCAGAATGAGCCGACGACCACGTGGCCCCGACAGTAACTGGTTAGGGAAGATCCCGTTCATCCAATTCGCCTTTCTGGTGACTTGTTTTCGAACCGAGGTTATATGTGTGGGGGTGAAGCACGTGCTAGAGAATTTCTAGCGTGCGGCTCGGCGGGTACTCGAGTCCGCGTTTTGTGTTCTGCGGGGAGAGCACAAAGTAAGAGATCTTTCAGCCGCCACATTAGTACCTTTCAGATGGAAAGACTTCAAAAAGGTGAGCGCTCCCCATCTGCCTCATAGTGGAGTTCTCACCACGGCATTTCCTTTTCGTTTCCCTGCTTGTGATGAGAACGTGGGGTGGGGGTCACACATAGAATCAGGAGAACTGATGCGTTTAGGACAAAAATCAGCAAACAAGCGAAACCTTATAGGGATCCTTGTTGCCCTCACCGCTTTAGGTGGAATTTCGGCATGTGCAAATGATGCTGATTCAGCGCAAGCCAACGGAACAGCGCAAAGCGCTGGCGAAAACACACAAGAAGATTCCAGCAAGGATGAGCACGCTGGAAAATCAGACACAGAAAAGTCTGACGATAAGCAAAGCGGCAAAGACGGCAGCCCAGGCGACAACGCACACGAAGATCACTCAGCACATGAATCTGGTGATGATTTTTCGAAGGGCGGAAAGTGCACTGACGGTCAAGATGTAGTTGTCTACACCTCGAACACTACGCCTAAGATAACGGGCAACTGCGGCTCTGTACGCATTGAAGGTACAGGCATTAAAGGCACTGTTGAGTCAGCCCAATCCGTTGCTGTACGTGGCGAGAAGAACACCATTTCTGGCGCAGAATGGGGAACGGTCATTGTTGAAGGTGTGGGCATTAAAGTCACACCTAAAAAAGCTCAGGGCATTGAAGTGAACGGTAAAGACGTCACTGTTGATGCAGGAACAGTGACAACGATTTCGACTGCTGGAGAAAGCCTGACAACCACTGTTGACAAGGCAACTTCCGTACGAATTACTGGCATTAAGCAAATCTTCACTGCTGACAGCATCGATGGAGAGTTACATGTTGCTGGTGATGACAACACGGTGACGTGGAAGTCCGGCATTAAGGAAGCCAACACTACTGAAGGCAAGGGCAACGAGTTTAAGCGTTAAACCACAGGCATAAAAGAAGGGGGTGTGGCTTACTGCCACACCCCCTGTGTGTTAGGAATGAAACAAATCGGTATGTTTCGCTCCTGATCAAGGCGTTACACCTAATGTGAGCCGCCGCCCACAAACAAAGGTGAAACGATAGAAGCCGCAATCGCAAACATGATGAGTGCAACGAATGAATCAAGCACTTGCCATGATTTTGGTCGGGCAAAGAATGGTTGAAGGTACCGCGAACCGAGCCCCAAGGAAACGAACCAGACAAGCGAAGCCAGCATTGCTCCGGTTCCGAATGCCCATTTTTGTCCTTCATAGCCTGTTGCGATAGATCCCATCAACACAATTGTGTCGAGGTATACGTGTGGGTTGAGGAAGGTAACCGCTAGTGCACCTCCGATAACGCCGAGCAGTGGCTTACGTGCCGACCGTGATTCTGCGTCCATTGCCGCTGGTCTAATCGCGCGGCGCAGAGCTTGCAGTCCGTAAAAAATGAGGAAAGCGCCGCCAAAAACACGCATCACGTTAACAAGCCACGGCACTTGTTCCACGATGGTGCCGAATCCGGCAATTCCGAACCCCATAAGCATCCAGTCCGAGACCACACACACCGCAATAACGGGTACAACGTGACGACGCGTTAGTCCTTGTCTCAGGACGAATGCATTTTGGGCTCCGATCGCTGCAATAAGCGAAATCCCGAAGCCAAAGCCTGCAGCGGCTACCGAAAAACTGAACACAGATTTAAGGTAGTGATCCGGCTATTCTTAGTACAGTTAACTTTTCTGAACTTAATTAAGGATTGCTTCATATGCGTGTTGATCTTGGGCATCTTGAAGTGTTGTTGACTGTGGTCGATGAAGGCTCATTTGATGGCGCTGCGGCAACCTTACGAGTAAGCCCATCCGCCGTTAGCCAGCGCATAAAAGCCTTAGAGCACCAAGCCGGACAGGTGCTTTTACGACGGACAAAACCTGTTTCTGCAACCGATGCCGCAGTGCCATATTTGCAGGCAGCACGCCAAATCCGTGCGGTTGTAGAGCAAACGATTCACTATGTGCCACATGAGCAAAACACGCTGCCCACTATCCCCTTAGCAGCGAACTCTGACTCTCTCGAAACGTGGCTTATTCCTGCTCTTGGATCAGTAAAAGATGTTGCCCGATTTCAGCTATTTCGCGACGATCAGGATCACACAGCTGATCTTTTGCGGGCAGGCACCGTTATGGCTGGAATCACATCAACTCAAGAACCCGTACAGGGATGCGAATCACACCGCCTAGGAATAATGCGTTATTTACCAATTTCTTCTATTGATTTTGCAAAGGAATGGTTTAAACAAGGAATAGTGGAACACAGCTTCGCACATGCTCCTGTTTTACTTTTTGATCGGAAAGATTCTCTACAGAATGCATATTTACGCAATCTCGACTTCCCTCATTTAACCCCTCCCCGAAATTACATACCGTCAAATGGCGCCTTTTTAGAAGCCATTAAGCAAGACTTAGGGTGGGGCATGATCCCTGAAGTTCAAGTCGTTGATTCCCTTGAATCTGGAGAACTTATGCATTTAGGTGGGCACATTGATGTCACCTTATATTGGCAACAATGGAAGCTTTCCAGCGAACCTCTTGATGCATTACGACAAGCAGTTTCTGAAGCCGCAGCATACTCCTTACGCATTGCTTAACTCCAACTTAAGTTGGTTATTACAAAAATCACTGCCTTTTACGTAATTTCCCATTTACTATAAAGACACCAAGGCTGATCAGGCCTTTTTATATGTGGAGGATCTATGCGCGTAGTGCATTCAAAGGCGCACTTTCGATTACTTGCTGTTTCTACAGCACTATCTTTAGGAATTTCTGGAATTGCAGTAGCAGCGCAAGCCGCACCTACGCAAACCATAAAAGTTTCTGCACAAACAAGTGCTCCAGTTGTAGAAGTCGAAGGAACTCTTCGCAAAGCGATTATTGATCGCCAACCAGATGTCTCTGGCTCCGCTACAGTGCACGCGCATGAGGACAACCCTGACGATGTTTTGTACGGCATTCAAGTTGACGACACAATCGTTCCAGTCACCGACACACAAAACGAGCTTGCAGACATTCCAACGGGAGCTGAAGTAACTGCAACCATCGCAGTTCCAGACAAGATAAAAGCAAAGGTTGGCATCGGTTCCGGTTCAACCATCGACAGCAACGATGCCTCGTCGCTTGCTGAAAAATCCTCGGATCCTTTCGAGATTGAATCCATACAGACACAAAAGGTGCCAGCACGTGCGCTGCGTTCACGCGCGCACAATGTCTATGTTGCTGTTGCGACACCTAATGATGCTGCTAAAACGGGAATGAACAAGGTTCCAAGCAGCACCCACATTCGTTCCGTCATCAAAGAAGCGGAAACATATTGGTCTCGCGAATCAAAAAACGTAGTGAAAAGCCTTCCCGTCAAGGCAATCAAGCCACTTTCACTTAATCGAGTAACCACGACTCAGCTGTGTAACTACGACGACCCGTTTGGTATTTGGGACGAGGCAGCGCGTCAATGGCCAAGCGTTGATTTCAATTCTGATGCACACCTCATCGTTGTTACTGCACCGTGCAAAGAGTACGCAGCGTTAGGTGTCGCAGCAGTTGGTGAAGGTATCAACAGTGGAGGGCCCATCCTCCTCACCGATGTAACCTCCGAAACCCTTATTCACGAGCTTGGCCACAATTATTCGCTTGGCCACTCAAACATTGAATCTGTTGTTCGCGGTACGCCTTCGTATGAGTATGCAGGATTCTTTAGCCCAATGGCTGGGGGTGGCCTTGAAGGAAAAACTCCTGCACTCGATGTGGGCTACCAGCACAAGCTCGGTTTTCTGCCATCAAACCAGATCACCTCAGTTTTGGGAACAAAAACGGTGAACTTAGCGCCGGTGTCGGCAAGTTCCGGTGTTCGCGCTGCGACCTTCGTTGACCCTGCTTCGGGCGATCGTGTTTATGTTGAATACCGCAACCTTGCTGGTTCAGACAACAATGCTTTCTACCGTGATGGTTTCGTGTTGAATGCAAACAATACGAGCGTGCGCAACGGTAAAGGTATCCGGGTGTACGCACTCGACAACCGTGACCCGTACGGTCTCACCTACAACGACGTGAACACGTTTTATCAGCCTGCGCCTGCTGGTACCGGCTACGACATGATCACTACGTTGCAGCCTAAAAACTCAGTAACAAGCCCAACCAAATCTTTCAAGGTTACTGCAGGGAACTCAAGCGCTAATAGCGCTGCAGTTACTATTACGGTTGCTAAAACAACCCCTGCGGTAAAGGCTTCTTCTGCAAAGAGTTACTACGGTACTTCTGCAAGCGTTCAAGCGACTGTCACCTCTAAGGTTCCTGCATCGGGCACGCTAGATGCTTACGTTGGCAGCAAGAAGGTAGGTTCGGCGAAGATTGCGGCTAAGGCAGGGGCTCAAAAAGTAACTGTTAAGTTATCGAAGTCACTGGCTGTAGGTAAGAACAAGGTTTCTCTTCGTGTGCCAGCGAATGCGGCCTTTAACGCAGCTTCTACAACCACTACGGTTGCTGTAAGCACTGCGCGGCCAAAAGTTTCGGTGAAGGTGTCTAACTCGTATTGGAAGCACAAGCCTAAAGCTACGATTTCAGTAAAGTCAGGCATTGCACCTTCTGGAAAAGCCACAGTCTATGTTGATGGCAAAAAATACAAGACCGTCACAGTTAAAAAGGGTAAAGCCGGCGTTGCTTTGTCGTCGAAGTTAAAGAAGGGAAAGCACTCGATCAAGGTGTCTTTCTCACAGACGAAAACCCATAAGAGTGCGTCTACAACATCGTCGTTTAAGGTAACCCACAAAAAGGGTAAAGTGACCGGGTTTAAGAGCGGCACTCAAAAGGTGAAGTATGGGAAGAAGTATTCCGATACTTTTACGGTCAATAACACTGCTGTGTTGCAAAAGAAGTCTGGTTCTTCATGGAAAACGGTGAAGAAACTCAAGGCTGGTAAGCACACGATCAGTTACTCGGCTAAAGCGGGTAAGGCTACAGCGACATACCGCATCCGTATTGCAACGACTAGCTCGGTAAAGGGCACGACGACGAAATCGGCTACGTTCAAGTCTGTGCGCTAACCGCAACTTCGCTAGACACACAGTGAGGGGCACGAATCAGTTTTGATTCGTGCCCCTCACTCGTGAAGGCTTATTTGCTGAAGAGGCGGGAGAAGAAGTTTCCTTCGCTTGCGCTCTGTTCACCTTCGTGCCCGTTGCACCACTGTGATGCTGGCACTGAAGCTTTTACTGATGCGACGTGTTGTCCGCATCCTGCCCATGTAGTTTTTCCACAGCTTTTGCATGAAACTGGACGGCACATTTTTTGTTTCCTAACTTTGTTGTTTATTTATGCTTGTGAGTGTGTGAGGATGCCGGCGGCTTTGTCGCCCAGCCACGCGGAGAGGCTAAGCATTCCACCAGAGAGGGTTGCGGAGTCGAATCCTTCTTGGTCAAGGATTCGGTGCGCAAGGTATGAGCGCATACCGGAGTGGCACATCACGCGCACTGGGCGGCCTGCTGCTAGTTCTTTGACTTCGTCGAGACGTTCGCGCAGTTCTGTGTGTGCGATGTTGATGGCGCCTGGAACGTGTCGGCCTGCGAATTCTCCTGGGCCGCGTACGTCTAGTAAGAGCGCTGAGTCACGTACGTCATCGAGTTCGTGTGGGTACCACAGGGTGACTGCACCGTTCATGACGTTGTCGCCCATCATGCCGGCTAGGTTGACTGGGTCTTTTGCTTGGCCGAATGGTGGGGAGTATGACAGGTCTAGGTCGATGAGGTCTGAGATGGTGAGGCCACCACGAATCGCTGTTGCGATAACGTCAATGCGTTTGTCTGCACCGTCTTTTGCTGCGGCTTGGGCGCCGAGCAGTCGTCCTGTTTCTTGTTCAAAGTGGACGACGAGTGCAATGTTTTCAGCGCCGGGGAAGTATCCTGCGTGGTTGAGCGGGTGCAGGTGAACGGAGTGGTGTTTGATGCCTGCGGCTTGGATGTCGCGGCTGTTTGCTCCGGTCATTGCGATGGCGTATTCGCCGACGCGCACGATGGCTGTTGCTTTGGGTTGTGGCAGGCTGCGCGCGGTTTCTGGGTTGAAGATGTAGTCGGCGACGAGTCGTCCGGCTCGGTTTGCTGGTCCGGCGAGTGCTACTGGCCTACGTGTTCCGGTGGTTGCGTGGGTGGAGACTGTGGCGTCTCCTACTGCGTAGATGTGTGGCTGGTTGGTACGTCCGTGTTCGTCGGTGATGATTGCGCCGCGGTCTGTTGTGATTCCTGCGTGTGCGAATACGTCGGTGTCTGGTTTGACGCCTGCGGATAGGACGATGAGGTCTGCGTCGATGCGGGTGCCGTCGCTGAGGACGACGGTGTCGTGGCTGTCGTGGTGTTCGATTTCTTTGGCTGCTACTCCGGCGCGGACTGTCATGCCTAGGCGTTGTAGTTCTTGGGTTGCGATTGTTGCTAGTTCTGCTTCGAGTGGTGGCAGTACGTGCGGTGCGAGTTCAACCACGGTTACGTTGAGGTTTTGGTGCGCGAGGGCTTCGGCTGCTTCTAGTCCGATGAAGCCGGCTCCGAGCACTACTGCGTTTTTGGCGCCTTGTTGGACGATGTTTCGCATGTCGATGGCGTCTGGGACGGTGCGTAGTGTTTTGACGCGTGGTGTTTGGTCGATTCCTACGATGGGTGGTGTTGCTGCGATTCCGCCGGGGGCGAGGACGAGTGCGTCGTAGGTGAGTGTGTATGGCCCCTCTGGTCCGTTAACGTTGACGGTTTTCGTGTTTGGGTCGAGTGCGGTGACTGCTGAGTGGGTGCGCACGTCGAGGTTGAGGGATGCTTTGAGTGATTGTGGGGTTTGGACTTGGAGTTTGTCGGCGGTTTGGATTTCTCCGCCGACGTAGTAGGGCAGTCCGCAGTTTGCGAAGGAGACTTCTGCGCCGCGTTCTAGGACGATGATTTCGGTGTTTTCGGCGAGGCGGCGTGCTCGTGCTGCGGAGCTCATGCCACCTGCGACTCCGCCAACGATGACGAGGCGGTCGATGGTGTTGGGCGATGTGTTGGTCATGTTTTCTCCAGTGATGTGGTCTCTATCCACTTCCCAATATACCCCCGGGGGTATATTCTGGATACTAGATTTAGATCACAACATGGCATCGAGTCAAGCCCGTGACGCAAACACAGACGTCACAGCCTGATTAATCCTGTAACAATTACGAAAGAACACAACGCGCCAACACGCATCACCCCCATACAACGCATCGCACAACATGCCTGTATCCGCGCAAGCGAAAGGACCCCTCATGGACTACGAATCCCCCGAAGCAGCTGCCGCCCGCAAACGCATCGTCAACCGGCTCAAACGAGCCAACGGGCAACTAACAGCACTTATTGCAAACCTTGAGGGCGGGGCAGGATGCAAAGACGTTGTAACACAACTTTCTGCCGTGTCATCAGCGTTAGATAAAGCCGGTTTCGCAATCATTTCTTCTGCAATGAAAGACTGCGTCATGGATCCTGAAGGCGGCCTCAACCCTGACGGCGAACAAGGCAGCAACCAAGGCTTAACCCTTGACGAACTTGAAAAGCTCTTTTTGACGCTGTCGTAACCTCGCACCCAAAAGTCAACGATTGGCCACCTGCACGTAACTTCGCAGTGATATAAACGTGGCAGAAACACTTCTTTTCGAGGTTAGGAAAACGCTGTGAGCACAACTCAACCCACTGTTTTATTCGTGTGCGTACACAACGCGGGACGTTCACAAATGGCCGCTGGCTTTTTGCGAGCGCTTGCTGGGGATAAGGTCCGCGTGTTCTCAGCGGGTTCGGCACCTAAAGATGCGATTAACCCTGCCGCGCAAGAGGCGATGGCTGAGGTTGGCATCGATATTAGTCAGGCGATTCCGACTCGTCTGAGTGATGCGACCGTTCAGGAATCTGATGTGGTTATTACGATGGGGTGCGGCGATGCGTGTCCGTTCTACCCGGGTAAGCGTTATGAGGATTGGGTTTTGGAGGATCCTGCCGGTAAGTCTGTTGAGGCGGTTCGCCCGATCCGCGATGAGATTAAAGCGCGCGTTGAGGAACTTATTGCGTCTTTGGTGTAGTTCTACACCGGCGCGTTTCATACAGGCACGGGGTTGGCATGTTTAGGCATGCCAACCCCGTGCTGTTGTGTTTATTCAAAATGGTCTGCGATGCAAAACTGGTTTCCGTCTGGGTCTTCTAGGACGTCCCATTGGAATGACAGTTCTTCGCCGCGTGTTGCAATATGTTTGGCGCCGCTTGCTACAAATGCTGCGACGAGGCCTGTGCGTCCGCCTTCACTGTCATTCGCTGTGAGGTCGAAGTGTGCTTTGTTTTTTCCTGGGGTGGGGTCGGAAACTTGTTGAAATCCGAGGACGATTGGCCCTCCTGTGACCATGCAGTATTCTCCGTCGTATTCGTCAACTAGTTTGCCGTCGAGTTGCTCTGCCCACCATGCAGCTAGTGCACGCGCATTTGCACTGTCGAGGGTGACCATTCCTAATCGCGCCATGTCTCCTCCAAGAGATTTCCACCTCCCACGCTCCTATGCGTGGGTTCATTGTGAGCCTACATCTCTTATCTGACACTTTCCTCAAAACCATCAGGTCAGGGCGAGCATGGTGATGGTTGTTGCTGCTACGAGGACCCAGAGTAGTGCGCCGAGGAGCAGTGGTCGTGTTCCGTTTGTTTTCATGACGGCGAAATGTGTTTGTAGGCCGATTGCGCTCATTGCGGCTGCGATAAGGAATGTGGATAGTGCGCTGGCTGGTGCCACGATGCCGTCTGGGATGAGTCCTGTGGAGTTTATTGCGACGACGACGAGGAATAGTCCTAAAAATTTTGGTATGAGTCGTGCTTTGTGTGCGATTTTTTGGGGTAGTGCACGTAGTTTTTGTTGTGTGGTTGTCGCGTGTATTGTCGTGGTCCCGTGTGTGTTCGTGGTGTGGTGCTTTTCTTTGTGGGTGTGCTGCTCGGTTGCGCGGGCTTCCTTGGCTGCTAGGGCCATGCTTATGGGCACGATCATGATGGTGCGCACGAGTTTTACGACTATGGCGACGTTTATTGCTGTGATTCCGAAGGCGGCGGCTGTGGCGACAACTGATGAGGTGTCGTTGACTGCGGTGCCAGCGAAGATGCCGAATTGGGTGGCGTCGTAGTTCAGTAGTTGACCGATGATGGGGTAGGCGATGAGTGCAGCGATGTTGAAAATAAACACGACTGATACCGCGTATGAGATTTCGACTGCGGTTGCCCCGATTATGGGGGCGATGGTTGCGATTGCGGTTGCTCCGCAGATTCCGGTGCCTACTCCGATGAGGGTGGTGAGTTTGCGTGAGATTTTGAGGATTGGGCCGAGCAGTGTTGCGCCGATGAGGCATACGGCGAGCGTGGTGAGCATGACTGGCAGTGTTGCGAGCCCGAGGGTGGCAACGTCTGTGAGGGATAGCCGAACGCCTAGCAGCACGATGGCTACGTGGAGCAGTGTCGTCGAGACGAAGGTGTAGCTGGGGGTTGACGAAGCGCGGGCTGGGCGTATCGCTGCGATAACCATTCCTAGTCCTAGCGCCCATGGCACTGCGCCTACTGCGGGGGTGTAGCGCCCTAGGATTGTCGCGGTTGCGGCGATAAGTATGGGGGTGGCGACTCCTGTGATGGTGAGGCGTGCGGGTGCGCCTGCTTTTCCTTGTGTCGGCATATTAATTATTGTGTGGTGGCTGCATAGTTCTGGGTAGAGTGCCTAGAATTGATAGGTCACAACTTTTTCTTGTACCCGGTTAGGTGACTTGTGCAGTTCACTCATGTTCCAGATATTTCTGCTTTGTTGATGCTGCGTTCTGTTGTGCATCATGGGAGTTTTTCTGGGGCTGCGCAGGAGTGGGGTGTTTCGCAGCAGGCGGTTTCTGCGCGTATGCGTAGCGTTGAGGGGCTGGTTGGTGCAGAACTTTTTGTTCGTTCACCTCGTGGCACTGCGTTAACGGCGGCTGGGTTGTCGTTGTTGCCTGCTATTGATCGCTTGTTGGAGTCGGCGCATAGTTTGGGGCAGTCGATTGAGGCGTTATCCACAAGCCGTAATGAACATCTTGATATTGGTGCGTCGCAAACGATTGCTGAGCATCTTGTTCCGCAGTGGCTTGTGGCATTAAATGAGGCCGATCAGTCTGGTGCTGCGGTGGCTGTTCATGTTGGAAATTCGCGCGATGTCATTGAGTTGGTGCGCCAGCGTGCTGTGAGTATTGGTTTTGTGGAGACTCCTGATCTGCCGTCGGATCTCAATCATGCGCCGCTGGTGGAGGATGAGTTGGTGTTGGTTGTGCCGCCTAACCATCCGTGGTCTTCTCGCAAGGATTATGTGCTTCTTGACGAGGTTGCCGCGTTGCCGCTGGTGTTGCGTGAGGCTGGGAGTGGTACGCGGAAAACCCTTGAGCGGGCTTTTGCTGAGGCGGGTTTGACGGCACAGGCTCCTGCACTTGAGTTGGGTACGTCTGCTGCGATTCGTTCTGCTGTTTCGGCGGGTATTGCCGCGACGGTTATGAGTTTGCGGGCGGTGAGCGATGATGTTGCGTTGGAGAGGGTGCATGTTGTGCGGTTTGGCCCTACCCCTGTGTCTCGTCCGTTGTCTGCTGTGTGGAGCGGTCAGTTACATCATTTGAGCGCTTCTGCACGGTTGTTGCTTGAGGTTATTGCTCGTTAATTCTTCTTTGTGTGGACGCGTGGATCAGCATCATAAAAAATGCTAAAGAAGTCTTGCTAAAGAGTTCTTTAGCATTTAGTGTGAGGTTATGGACGATCCCACGCCTCACGGCACACAAGCCGGCAGCCTTGCTGATATCACCAACGACCCCACCCGTATCCGTGCACTCGCGCACCCCATCCGGCTCGCACTTTTGGGGTACCTAGGATCAGTCCCACACGCAACAGCAACCGAATGCGCCGAAGCAATAAAAGAATCAGTAGCTGCTGCTCTTTCCATCTGCGCACCTTGGCAAAACACGGTTTTATTGTTCGCGCCGAATCAGAAGACGCCAAACAGCGCCCCTGGAAGGCTGCGCACCGCGACACAACGCAAACGTTTGACCCGAGCAACCCAGAATCACTCCCCGCGATCTCGGCTCTCGGAACTGCTGTCGTCACCCAAGTATCAGACCGCCTCAACACGTTTCTTGCGGCAGCTCCCACCCTGCCCGAACGAGCTATCAACCGTTCGTTACTTGCCCAAATGTCGTTATGGCTTACTGACGACGAACACGACCAACTCCTCACAAACATCATGGATCTTGTTGAGGACTACCGTGAGCGAAACATTGACCCTGATAAGCGCCCCGTAGACGCTTTGCGCAACCACTATTTCCTCGCAGCAACACCCGAACTTAACGCATTCACTTCCCCATCCAACTCAGACCATTCTGCCGAGGAGAACTCGTGACTAACGCTCCAGAACGTCCACCCACTCCAGCGGCAATGCAGGTTTTACCGTCCGACGAAACCGCACACTTCGGCTCCACCAGCGAGGCGTTAAAAATCCCTGCCTACCGGCGTCTACTCACCGCATGGACAATTGGAAACGTTGGGGACTCCGCACTCTTTTTAACCATTGGCATCTGGGTAAAGACCCTCACCGGATCGGATGTCTTTGCTGCTTCCGTGTTTATTTTGGTCGGGATTCCCGCACTGTTTGCGCCACTTTTCGGGCTCATGGCAGACAAACTCTCCAGAAAACGGCTTGTTATCGTCACGGACACCGCAATCGCGCTAGTTGTCCTCAGTCTTCTATTCGTCAAAGATCCTTCTGATCTATGGCTCATTTATGCCGCGACACTGCTGTACTCGATGGCCACGTACGTGAATGCTGCCGCTCAAAGCGGTCTACTTCGAGACACTCTCCCCGAGCACCTACTCGCTCCAGCCAATGGGCTCTTTGGCAGCATCGATCAAGGGCTCCGCATTATTGCTCCGCTTGCAGCCGCGGGTGCATTTGCACTCTGGGGCATCGAACCAATCTTGATCATCACGGCGTTAACATTCCTTGGCAGCGCTGCTTTTATGGCTTCGCTACCGATTACCGAGACCCGCAACGATGTGTCGTCGCAAGAACATTGGCTACGCACGGCAGTAGCCGGATTCCACGAAATCTATACCCGCAAACGTTTGTGGAGATTCACCATCGCACTCACATTCATTGTTGCCGCTGGTGGTGCACTTAACGCTCTCATCTTCCCCATTCTTGATACGGGGCTTGGCCTGCGGCCGGAAATGCTATCTGTGTTCATTTCCATTCAAGGCGTTTTCGCTGTTATCGCCGGTTTGAACGCTTCACGAATTTTAAAGAGGTTCGGCTACACCACAACAATGGCCATTGGTGTTGCAGGGTTTGTCATCTCGTTTGCTGCATTGGCCATACCTAACGCGATAGCTGTGGCCGCCGCCATCTCACTACTGGGAATGTCGATGCCGCTGGTTATGGTGGCAACGATTACGTTGCGGCAACTTGAACTTCCACTCAACATGCAGGGTCGAGGCGGGGCCGCAATGAATGTACTTTTTAACGTGCCACAGGTCCTTATTTCGGCAGCAACGGCGGCACTTTTAGGGGTCATTAGTTACCCGTGGATTATTGCTGTAGCAACAGTCATTGCTGCCTGCGGGTTCTTCCCACTACTCGCCCAAAAACGCGCTACTTTTTAGCCGCAACGTAGATGTCTATGGTTTCCCAAAAGTGGTGACGAATATGATTCCGCACCACGTCCAGGTGCTGCGCAGGGGTATAGCTAGTACCGGGCTTGCGGTACGGGATTAACGTAATTGACTCGTCGAAAATGTGTTTTTCTATGAGCCGTTGCGCTTTACGCAACCGACGAATCAACTGATCGACGTTAAGTCCACGCAGTGCAAGCACCCCTTCACGGTTCACTTGTCGTAGCGTCCCTCGTGGCGGCTGCGGCTTTTCACGGTGTGCCAGAAGGCTAAGGTTGCGGGCAAAACTTTCATGCCAGGCCACGATATGAGCAAGCCCTTCTTGCATATTCCATCGATGGTTCACCATCACCTGTAGGTCAAGTTCAGGTGTTTTATACAAGCGAATGAAGTCTTCCACTTGCTGCTGTTCGGCCGCAAGTAACCGGTCAAGGTCTGACATCAGGGGTGCTCCAATGAACTGTTTTAATGGGCGTCCTGTTGTTGTAGGCGATGCGGGTTGAGGGCTTCACTCAGCACGGTGAGGGTCTCTGGGACGAGTGTGTAGTACGCCCATTTTCCGCGTTGTTCACGAGTGACAAACCCTGCGTCGACGAGCTGCTTCATGTGGTGCGACACGGTCGGTTGCGCAAGCCCTACAGGTCCAGTGAGGTCACATAAGCAGGATTCTCCTTGGGCTTGTGCGGCAATGATTGAGAGCAGTCGCACTCGTGTTGGGTCGCTTAGGGCTTTAAACATTCGCGCGATTTTGCTTGCTTCGTCGGTGTTGAGCGTTCCGTTAAGCAGTGGTGAGCAGCATCCTGTTTTCTCGGCAGTGCGGGGTGGAGGCGAGGTGGTCATGTTTCCATTCTGCCAGACATATTGACATTCATCGATACATCGATGAGTATCGATACGTCGATCGTTTTCACTGCAAAGGAGCACCATGAGCACCAACGCAACACCCCACAATGAACTACGCGAACAAGTACGCGAACGCTACGCCCAAGCAGCAAACGCCGTCCACGCAGGCACAGCCAACGCCAACCTCCTTGAACAAAGCAGCTCATGCTGCAACACCCCCGTTACCAGCGCCCAAGTTTTTGGTGTCACACTCTACAACGACGACACAGCCGCAGAACTACCCATAAAAGCTGTTGAAGCAAGCCTGGGCTGCGGAAACCCCACAGCAATCGCGCAACTTAAAGAAGGCGAACGAGTCCTCGATTTAGGTTCAGGCGGCGGAATCGACGTTCTACTCTCTGCACGACGAGTCGGCCCAACAGGCTTCGCATACGGCGTCGACATGACCGATGAAATGCTGGAATTAGCGCGCACAAATGCGGCACAAGCACAAGCCACAAACGTGGAGTTCCTCAAAGGCACCATCGAAGACATTCCACTACCAGACGGGTCCGTTGACGTCGTTATTTCAAACTGCGTCATCAACCTCTCCACAGATAAACCAACCGTGCTTTCTGAAATGTTCCGTGTTCTCACCCCCGGCGGACGAGTCAGCGTCTCTGACGTGGTCGCCGAAAATCACCTATCGCCGCAAGAACGCGCAGAACGCGGGCCATACGTCGGCTGCATTGCCGGATCGTTATCGCACAGCGAATACGTTGCAGGGCTAAACGCCGCCGGTTTCACGCACGTAAGCGTCGAATTCACTCACCAAGTAACTGACGGAATACATTCCGCCACCATCCAAGCGAGCAAGCCCGCACACTAACAAAACCTCATTCGTCGGACATGTAGGTGTGCATGCGAGCTCCAGCATCATTAAAAATGCTGATCACCTCCGCAGACGCGCCACCCCCAGCCGACATTGCGTGTGGGACACGAGTATCAAACTCTGCTGCTTCGCCACGCTCAAGCACGATGTCTTGCTCACCTAACCGAAGACGCAGTTTCCCTGTCAGCACATACAGCCACTCGTATCCGTCGTGCACGCGCAACGGCGGAAGAGTGGCTGTTGGCGGGTACGTAATTTTGTACGTATGGTTTGGCGATCCTTCAGGCGCCAACGGAGTAATAATCAGCCCGTTGCGGCGCACCTTAGGACGACGAACCCTCGGGTCAACGACATGCGGAGACAACAGGTCATCAATACGGATACCGAGCTTTCGGGTAAGCGGAAGCAGCAATTCCAAACTAGCTTGCCGCTTACCTGATTCCAGCCTAGAAAGCGTGCTCACGGATATACCTGCAGGTGTGGCAAGTTCTGCAAGCGTCATGCCTTGCTTTATGCGAGCAGCACGCAAACGGGCCCCTACTTGTGCAAGTTCCTTGTCCATATGCGCGATCCATTTCAAGGGTTTGCTATTTCCGCAATTTTTGTTGCCACTTCATCCAACACTACCTGAGAATAATTCTCATGAAGAGCACGCGTTTTACGCCAGACTGGGACACAATCATCATTGGTGGCGACGCCGCAGGACTATCCGCAGCCCTACTACTCGGACGATCACGACGAAAAACATTAGTCATCGACTCACACACCCCACGAAACCGTTTCGCACAAGACATGCACGGAGCCCTCGGACACGAAGGGTCCTCACCCGCTGACCTCCTCAGCACAGGCCGCCGCGAAGCAAGCAGCTACGGTGTTCATCTCGCCTCCGGACACATCCAACACGTCGAAAACATCCCCAACGGGTTACGCGTTCAACTCACCCACGGCGAAACACATGAAGCACGAACACTCATCGTGGCCAGCGGAGTAACAGACCGCCTACCTGACATTCCCGGCCCATAACCGTTTTTTCCGCACGCTTAGGCCCCCTAGACGCGTCAACCAAAAATCGTCTACATGCTCGCGGCATCACCCTCGTCGACTCACCCGTCATTGACATAACCCATCACGGCGACCACACCATGACAGTCCGCACCAGCGACGGAACAACCATAAAACTAGATGCCCTTTTTGCCGCACCAACAATGACACCAAACGATGCTTTCCTCACCTCACTCAACCTTGACCGCACCACAACACCCCACGGAGGTTCCCTACTTAAAGTTGATCAAGTAGGGAAAACCAGCCATCCACGCATTTGGGCTGCCGGCAACGTCATCGCCCCCATGGCAACCGTCCCCGTCGCATTAGGCGCAGGAACACTCAGCACAGGAGCAGTAAACAGCGAACTCGTCACCGAAGATTTCGCATTAGCAGAGGAAACCACCCATGCTTGACGAACACAACCCAGCCACATACTGGGAAAACCGCTACGCATCATCAAACAACATGTGGTCAGGACGAGTAAACAAGCCACTAGTCGATGTCGTATCTAGGTTGGTACCCGGTAGCGCACTAGACCTAGGCTGCGGCGAAGGCGGCGACGCAGTATGGCTAGCACAGCAAGGATGGACAGTCACCGGTATCGACCTATCACCAACAGCAGTCAACCGCGGACGCCAAGCCGCCACACAGGCAGGAATCCCAGGCTCGTCCTTACAGTTTGAAGCCGCCGACCTCACAACATGGGACACAACGGAACGCTACAACCTTGTCACAGCATCATTTTTACACTCGTGGCCTGCACTGATACCCCGCGAAAAAATCTTGCACCGAGCAACACGCTTCGTTGCCGAAAACGGGTACATGCTGGTCGTCGCGCACGCAGACGCACCCCCATGGGCGTCACCCGAACACACACACCAGCACGCATTCCCAACACCACAAGACGACGTGACCGCACTCAACCTCGACCCCACCACATGGGACATCATCACCTGCGAAACACACACCCGAGAAACCACAGGGCCAGACGGAACACCCGGAACCCTAACCGACAGCATCGTTTTCGTTCGACGAACAGCCCAATAAAACGAAAAGCCACGCTCGTAAGCGTGGCTTTTCGTTTTCTTATGTTGTGGAGCTAAGGGGACTCGAACCCCTAACCCCCTGCTTGCAAAGCAGGTGCGCTACCAATTGCGCCATAGCCCCGTACATTCACTAGTTGTACTGACCAGCGACAATCAATCGTACGTCAGTGATGGGCTTTCATAAAACTTTCAGAAGCGTTAACCGCATCACATTGCCCTGTTTTCACCTTGTTTTTAATGCGGCGAATCTAGTCACGGATCACGTAATCATCTAACGTTTTGGTAAAGGTTCTTAACACTACCGCCCCCACGGAGTCCCCTTGCTATCCCCCACATATTCGTCTGCACCTGCCGGTCTCGTCTTTGATTCTCGATACCAGGCACGTCAAACAGCGTCCGCTAGTCGAGCAACGATACTTTCCACGATGGTGACTTCTCCACTGAAGTTGAGTAATGCGAGTGATGAGCGTCTCTCCCTTGCGAGCCTTTGGCAACTTTCGCCACCTTTAAAAGCGCGTCGCACACCAGGGCAAAACATATAAAAATTTGCGTGGCAAAAAACGCGAAACTACGCCACATATCGCATTTCTTCTACTCGCTGAATTAATTCCAGCAGGTAGGTTTTTGCGCTCAAGGCAGGCAATCGATGCAGATTGCCTGCCTTTTTCAAAATCTATTTTGCCTAGTAGATAGGGGAGTTCAGCCCCTTACGTCCAAAAGTTTCCAGATCTAAAGTCCGTTTTAGTAAAGACCTTTACATTATTCTTCACTCGCCGGTCCGCCAGGCCGAACTTTTGATCCCGGGAGCATAATGCCCAGCTACACAACTCTTGCGCGCCGTTGCGCCCTTGCAGTCGCAGCGACTGTTGCCTTCGCTTTCCCTCTGACGGTAGGCACCTCAGCCGTTGCAGGCCCAAAATACGATTCATCATGCGCTTGCCCCAAAGATGGTTATGTTCCAGGTCTTGGAACACCTTCAACCAACAAAATCTTTAAAGACACCAACGTCAACGTCTTTGTTGGTGACGATTACGAGACAACCGCTTCAGAATCTGAAGGACTACTTGTCGTCCTTGACGACGCAACCATCTCCTCTTCGCTTTTCAACGTAGGAACAGCTGGCGGCGGGTCACTCATCGTCCCAGAAAACAATGCAGTCATGCTTGCAGTTGGCGATGAACTAGACATCCGTTCCAACCTGCACATCGGCCTGGGCTTCGCATCACAAGGCATCACCGGCGGTTCCGCGAAAGTTGGCGGAACCATTAGCGGACGCTACGACGCAGGTACGGGAACCGTCCGACAGAACCTCGGTTCACGTGCCACAGCACAATGGAAAAACTTTCCAAAAACAATCACACGTGAATCAAAGAAACTCAGCAAGCGCGCAACCAACACACGACACGAACTGTCGTACAACCGCTTGACGATTCCTTTCACGTACAAGGGTTCTACCTCTGTGGTGAGTATCCCTGCATCCAAGATCAACAAAGCACGCGGCCTTGAAATCGATTTCGTTGGTAACGCTCGCACAGCTGACCCAATCGTCATCAACGTCCAAGATGACACCAACGGTAAGTTCTCACTCGACCTCACTTCGTTCTTGAACGACGGAAACGTTGTAGATCTACGTGCAGAAGCCTTCGGCAACATTTCCAGCCGCGTCTTGTGGAACTTGGATTCTTCATTCCACGATGTGACTATCGGTGGTGCGGGTAAAGCCGGTTACCAAGTTCCAGGTTCGTGGCTTGTACCAAGCTACAAAGCTGATGTTTCCCTCAACTCGTCCACAAATGGTCGTGTATGGGTGAACGGTGACTTGACTGTTCACAAGCAAGGCAACGAACAGCACTCATACCCATGGATCGGCGAAGAACCATTCGACTGCGTCGACAAGCCAAAGCCTGAACCAAAACCAGAGCCAACCGAACCAACTGAGCCTTCGGAACCTGAACCAAAACCAGAGCCAACCGAGCCGTCGGAACCAGGCGAGCCAACTGAGCCAGTACAGCCAGAGCCAACCGAGCCAACTGACCCTTCGGAGCCAGGCGAACCTACTGAACCAACGGATCCATCAGAGCCAACTGAGCCGTCGGAACCGGGCGAATCAACAGATGAGCCTACCGAGCCTGGAACAGACAGCGGAACTCTTCCAACCCAAGAGCCACAGCCAACACCAACTGTTGAGGTTCTCGGCGAAACAATTGAAAAGAACCCTGAAGCAACTGACTTCCCTAACGCTGAAGGTTCAAAGTCCGACAACGAACTCGCACAAACCGGTGCTAACCCACTCTTCATCGCTCTCGGTGCGGCATGCCTCGCCTTGATCGGAATTGGTGGAGCGTTCATCGCCCGAGCTCGTCGCCAAAGCTAAAAACATTTGCGCCTGTGACCGTTCCATGAGGTACGGTCACAGGCGCATCTGCCCTGGCGGTCTTTTTAGCGCATTGATCTCTTTGCAGAGCTTGTATGCTTAGAGACTTTTTTCATGTGCGCTTTAGTCTTGTTTTTGTACGAAGAAGCTCTCGTGGCCTGCTTTTTCGCAGTTGTAGTATATGACTTTACTTTAGAAGTAGTGCCACGTTTTGCGTACTTTTTCACACTTGAGTAAGCCGACTTCGCTTTTTTCGCAGCAGTTGAGGTTCGTTTGTAATCTGCAACCGCTTTGTTGTACTCAGATTTTGCTTTCTTGTACGTTGCTTTTGTTTTCTTGGTTGCTTTTTTGGCGTAGGCGTATTTCTTAGCTTTGGCCAAGTTTTTCTTTGCAGTAAAGCGGTACGAGCTTGCAGATTTTTTCGCTTTTGCAGCCTTTGATGACGCTGTTTTTGCTGCCTTGAGCTGTGACTTGTACTTGTACGAGTAGTTCGCCGAAACGGTGGACTTGCTCTTTGAAGTCGCTACTTTTGTTCCTGGCAAAGCGTATGACTTGGGGCTCTTGTACTTTGCGAAGTTTTGGGTGGCGTACATGCACCCGTCAATCCAGTACACGCCGATGCCGATGGATGTGAAATCTCCAACGAGGTTTTTGTAGTGGCCAGGTGATTTGACCCAGTTGTTTGCGATGACTTGCGCTGATTTGCTGCCGTAACCGCACGCATATGCAACGTTTTCACCTGCGCGGGACCATCCGGATGGGATTTGCTTGGAATATGACGGGTTGTGCTTGAAGGCGTTGTTGCGCCCCATTTTTGATGACCAGTCATATGAAACGACAGTCACGCGGACGTCATATTTCAGTTTCTTTTTTCCAGCTTTTGCACGCACAGCGTTGGTTGCGTTAAAAATCGAAACAATATCTTTGTCGTATTTTTGCGCGGTTTTTGTGCTTGTTGCTGCGTGTGCGGACTCTGGCACTGGAGTTGCGATTACCAGTGTGGCGGCTAATGCGAGCGTAGCGACGCTGCCAATACTCTTTTTAAGCCATGCTGCTTCCATGCTGCATCCCCCGATGGGTAGTTTTATTCTCCTACTGAGGGGGATCGGCACCTCTTTTTACAAACTGAAGCCCTTCCTTCACATAATCTTTAAAAGTTGGTCTACCAGATACCAAGGAACCCGTTAACGACAAGCGGTAATGCGATTAACGTGACCTGAGTCACAGTTAAGCCATTTTTGTAGTATTCACAACAAGCATCGAAACCAGAAACAAGATTGAATAGAGCTATGACAAGCCAGAACTCCGATGACGTAAAAACCCTTATCTCTCCTTCAGGGACCTTCGAAATACATAGCGCTGGAGCACACATTACGCGCTGGGATACGCCCGAATTCGGTCCAGTTCTCTTTGTCTCCAAAGACTCGGGATACGGAGTTGGCACAGCAATTCGTGGCGGCATTCCTTTATGCATGCCGTGGTTTGGTCGCGGCCACACCGGAACGATGACTCCAAGCCACGGCTTCGGTAGGCTCGCAAATTGGCGTGTATTACGAGAAAAAGAAACACCAGTCGGCGAATGGACCATCGAATTAGGGCTCAATAACGATGACGTTCGTGAAACTGACGGCGCACAGCTTTTCCCCAACAGTTTCGAAGCAACATATACAGCCACATTTGCTGCAGACTCGCTGCATGTTTCTCTCACCATGCACAACACAGGCACGGAAGCCTTCCTCTACGAAGAAGCGCTACACACCTACTTTGCAGTTGGAGACATCACCCAGGTCGAAATCACCGGCCTCGAGATGGCACCATATGAAGACTCCGTAACCGGCGACGACGACGTACGCCCCACCCATAAAGCAGTAACCTTCACCGGCGAAACAGACCGTGTGTACTCCTCACGAGGCACCACAACCATCATTGATAAAGAGTTGCAACGCCTCATCAAAATAGAAAAGGCAAACTCAGCAGCAACAGTCGTCTGGAATCCTTGGTCTGAGCGTGCTGCTGCCATGAAAGATCTCGGCAACGACGAATGGCGCACGTTTGTATGTGTTGAGTCTGCAAATATTGGCGACGACGCAATCACCATTCAGCCAGGCGCAAGCCACACTATTTCTGCAACCTACACTGTCTTCGGTATCTGATCGACAGCACAAAGCCGGGCATCAACGATTCTGTTGATGCCCGGCTTTCGTCGTTTTATTGACGTGAGCGACCGTTTCGTACGCTCACGACTGCAACAGCAGCAAACACAATAAACCAACCAACGAAGTTAGCAAGCAGCATCCACATCTCGTCGAAGCCCTCAGCTGGTGGGGCTAATGCACCTTCAATTTGTGGCCACCGCGCCAACCCGACATAACCATAAAGCGGAGTGAAGTGTGCCATCTGCAGCATTGTTCCGGTCAAAGGCATAAACACGTTTCCGAGGAAAGCCATCAGTACCAGCACACCTGTTGCCACGCTTAACGCTGATTCAGATTTAAAATGCATCGCAACGGCAAAACCAAACAACGCATACAACGTTGCACCGCCCAAAATAATCAAGAAGCTTGATATCCAGATGGCTGGGCTGTCAGCTTTCGCACCAGTGAGTAATCCAGCGATAAAAAGTATCGTAATTTCAAAGGTTGTGACGATCAGCGCTACAACAACTTTCATTGCTACAACAGAACGGTTGGTCACCGGGGTAAGACCAACCTGTCGGCCCCACCCTTGCATTTGTTCAATGGCCGCCGTACCTGCAACCGAAGTAGCCGCTAAAGCTGCACCATAGGACGCCATAGAAACCATGGTGTAAAACTTGATGTTGCCGTTGCCAAACATTTCGTCGCCCATAGAAAACGAAGCGCCGAAAATCATGTACATCACCACGGGCATGGCAATGACAAAGGTGATGTTTCCGAAGTCTCGGAGTTGCCGAATAAGATCTATTCGAATGTATGTTGCGTTCACAGTGCAGCTCCTTGACCTGTGTTTTCTCCAGAGTCTTGTTCTTCAGTGGTGAGGTTCACGAAAGCTGCTTCTAGGCTTTGTGCTGAGATTTCTACATCGTGCGCGTTGAATGTGGTGAGCAGCGCTAACGCGACAGCATCGGAGTCGCTGGCAGTAATTTTTACTCGTGTTGCGTGAACAACCACGTTAACGACCCCTTCAATATTTTCTAGGGCAGTTACCGTCGCGTGGTCGAGTGTTTCAGGGAAGGACGCGGAAACGACGCGCCCTGAGGCGATGCTTCGTATATGCGCTGTTGCACCGTCGGCAATGATGCGACCTTGGTTAATGAGTATTGTGCGCTGCGCATACTGTTCTGCTTCTTCGAGGTAATGCGTTGCAAAGATAATTGTGCGTCCTGCTGCCGCGTCCGCTTGCATGGTGGCCCAGAATTCGCGGCGCGCATTCACATCCATGCCTGCTGTGGGTTCGTCGAGAATGAGAAGTTCAGGGTTGGGCAGGAGCGCCAAAGCAAACTTTAAACGCTGCTGTTCTCCACCCGAGCATTTAGACACTCGTCGATCTAGCAAGGGCGCTAAACCTGTTTTTTCTACGATGTCAGCTATTGCTGAACTTTTGTTGTGTAGTGACGCTATTGCTTGGAGTGTTTCTTTTACTGTGAGGTCTCGGAGTAGTCCTCCAGTTTGCAGGACTGCCGATACTTTCCCATCCGATACCGCCTTGCTGGGGAGGTCACCTCCCACTTCAATTGAGCCGCTCGTTGGTGCGGTAAGACCCAAAATCATGTCGATTGTGGTTGTTTTACCCGCGCCGTTCGGACCTAAGAAAGCAACTATTTCACCGCGCTCAATAGTCACGTCTACGCCGTTTACAGCTTTTACTATGCCGTGGGCTGCTTTAAATTCTTTATGCACAGCACTCAGCACAACCGCTGGCTTATGTTTTTCCATGTCAATAGTCTGCCGTGTAACTAGGGCAGTTAGAAAGGGCGAGTGTCAGTGGGGTTCACTAATGTGTTGAGAACAGAAGCAATCCGGCTTTTGTAACTCTTCTAGTTGCAGAGGACTAGCCCGCATGACTATTAACCTCAACGCGTACATTTCGTACCGAAACGAAGCACGAGAAGCACTTACGTTCTATCAGTCAGTACTCGGCGGTGAACTCACACTTACCACGTATGGCGAATACCCAGGTATTCCCGGCGGCGGTGAAGACGATGCAATCATGCACGGTCAACTCATCACGGAACATGGACATGTCATCATGGCATCAGACATGCCTGATGACGTTACCGAAAACGCCCCGTCTCGCATCGGCATGTCATTTTCTGGTGATGACGTCGACGGTCTCACCGGATATTTCAATGGCTTAAGTGAAGGCGGGAACGTTATCGAGCCGCTCGCTGATGCACCATGGGGCGACCGTTTTGGCATGTTCACCGATAAGTTCGGCATCATATGGTACGTCAACATCCTCGTTAGCGAAAAGCTAGATCAAGAGCAGCTGTATTCTTTGCTGACTCGTGCGATGAAAGCCCACGCGAGAAGCAGTATTGCTCCACCCGCGAGGTAGGGCTGAATCGGCTCAAAAAATTGGATTGCGCCACTGTATCCCAGTGCTAGCAGAACTAGTTTGTTGCAGACGGGGCAGCCCACGGCAAAGAACGTTACGAACCCGCCGAGCATGCCTAGTTTGCCGCCTTTTTCGTCGGGCATTGTTGCATCTTTTCGACGCACATAGGTGGCAGCCACTAGACCGGCAAGCACTGCGTTTGCGATGAGTACTGGCCACGCCCACGCGGTTGGTGGTATTTCTCGGCCAAACCATGGGTTGGGTATTAAAACCGTTGGGATTCCAACCATCAGGATTGTTGCCGCACTTGTTAGTGCGGCAACAATCCAACGCCGCGTCTCCCACAAGCGCAGCTCTCGGGCCATCCGTGTGACGAGGTTGACCCGCTTTGGAAGTAAAGGTTGTACACCTGCTTGGTTAAACAGTGTGTCGAGTTGTTTAGACGTGTTTGTGGGTGGCGTTGTCATGCTGCTCATCATCTTTAATGTGCTGGGGCGGGGCGGAACATGCGGCGTTCATGGGCAGGAAACAGCGTCCAGTAAAAACCGAGACGACGAGTACACCCACAAGTACAAGGAGCGGGATTGCGAGGAGTGGCTGCGCTAGTGATTCAAGCGCAACACCGAACACCATGAGAGCGACGACTGCGCGCAGGATTCGTTCAGGGACGCTTGCGGTTGTTGTGGAACACATGGGCGCTACTGATTGTGCGAGAGCGTAGTGCTGATGGTGTTTTGTACTGCTTGCATGTCTGTGTTTTTGACGTTCTCGATGAGGGCGTCGAGTTGCCGTCCGTTGAGGATTCCGGCTTTTTCGTACATGATGACACCGTCGCGGAACACAACGAGGCTGGGGATTGACCTGATTTTGAATCCTGCTGCGAGTTCTTGTTGTTCGTCTGTGTTGACTTTACCGAACACGACGTCTGGGTGGCGTTGTGCTGCGCTTTCATAGATAGGCGTGAAGCGGTTGCAAGGCATGCACCATTCCGCCCAGAAGTCGATGAGCGCGATTCCGCTGTCGGGGATCTGTGAGCGGAAATTTTCCTTGGTGATGTCGATAGTAGCCACATAACGAAGATACCCCCAGGGGTATCCTGTGGCAAGTGGTTTCCCGTCACACCTCAAGCAGTGAAGGTATTTGCCCCACCGCTAAGGTGAAGCCCTCTTCCATACCCATCTCAAGGACCTGAAGCAGGCTGTCTTCCGAGTCATATTGGCTCGTGAAAACGACCGTGGTGGTATCACCCTCGTCGATAAGTTCCACCTTGGTGTTATTGGTGGGCATACTCAAGTCAGGCATGCCCTCGGCATCAGAAAAACCATCAATGAATTCAAGTCGTGGAAAAGACACGACGTTAATGCGCCACCAGCCGTGAGCTTCCGAACCATCTGGGCCTGTCATGTGATACCGAACTTCTCCGCCCGGCTGAAACTCGTAACGACTAAACGTTGCAGGCCATGTGGGCGGACCCCACCAGCGCTCTAATTTACGCGGGTCAGAAAACACTTCCCACACACGTTCAGCTGGTGCTTGAAAAACCACGGTTGCAACAACGGTGGAGCCGGATCGTTTAAACACAACATCAGACATTTCTTACCCCCATAGGCTCAAAGGCTACGACGACAAAAAGCCACGAAAAAAGCGCGGGCAAGCCGCCTGCCCCCACTAGTCACGCTACGTCTGACGCACCGCACACGCAACAGGGAAACCCTCGCTATTCAGAGCAGCGACAGCACGCAAATTCTCTTAGAAATTTTGGGTTATGAGATGCGTTCTGCCTGACCAGCACGCCAATACCCCATGAACGCAACTCGCTTGCGGTCCACCCCTAATTCAGAGACCAAGTATCGTCGCATGCGCTTAATCGCGCTTGATTCACCAGCCAACCACGCATACAAACCCGTGCTTTGTTCAACCTCTGGTGATTCCCATAAAAGTTCTGCATCAACGTTGATGTCCTCTAAAGGCTGGGGCATCTGCGAGCGCGCGGATTTGACGAGGTGTTGGTTGTTGTCTGCCCATTCGTGTAGGGCAGGTAGGAGGAGTGTTCCTACTGGTAGGCCGTTTCTTGGGAGGTAGGTGATGGTGGTGTGGGGGTGGGTTGTTATGTCGAGGGTGTCTTCGGTGGCGGGTACTTCGATGAATGCTGTTGCGTGAATGTGGGTGGGGAGTTTTTCGAGGATTCCGGCGATTGCTGGGGCGGCGGTTTCGTCGCCCATGAGGAGGATGTTGGTGGCTGTTCCGGGGCGGAAGTCTATGCCGATGTGGGAGTGGCTGCTGCGGGCGTCTGGTCCGACGATGATGACGGTGTCTCCGGGTTGTGCGGTGTGGATCCATGCGCCGCCGGGGCCTGTTGGTCCGTTGTGGTCGTGGTGGATGACGAAGTCTATGTCGAGGGTTTTGGTGGCGGCGTTGATGGTGCGCACTGTGTAGGTGCGGAATGGGCTGCGTTGGTCGTCGGGGAGGGCTCGCCAGCGTTCGTACCAGTCGCCTTTGATGAGTGATTCTTCGTTGTCGAGTCCGAGGTCGGTGTAGCAGTTTGGGGTGTGTGGGAAGACGATTTTGACGCGTTGGTCGAGTGCGTGTTCGGCGAAGTGGTTGAATTCTGGTCCGGTGAATCGTACTCGGGTGAAGTGGGGGCTTAGTTGGGTGACCGATACGACGTGCGCATGGTAGGGCCGGTATGAGGGGTAGTGCACCTCGCTGTCCATAAGCGTCATTGTTGCACTGTTCATGTAGAGCCACTCCTTGAGCCTGTGAATTTATGTCAACTTAGGATAGGCTACACTAACTTTGCCTATGATGCTTTGACCTGCACACACTCAGGAAAGAACCATAAAATGCACACAAGACGACCAAAAATACTTACCGCGGCCGCACTACTCATCGCTGGAGCATTAGCGCTCAGCGGCTGCTCTGACTCCTCAACGGCCGCGAAACAAACAAGTTCTCCCGAATTTGAAGCCGTCACCATCGAACACGCGCTTGGCACCGCCAAAATCACCGAACAGCCAGAACGCGTGGTCACCCTCGGTATGGGATCCGCTGAAACAGTCATCGCCCTCGGCACCACGCCCGTCGGCGTCGAAGAATACCCGTGGGGTAGCGACGACACCGGCTACCTTCCATGGATCCACGAAGCTATTACCAAGCAAGGCACAGAGCTTCCAACACAGTTCACCGGAAGCACCGAACTCGATATTGAAGCGGTTCTCGCCCTCGAACCAGACCTCATCCTCGCGCCATGGTCGGGTGTCACCCAAGAGCAATACGACCTGCTCGCCGATATTGCGCCAACCGTCGCCTACGAAAAAGAGCCATGGGTCATCACCTGGCAAGAGCAAATCCAGGTGATCGGTAAAGCCCTAGGCAAAACCCAAGAAGCCGAACAGCTCATCACCGACCTCAACAGCCAACTAGCTGAAGCAGGCCGCGACGAATACAAAGACGTCACGTTCTCCTACATTTACAACACCGGCCCGGGCAGCCTCGGCGTATTCTTTGAAACTGAACAACGCGTAGCCATGGTTTCCGCGCTCGGCCTCACCGTCGACCCAGTCGTCGCAGAACTACGCGAATACGAGGTTGAAGGCACCGACTCGGCACTCATCGGATTAGAAAACGCCGACAAGCTCGCCAATTCAGACCTCATTTTCACGTTCTATTCAGACCCACAAAACAAAAAAGAAATTGAAGCACAACCGCTATACCAGCAGATTCCCGCTATAGCTCAAGGCGCGATCGTCGCACCGACAGACCAGCCGTTCGTGACCGGATCATCCATCATCAACCCACTCACCGTCCCATGGGCACTCGAACGTTTCGTTCCACTCGTCGACGAAGCATTAGCGAAAACCAAGAAATGAAAACGCGCGTAAGCCTCACCCCACCGATAGTCCTCATCATCGCTTGTGTGGGGCTTACGCTCGCCATCCTCGCAAGCGTGCTGTTAGGCGGGAAGATCACCACGCTACGTGACGCTATCGACGCATTCAACGGCGTCAGCAACCCACACATCACCGGAGTGTTCGACGCCCGAATAAACCGGACAATCATGGGCGTGTTGTGCGGGTCGGCACTTGCCGTTTCTGGGCTCATCATTCAAGGGATTACCCGCAATCCACTCGGCGACCCCGGACTGTTAGGAATATCTTCTGGTGCTGCCGCCGCAGTCGTTACAGCGGCGGCAGTCACCGGCTCCAGCATTGGCACACACTCCATCTGGGTGGCCCTCGTCGGGGCCGGCCTCACAGCGGTTGTGGTGTATGCCGTGAGCGCACGCACCGGCACCGCAAGCATCATCACGCTGCTCCTCACCGGCGCTGTCATTTCGGCGATTTTGAGCGCATACATTCAAGCCATTATTTTGACCAAACCTGCCGTGTTCAACTCGTTTCGGTTTTGGGTTATCGGTTCACTTGGTGGCCGCGACACCGACATCACCGTTGCTATTGCCCCCATCATCGCTGCCGCTTTTGTTCTTGCAGCACTCCTCGCCACCTCCCTCAACAACATTTCCCTAGGCGACGACGTCGCAGCAGCCCTAGGAACCCGCGTCACTCTTGTCAGGGCGCTCGCCCTCGCCGCCGCGGCATCCCTCGCGGCAGCCGCAACAGCAGCAGTTGGCCCAATCGCGTTCGTGGGGCTCGTCGTCCCGCACTTAGCCAAATCGTTTATACGCTGGGATCACCGCTGGCTGCTGCCCATCACCGCAATCCTTGGGGCAACGCTGCTGCTCCTCGCCGACACGGTAGGACGGGTCATCGCCCGCCCAGAAGAAATCGGAACCGGCATCATGACCGCCTTCATCGGTGCGCCCTTCCTGCTCTACGCAGTCAACAGAGGATGGGCTACCCGATGACAACGCCAGCCGCCCGCGCACGCGCCACCCGTATATACGTTGCCGCAACGCTACTACTGCTCCTCATAACCGCCCTCGCGACACTCACACTCGGAAAACTAGGCATCCCCTTCCACGACATACCTGCCGCTTTCCTCGGCGAAACACAAGGAAAAACAGCGTTCGTGTTCGAAAAATTACGCGGACCCCGCCTAGCAACCGCCCTGTGCGCTGGCGCACTACTAGGCATCTCCGGTGCGCTCTTTCAAAGCGTCACCCACAACCCCTTAGGAAGCCCCGACGTTATTGGGCTCGGAGCAGGCGCCGGAGCAGGCGCAGCAATCTCTGTTCTTGCCTTCCCTACCTTGCCCACCGCATTCGGGGCTATCGCCGGGGCAGGACTTGCCACACTCCTCGTCTTCATATCGACAGGACGAGGCTTCACATCCCCACACCGCACCATCATCGCGGGTATTAGCGTTGCCGCACTGGCCTACGCAATCACCGAATACGTTGTGAGCACCCAACTACGCGAATCAGCTTCACAACTAGCGGCATACCTCGTCGGGTCCCTCAACGCATCAAACATTCAAGACATCACCATCGGAGTATGCGCGCTAGCAGTCGTACTACCCGCATCGCTTGCCCTCAGCACCAACGCCACTTTCCTGAACATGGGAGACCACGCAGCGCAAAGCGTCGGCGTTGACCCTGCACGCACCCGCACTTACGCCATACTTTTGTCTGTCATAGCAGCAGGAAGCGCCGTCGCCATTGCCGGCCCCATCGCATTCATTGCGTTAGCAGCCCCACACATCGCCCGCAAAGCAACCAAAACCTCACACATCAACGTGTGTACGTCAGGCTTAACTGGCGCGCTCTTGCTCACCTTCGCAGACCTCGTCGCCCAACACTTTCCGCCGCTTAAAGGGCTACCCGTTGGAGTCATCACCCTAGGAATCGGTGGCGCATACCTCGGCTACCTGCTCATCCACGAACAGGCGAAAGGCAAAATTTAATGCACGAACAACACAACGCCACCGGACTACATATCAGCGGCGGGCAACTCGGTTATCACGGAAAAACCGTGTGCGAGAACCTCAACTTTTCTGTGCCTGCCGGAGAGTTCACCGCAATTATTGGACCAAATGGTTGCGGAAAATCTACCGTTTTAAAAACCCTCGCGCGCACACTGCGTCCGCTCTCTGGCGAAGTATCCCTGAACAGCGAAAACGTGTGGAACATTCGACCCAAAAAGTTTGCACAACACGTCGCATCACTACCGCAACATCCCATCTCGCCCGAGTCACTCACAGTGAAAGAGCTCGTCGCCCGTGGACGACACCCCTACCATTCCCTACTCACACGCACCCACCCCGACGATGCTGCGGTCATCGACCACGCATTACATGCGACAGGTGTAGCACCCTACGCCCAGCGACCACTCACCGAACTGTCTGGCGGGCAACAACAACGCGCCTGGATAGCCATGGTTTTAGCGCAAGAAACCGACTACGTACTGCTCGACGAGCCCACATCATTCCTAGATCTCGCCCACCAAATCGAGTTACTTCATTTATGCCAAGACATTCGCGCACAACACCGCACAGTCGTTGCCGTACTGCACGACATCAACCAGGCCGCCCGGTACGCTTCACACCTTGTTGTCATGCATCACGGCCGTATCGTTCGCGCTGGAACACCCAACGATGTCCTCGACGCTGAACTCGTATCCACGGTTTTTGGTATCGACTGTGTCATCGAGAGTGACTCACAAACCGGCTCACCTGTCGTCACAGTCAAAAACCGCCAATAACAGCAAAGCATAAACTTAGAATCTGTGTTCTCTGGAACGTGCAGTTCTTAGGCTTGACCTTGACACGATACACATAGTGCGGTTCCATGGAGTTAGCCCACCTCCTGCTGGGAGGCTGGGAAGTAAGAGCCAGGATCCCCGCCATATGACGGGACCTGGCTTTCGCGTTTAATAGCAGTCATTAAATATCGTGCCGAGTAATATTTCCAAACAATCGCTCAGCCCACTGCTTATTTCCTGCTTCGCTTTCCCCAAGTGCGCCAAGTATCTGGTCTGGCACCCAAAGCATTGGTTCTTTTGAAGGCACTTCAATGTAAACCCGCAAAGTACGTGGCATTGCTTTACGTCCACGCAGGTTCTCTATGAGACGCATATCTTTATCATTAAGTGACTGTGTACGGTTTTCAAGAAATACAGAGCTGACTCCGACCTCTCCCAGTTCAGCGAGAAGCCGTTCTAAACACTTAGCACGCGCTCGCTCTTGGCGACGAGGATCCATAGGCGCGGCGACCACCACCATATGAGCTACATCGATCCGATTAAGAAGGTTTATTGACTTCTTTTTCGCTGCATTGTCCATCTCCCGCCAATGCAGTTTAGGGCCCTTCTTGCGCAGCCTATGAAGGTTTTCGCGAATATCCTCGCACGACAACGGATCGGCTATACATGCACCAAGCATATAGATCGGTTCTGAGACGTGTTTTGTGCGCATGCTCTCATCCACCCAAGCATGCAAAGCGAATGAATCTACTGAGTTTATTTCATTGCTCATGTCGCGTTCTGCGCATTTTTATCAACTTTGACTTCAGGGATCTTTTCACTGATGTTCACGGCTACGACTATTACAGAGCCTGACCAACATAACAAGCGCTCCTGCGCGCGCCTAAGCCCAAGGGGCGGCTGCGCGACTTTCATCGCGCAACCGCCCCTCTTCCCCCGAGCGTTTAACTAGTGCTAGACGTACAACGGAGTGAGCTCGAGGTAGTCCTCAAGCGTTCCGTCACGCAAACACACTTCAATGATCTGACGGCCCAATGGGTCAAGGTCGTCCGTCAAGAACTGCTTCAGTTCTGACTTGAAGAAGTCAGTAACGATCTTGGCGCCCGCATCGTATGCTTCAACACCAACTTGGCTTTGGTTTTCCGGCTGCAAGAAGGTTGGACGAATCATCTGACCGTCAATCTTTACTTCTTTCAACGCGTACCCAAAGAGTGCGCAACGTGCAGGAGTGAGGTTGTCTGCCTTAATCTTGCCGCCACCACGACGTGCCAAGTATTCGCGGGTGAGCCACTCTGCAGTGAACCCAACCTTGTATGCACCGATGTGTTGGTTAGGGGTAAGAACGTAGCGGGTGCGTGGCGAATCCACGATCTGCTTCAACAGCAGGTTCGCGGCTGCAACCTTTGTTCCCGTGGAGAATGGCCAGTACGAACCGACACCCTCAGAAACCATGCCACCAGAATTGATGGTCTTCTTTTCGTCTTTGGTTTCACCAATCGACGGGTTCTTGTCGCCGCGTGGCGCAATGAGTCGCCACAACCATGCCAGCGCTGGTGGAACGACATGCATCATGCCCATGATTCCGTAGCTTGAACCGTTACGGGTACATGCCGGTTGGCGTACACCGAACGTACGGATATCAACTTCGGTTGGTTCGCCAATGACGTCTTGGATCATGCGACGAGGAATCACAACGCGTGGGTTCGGGCAAGGCTTCCCGTTTGAGTCGAGCGTGTGCTCCCATGGCAGACAGGTCGCGTTAGGGGTTCCATCAATGTTGAAGAACACCAGCGGTGCGTCTGGGTGGATAACAGCACGTTCGAAGAGTGGGTCTTCGCCGTAGGTTTGCATGTTGTCGACACGCACAAACCATCCGTCTTCCGCGTCAGCAACAACGAGTTTGCCTGATTCGTTTTGGATGTCAATGTGGCACAAAGTCATGTCGTCTGTCACTGGGGCCAGTGCTGACGATTCTGCCAAGTTGATGAAGTAAGGCTCGTCGGTGACAACGTTTGTGCCCAGCAAGATGCGGCCGTCGTGTTGACGACGAATGTCTTGGCACATTTCTGATTTTCCACCACCGGAGGCACCTTCGTGCATGATGACGGTTTCGTTGTCGTATGGCGTGGTGACGCGCACGGAACTTGCGTGAGCGGTGAGCCAGCCTTCTGTTTCGCCGATGTCGAGCAGCGCCGAGAACACACCCTTTTTAGCGGAGGGTCCTGGGTATAGGTTGTAGGCGTAAATTTCGTGCAGGGTTTCGGTGCGGTCGTGTACGACTACCTGACGTCCATCAAAGTGTGTGTGCCTAAATGGTGGGGCTGCATACAGGATTGACCGTGGCGTGAATGGGCCTATTTCGTCAAGAGTTACCCAGCCTTGCAGGTCAACAAGTGCTGTTGCAAAGAATGCCGTGTTGGCGGGAACAATAGCTAATGATGGTGAACCGTAG
This sequence comes from Timonella sp. A28, assembly GCF_051200815.1. Lineage (GTDB taxonomy): Bacteria > Actinomycetota > Actinomycetes > Actinomycetales > Cellulomonadaceae > Timonella. Next base: position 2,040,564 of record NZ_CP195159.1, on the reverse strand, counting down.
GTGAGGCCACCGGCTTTAAATGGCACGACGATGAGCTCTTGCTCAGCAAGCCAGTCTAGGGTTTCTTGCTTTACCGACGCGAAGTCGTATCCGTATTTGTCTTTAAAGCGGGGCTTATCGGTTGGTCGGTCGTCAGCGACACGCATGCAGTCTGGGTCGCGGCGACGCATATAGTCTTCTGGATAGTTGACTGCGATACCGTTACGGCAACGGACAACATCCGCTTCTTTAACTACACCGTTGTTGGGTACTTGGAAAAGAACCTCGAAGGTGTCTGCCCCTTCTGGACCAAGAGACAGTTCATACAATTCGGCGCGGGTGGCCGGGATCGTGATTTTTGGCGCTTTCTTTAGGGCCTCTGCAACAGCAGGAGGCAGGTCTACGCCATTCAAGAGCTCCAGCAAATTCGTCCTCCTCAAACAAGCCGGCCACACACATACGTTGCTGTAGGTGCGCGTGCCGTCGTTGGCTTCATGGTGAGAAGCAACGCACCAACACCCTTGTGGGGTGCTGGTGCGTACAGGCCGTGCTCCAGAAGAACGGTTAGACAATGACGGAGCGTAACCTCGTATACACCATTGACGTAGACCTTAACTCTTCTTTACCTTTCTATACTGGGACTTTAGGCTTTACTTTTCTGACAGTTCGCCCATTCGCCCCAGTAGGGCAGATAGTTCAGCGGCCAAGTTTGGCGAGTAATTCGTTGTTGGATGGCTCAACCATGTGTGTCCCATCAGGGAATACAACAACTGGAATGTTCTTACGTCCGCTAATTTCTTCAGCGATAACGGCGGCGTCCGGCTGGGCGACGAGATCAACGTACGTGTATTCGACGCCTTCACGGTCAAAAACGCCCTTAGCGCGGCGGCAGTCACCGCACCAGTCTGCTCCATACATAGTGATCATGTTTTTCTGTGGCTGCACCTTCGTCACCCTCTTTTCTGTGTTCTCTCGGTGAGATGATCGGCTGAAAAACTGTGCCTCACGGTGCACGTGAAGCTTACCACCCTCAACACAACATTGCGGCGCACTATTCCACGATTCCCACATGTGACGCGCATTCCACCAGCCTTAACGTTTATAGCCAGTCGTTGAGTCGCATCATTTTTGGTGCGCAACCATGTCTTTCCTTGATTCGATACATCAACCGTTGAACAGGAAACCGTCACCGGTTCGTCTTACTGTGGATTCACCGCAGACACCTCCACAACAGACGGGAGCGGACCCATGAGCAGCGAATACCGGTATGTCATCGTCGGCGCAGGAACAGCCGCGGACGCTGCTGCGCGAGGCATCCGAGAACGCGACCCATCTGGCACGCTCCTCATCATCGGGTCAGAAAGCTATCCTCCCTACGACCGCCCACCGCTGTCTAAATCCTTGTGGAAGAAAGGCGACGTGAGCACTGTAGATTTCCACACTGCCCAAGACACAGATGCCACCGTCTGGACGGACACCACCGTGGTGGAACTCCATCCCGAACACCATGAAGTCGTAACTCATGACGGCACACGAGTGTCCTACAGCAAATTACTACTCGCTACCGGTGGAACCCCACGCACAATTTCTCCAGCCAGCAACAAAGTCGTGTACTTCCGCACGCAAGACGACTTTGCAACATTACGTGCGCAGGCAACACCCGAACACCACATTGCAGTCATTGGTGGAGGATTCATCGGCATCGAAATCGCTTGTGCTTTAGCCGGAACAGGCGCGCGAGTCACACTCGTTGTGTTTGACGAAGTCGTAGGCGCAAGCGTGTATCCACCAGGGCTGTGCACGGCAATCACTGATGCGCTCACCCACAACAACGTGAAGATTTTGACTCGTCGGCAAGCCGTTGAAATTGAAGAAACCGCGGAGCAAGTAACCGTGTATTTCGATGCGCACCCAGCTATACACGTTGATGCGGTTGTCGCGGGCCTCGGCATAACACCGAACATTTCTTTGGCACGCGACGCCGGATTACCAACGGAAGCGCAAGGGGTTGTAGTCAACCAGTACTTACAAACCTCAGACACAGACATTTATGCAGCCGGCGACATTGCCTACTTCCCTGACGTTCTCCTAGGTCGACGACGCGTAGAGCACGTAGATCAAGCGCACAAGTCAGGGTTATGTGCTGGAAAAAATATGGCGTTAGCCAACGAACCCTACACGCACACCCCGTTCTTTTATTCCGATATTTTTGAATTAGGCTTTGAGGCTGTTGGTCGCTTAAATTCTGCTTTCGACATGTTCGAAGACTGGGTGCCCGAAAAAGAAAACAAACAAGGCATTGTTTACTACATTGATGACGGCGCACTAGTTGGAGTTTTACTATGGAATGTATGGGATTCCACGGATAAAGCACGTGAAGCACTACGCCAATTCGGCAATCAAGACTCAATACATGCGCCAGAAAAGCAACTAAAAGGGCTTATTCCGATGTAAAAGAGTAAATAATAAAAACATGATGAAAAATACTGTGATGTGAGTCCGCGGTTCCTTAATACGCCTTTGAGTTTAGGCAAGAAACAGGTTTGTTTCGTAAGGTGGAGGAATGTCATTCGCAAAGAAAGATTCAAGTGGTGGGTCCACGGTAGCCCGAAAGGTCTTCTGGCCTGCGGCTATCGTCGTGCTCATCTTTGTCGGATTCTCGCTCTTCGCCCCCACAGTCGCTGAAAGTTTCTTCAAAACACTTCAGACACAAGTCATCAACACATTCAGTTGGTACTACGTTCTGATCACGGCAGGGTTTGTGCTGTTCTGCTTGTACGTTGGCTTCTCCAAGTACGGTGACATCAAACTCGGAAACGACGACGACGAACCAGAATTCTCCAATCTTTCATGGCTCGCCCTGCTCTTTGCCGCAGGAATGGGAATCGGTCTGATCTTTTACGGACTCAGCGAACCCCTCAGCCACTACTCAAACCCTCGGCCTGGAATAAACGGAACACCCGAGTTCCTTGCACAATACTCACTGCGGCAAACTTACCTGCACTGGGGAGTCCACGCCTGGGCCATTTATGTTGTCGTTGGTCTTGCCCTCGCCTACGCGATACACCGCCGAAAGCGACCACTATCCATTCGTTGGGCGCTTGAACCCCTCCTTGGCAAACGCGTTAAAGGAAAAACCGGAGACCTCATCGACGTTGTTGCACTCGTCGGAACAATCTTTGGTGTTGCCACATCCCTCGGTTTGGGTGTCATGCAAATTGCCAGCGGTATCGAATCCATCGGGTTCGCTAAACCTTCGCTTGGTCTCGAAATCGGCATCATTATTATCATCACCTGCTTCGTGATTTTCTCCGTTGTCACAGGCGTTGCCAAAGGTATGAAATGGCTGTCAAACATCAACCTCATCGTTGCTGCTTTGCTGCTCCTGTTCATTCTGGCTGTTGGCCCGACCCTCTTCTTGCTGCGCGACTTCGTGCAGTCAATCGGCTCATACCTGCAAAACTTCATCGGAATGAGCTTCACCGTTTCTGCTTTCCAAGGTGAAGCCGGCGAAGCCTGGCAAGGCGCATGGACAACCTTCTATTGGGGTTGGTGGATGTCATGGGCACCATTCGTGGGCGTGTTCATCGCCCGTATTTCTAGGGGCCGAACCGTACGCCAGTTCGTCATTGGAGTTCTACTCCTACCAACCATGGTGACGTTCTTGTGGTTCTCCGTTATTGGTGGAACCGGTGTCTATTTTGAACTCACGGGCAAAGCGTCCCTTATCAACCCCGATGGCAGCGTTGATATTGAAGGCTCGCTATTCCAACTCCTGAGCAACCTTCCAGGCACGACTATTTTGACCATCGGTTTCTTGCTCTTGATCGCGGTGTTCTTTATTACCTCTGCCGATTCCGGCGCGCTCGTCATGGCCATGATTGCTTCTGGCGGAAACACGGAACCAAAAACATGGCTGCGTGTTTCCTTCGCTAGCTTGTCCTCGCTCCTTGCAATCGCCCTACTCATCGCCGGTGGGCTATCCGCGTTGCAAACAGCCGCGATACTCATAGCGCTGCCGTTCTCCGTGATAATGATCCTTATTTGTTGGTCCACTATCACCGCTTTTGGCCGTGAAACTCGCGCCTATGAGAAAGCTCAACGCGCAGCATTCCGCGACCACATCGGTGAATATTACGGCCTCGAAGTTGAAGAACCAGAGCAGCGCATTACCGGCCCAAGGTTACGGTGGCCGCTGCGTCGTCGTCCTGCACCAACCGCAAAGTTGACGCAGTCATCAACGTATTATGGCGGTTCAGAAGCACCAACAGCAGGAACCATCCTTGCGCCCGACGTGCCGCTAATCAACGATGTGAGCATCTTGCCTGAAGCTCCTTCAGATGACACGAACACGCTCAACACTGGAGATGGCCCAACCAGCGAACAAGACAACACACAAACCCGCGATAATGGGTGATCGTGTGCTTGTCGGTATCTCGCTTTAGGCTGGTGAAATGGACGTTATCTATTCCACAGCAACATCCGTCAACGGTTACATCGCAGATCAAGAAAACTCGCTTGACTGGCTGTTTGAAGCAGACGCTTCACTCGTGCCAGATCATGCCGAATTTTTGACCACTGTTGGTGCGATCGTTATGGGTGCCACCACATACGAATGGCTTATGCACACTCAAGGAGTGCTTGACGATCCATCAATGTGGTCATCAATTTATGGCACGATACCGACCTTCGTGTTCACGCATCGCGACCTTCCCGTTCCGGCTGGTTCAAACATCATGTTTGTGCAAGGCGACGTTACAGATCATGTTGACGCCTTTGAGAAAGCAACCGTTGACAAGAAACTGTGGGTTGTTGGCGGAGGCGATCTCGCCGGGCAGTTTATTGATGCGGGGCTACTCACCGAAATCGTGTTAAGCATTGCACCTGCAGCGGTGTCTGGCGGCGCGCCTGTGCTACCACGAACAGTCTCGGCTCAGCAGTTACATCTTGTAACAGCCAAGCAGCATGGCCAGTTCGCTCAACTCACATATTCGCTGTCATACGACGAATAATCGTCTTACCCTGCATACATGTGAGCCCCGTCCATAACGGTTATGGACGGGGCTCACGTGTATGCCGGTACTATACGCGGCGGCGAATTACTCCAACAAGCAGTCCACCCAAGACCAGCAGCAGTAGGCCAACGCCTAAGAGTTTCTGGCCACTAAATCCTGTCTCGGGGAGCTCACCTGAGGTTTTGTTTCCTCCTGCTTCAGCGTTTTCTCCAGCAACTCCAGAGTCATATGACGCTGGCTGTTTATGGACTCCCGCGTCCCACGAAGAATCGACTCCTTGTGTAGCTACGAAAGGTTGGGCCGTGTAATCGGTGCTCACTGCATTGTTTGGCAAAACCAACTCAGCGGTTTCAGCGATACCAGCATTTTTCGTTGCATACGCGTCGGAATCTTCATGCTTCGCTTTGCCTTGGTTAGGCTGAGTGAAAACGTATTTTTCGCTCTGCTTACCTGTCAACGAGAACCGAACTTTATATCTGCCTTCAGTGAGGTCGTCAAACAGGTAGAGCCCTCCCTCAGACGTCTTGACGGGCTGAACAAACTCCCCAAAAACGTTTTTGACGGGCTTACCCGCGGCATTCAACAGTTCAACCGTGACACCAGCAAGTGGCTTTTCGTCAGGGTCTTGGATTCCATCCTTGTTTGAGTCAACCCACACATAGTCACCTAACGCGTAGGACGGAGTGACGAAACCAAAGTCGAGCGTCAGGTTTTCTTGTCCGTCTTTGCGCAAAGTGTCACTTGTGGCGTGTGCTCTGTGCGTTGAAGAATCTTTACCCTCGTCCTTGCCTCGCTCAGGCACGGTAGGCACAAGTCCTTTCAGCGCAGCTTGATCTGGAGCGATCTCAACAATGTATTGCTGGCCGTCAAACAATGTCGGCAGATCAGAGAAAAGATACTTACCGTCGGTGTCTGTTGTCGTCGGTGCTACAACCTTGCCGTATACGTCTTTCAGAGGGTTTCCCTTGTGGTCTGTCAGCACCACGGACACACCAGGAAGCGGCGGTTCAGTGTCGTCCTGTTTTCCGTCACGGTTAACGTCCAACCACACGTAGTCACCAAAAGATACACGTGACCGCACTACTCCTGCATCCCACGTTGGATCAATGCCTTCACTTGCCTGCACGGTTTTACGTGCAGTTAAGTTTTTATTGGTGGCATCAAGCATGAACACTTCCGTTGCTGCGGTAACGATTCCAGCAGTGACAACACCATCTGAGTCGCTGCCCTCTACAGCATCTGCACTGTTTGCTTGAGTGAACAGATAGTGCGGGGTGAGCGAGCCTGTGAGAGTGAACTGTATCGAGTATTCGCCCTGCGGCAGGTCATCAAACTGGTAGTACCCGCTGCTATCTGTGCGCACGGTCCCAAACGCATTACCGAGGATGTCTTGAGTTACTTGATCGCCGTTGTCGTCGAACAATTCAACGAGCACGCCTTCAAGTGGTTCCTCTGTGCTGTCTTGAATACCGTCACGGTTGGTATCTACCCACACGTAATCTCCAACCGCATATGAAGGAACAACAAACCCAAAATCGAGGGTTAAGTCGTGATCTTCATGCGAGTTGAGATTTGACCGTGAATTCGCTGTCCACAATAACGAATCCTTCGACACGTCGCTGCCTTGCCCAGCACGGGTAGGAACAAGCCCATCCAATGCTTGAAGGGTGTCTGCTGATTCTTGATCAATTGACACAACGTACGAGCTTTCATTGTGCAGGGCAGGCAGGTTTTCGAACACGTACTTGCCCTGCGCATCCGTTTTTACTGCAGCAACAGGTTGCCCATCAACGTCTGTAACAGGTTTCCCTTGCGAATCCGTGAGCGTCAGAACAACTCCGGGAATACCGGTTTCGTCGTTGTCTTGGAGGCCGTTGCGGTTCTCGTCGAGCCACACATAGTTCCCCACGGCAACGTTCTTACGAACAACACCAACGTCCCACGTCGGATCAACGCCCTGTGTTGCTTGGAATGTTTGGCCCGCATAATCAGGGTCAAGGTTGGCGCTGTCACGGTGAACCGAAATTGTTGCTGTCACTGCTTGCGAAGGCTCATCCGACTGCACCACACCGTCAGAGTTTCCTGTAATCGGAGTCTCTTCATTGATAGTGAACGCGTAGGTACGTTGTTGTTCTGCCGTCAGTTCAAACGTCACCTTGTACGTGCCTTCAACAAGGTTGTCAAAGAGGTAACGACCAGACGCGTCAGTCACCGTTGGTGCTATGGGTGCGCCAAACACGTTACGGACACTTTGCCCCTGATCGTTTGTCAGTTTCACGACGACATCCGACAGCGGGCCTTCACCTGCGTCTTGCAACCCGTCACGATTTGCGTCAATCCATGCAAGGTCACCAATAGCGTACGTTGGCGTCACAAAACCGAAATCTAGCGTTCGGTCTTCTTGGTTAGCGAGGGTGAGGCCAGTTGTTTCAGCCTTCCACGTTGAGGAATCAACAGCCGTGTCAGTTCCTTGATGTTCAGGGGCAGGAACATACGGCTTTAACGCAGTTTTCGTTCCTTCGTCTGCGCGATCAACAGAAACCGTGTATGACTCGCCGGTACGAAGCACCGGTAAGTCAGTAAAGCTGTAGGCGCCAGACGAGTTTGTGACAACAGGTTGCACTGGGTTACCAAAAACATCTGTCACAGGTTGTCCGTAATGATCTGTCAGCACGAGTTTGACATTCGCGATGCCTGCTTCACCTGCGTCTTGCAGCCCATTACGGTTTGCATCCCACCACACGTAATTTCCAACTGAAACACGAGACAACGCAACGCCTGCATCCCATGTCGGATCTATACCTTCAGTAGCTTCAGGATTATGTGTCGGGTCATCAGTGGTGATGTGTACGTTGTCGTCTGTCAGCACTATCTCTTGTGTGAAAACCTGATCTGGATTTCCTGGCACAACAACGCCGTTTGAGTCCGCTAGTGCGTCGCCTCCTTGCAGCGGTGTCACAAACTCGTACTTGTGAGCGTTTTCGCCTTCGAGCGTGAAACGCACCGTATACGTTCCCGTAGGCAAATTGTCGAACATGTACAGGCCGTCTTCATCACTGGTTACTGATGAAACTGTTTTTCCGTACACGTCTTGTGCTGGTGTGGTTGTGTCGTCTAAGAACAAGTCAACTTTCACCGCTGATAACGGTTGTTCGCCGTCATCTTGGATTCCGTTTCTGTTCGTGTCCACCCATATGTAGTCACCTAACGCATACGATTTTGCAACAAAACCAAAGTCGAGAGTTACGTTTTTGTTTTTGTGTGCGGTGAGCCCAGCGCCGTCAGCAGCAGCCTCCCACAGGGACGAGTCAGTCTTACCTGAACCGCCACCTGTGCCTTCTTTCGTGGGCTGATACGGTTCCAAAACGGCGCGAGTAGCGTCATCTTGGCGTGCAATATGCACAACATATTGTTGGCCTGCGCTAAGCGTTGGCAGCTGATCAAACAGGTAAGCCCCGTCTGCGTCAGTAACTACCGGCTGTGCTTCTTGACCAAAAATGTCTTGAACAGGGTTTCCGTCTTTGTCTTTTAAGACGAGTTGAACGCCTTCTAGCCCTGGCTCACCATCGTCTTGTTGACCGTCGCGGTTAGCATCCACCCATACGAAGTCACCAACTGATACGCGTGGAATCGGGTCGTTAAAGAACGCTACACGCGGTGATGTTCCGTCTGCACCTACAGTAATCGGGTATGTCACGTCGGATGACACATAGCCTTTAGGCGCGGTAACTTCAACGGCCTTGTAGGTTCCTTGCTCGTCTACAAGTAATGGTGCAATGTTTCCTTCATGCACAAAAACAAGCGATTTTTGATGCACTGCAATAACTGTGCCAGCAGGTTGGGTATCAAGAATTGATGTCCCGTTTGGCCCTGTCACATCAAAACGTGCATCTAGGTCTGTGATCGTTTCTGAACCATCGTATGAATCAGTTTTAGCTATCGCTAACGGGTACTTATTCGAAAAAGTGATGGTGCTTGTTGACCGCGATTTTTCCAAAATGTTTGATAAGGCAAGGTTTTCTACGCCAGCTGGGTCTTTCAATTTCACCAGCATGTACAGCGTAATCGTGCTCCCCGAAAACGGTTTATTACCGTCGTTCGCTATAGAAACCGTGTGTTCGGCTTCGTCGTAAGAAGCCCGAACCGTTCCATACACTTTTTCGTTGTTGCTGCCGGGAGCCGCTGTCCATGCTGACTCTTGTGTGTATGTTGATTGCTCTGCAAGGCCAATAAATGCGAGTTCTGGCGGTAACAAGTCTTGTTCGCCGAGGATCGCTACGCCGGAGTATCCCTTGTGTGGAATGAGGTCAATCTTGTATACGAATTGGTCGGTTGCAGGCGCTCCATTTCCTAAGACTGGAACACGCAAGTTTTGTGTGAACTGGGTTGAGCCCTTCACTGCTGCCGATTTTTTGTATTCCAGTACGGCGCTCCACGTGTCAGCGGTTGCTGATTGGATTGAATAATATTTTTCTTTCAACCCATCACTTTCAACCCATGCAGTGTTGTCTATGGAGATGGTTTGGGAGCGCGGAAATTTAACGGTCGTCAGCGGGAAAGTAATGTTGAGGTCACTTGTTTTGTTCGCTTCCGAAACCGCAAGTGGTGTAAGCCCAATTGTGAGGCGTCCATCGTTTGTTAGTGCAACATCCACGTGGTCTAGAGAAACCGGTGCCCCACCAGCTGTCGCGTCTAATGCGAACACTTCGTTAGAGATTTCCTGTTGGATGCGTGGAATATCGAAGATCAGCGGGTCAAGCTGATCGATGAAGGTCAGTTCTCGAACGTCAATGTCTGCTGGGTTCCAGTCTTGCGGAGCCCACGTGAAGGAGTATTCCAGTTTTTTTGTGCCGTCAGCGTCAGGAACGATGACGTCGCCTGAACCCTGTAACGATTTTTTGAAGACACCATCATCTTGGATGTCTCCTTCAGTGACTTTTCGGATGTTGTCAGTGACCGTAGCTGTTGGAGAGTAAGCCCGATCAGTCGTGTATTCGAAACGTGCCGTGTTGCGGACACGGTATTGGTGTTGGTTGGAGTTTGGCACTGAAACCTCTGTGAGGCTTGCAAGATCAGTGATGGTTGCTGTGAACTTCAGCGAGGATTCGTCCAGTGTCAGGCCTGCTGGAATAGTGTCCTTGACGATGAGGTCCGAATTGAGCACCCAAAATTTGTTTTGACCGTCGAACGCGGAGAGTTTCGCGTTGAGGGTGTACGCGATTGCTTGTGCACTTGTGTACGTTGCGGGTCAATAATCTTTGGGGCTTGTGCGGAACTCTTTGTAAAAATTGTTCCGGTGTTTGGTTTGGGCAGCCCATTCACCCATACGTTTCCGCCGACTGTACGACTATATTCTGTGGGTGTGCCGCCTGTAAGTGCGTCGCTCCACGTTGCGGTGTTGTTCATGGCTGGAATGACGAGGTTGAAACCGTTATCGACTTTGTCGTCGTCGGTTAGTGCTTCGTCATATTGGCGTTGCAGTTCTGCTTCTACGAGGGCAGCTTGCTCGGCACGCAGACTTGCTGTGTACGTGATGGTCGTTTGAGAACGTGCAGGCAGCGTTAAGTCTGCTGTGAAGCTGTCTTTTTCTGCGTTGAGTGTGACTGGCAGCGCTTGTTGCGGTCCAACGGTCTTGTTATATCCGTTGGCGTCCCACGTGGTTGTGGTGATGGTGAAGTCTTCGTTGTATCGCAGCGCTGCGTCTAGTGTGTCGGTAACCGTGCTTGTGCGTTCTTCGAGCGCGGTTGTATCGAGTGTGTACCGAATTTTTTCGTCGCTAATCGCAGGGTTTACGGTCACTTTCCCTGTTGTGCCGTCAACGCTTACGTGTTGCGTAAGGTTTGTGTTGGCGGTTTTGGTTTGCGTATTTTGTGTTGCGGTAAATGGTTCGTCTGACTGTTCCTGGACGAAGAAGTCAAAGGTTTGTGGGGTGCCGTCACCTATGCGAATATCAACGGATTCGAACCCTGAGGTTTCAGTTGATGTGTTGCGTATGGCGACTTTGATAACCCCTTCAGTGAAACTGTCGATAGCAGAATCGTTGATGTCGCCGCGGAAAGTGATCGTGATAGTTCCGGCGCCGCGATCTGTAACAATCGAGGCGATGAGATCAGGGAAATCATTGGGCACTGTTTCGGGAAGCACTACTTCCGGCCCGAACGTGATTGTTTGTGTCGCGTTATTGCTGATCGCTTCTTTGTAAAACTGCAAAGCGAATTCAATGTTTGTGCCTTCTACAAAGACAGGCTTTCCGTCAACTGTGGTTTCTGACTGAGGGAAGGTCAGTTTCCAGCCGGTGCCTTCAGCTGAGGTAGCTGTATACATGACGTTTTGCGGGATGGTTGTCGCTGTCGCAGCTGGGACAAAGCCTACGGCTACGAGAAGTGTTACGAGTACGATCCCTAGTTTTCGATAAAGTGTGGTCGCGTGGGGGTGCAACGTTATGGCCTTAAGTTTCGTTTTGACTATTGATGGGTACTTATATCCATCTAGACGTTAGCCCAGTTCAGAGGCCTAACCGCCTCCACATACGAAACTTTTCAGACAAAAGGTATTGAAAATAAGGGTTCATGTGGCGCTTTTCACCCAACCGGTAAGTTTTTGTCCATCTAGCAGACACATTCAGGCAACTTAAACTTAAAACTTACTGAACCGAAAAACGCCACAACCCGACTAAAAACAGCGAAAAAGCAGTGAGCCCTACTGCTTCACACCAAAGTTCGGATTCACTCCCGCGCTTTGAGCAGCACGTTTATTTCTGCGCATCGTGAAAAACACAATGACCGCAAGTACAACGATTGCCCCAATAATGAAGAACAAGTCGTTCACCTGAGATCCAGCCTGAAGCGCACCAGTTTCCAATTTTGCTTGCGTGCGTACGTCAACAAGCCCACCAAGATTCGCTGTGCCATTCGTTGCCATAAGCAAGAAACCAATACCAATCTGCAAAAGACCAGCAACGATCATGACCCACGAGTTACGCCACTTACCAATCACAAGTTCTTTTGGCGCAATAGCTTTACGACCACGCGCCCCAAGTCTCGGCCACAGCAGCGCAAGAATGAACAGCGGAACGACCATACCGAGCGCATAAATCGCGAGAATAAACGCGCCATACATTGGCCCGCCACCAAGCAGAGAAATCGCGAAAACGGCACCCAACACTGGGCCAGCACACACACCTGCAACGGCATACACCGTGCCAAGCAAGAACACCGACACAGCCGAAGTCGCCCCGCCTGAGCCCGTGTTTTTCCTAGCCAAACCAGGAATTGGAATACCAGAAAGCAACACAAGACCAGCGGCAATAACAACCCACGCCACCACTGCAATCAGCGTTTCACGGTGCACCGTAACAAGTGATCCCAAAGCACCCGAGAAAACTCCCAACGGAACAAGAGTTGTAATCAAGCCAAGGTAAAAGACTCCCGTTCGTGCAAGGAGTTTGCCAGGTGAATTAAACGCATACGAAAAAAACGCGGGCAACAACATGACCGAGCAGGGGCTCAGCAACGTCAAAATGCCGCCAAGAAAGGCACCTGCATAACCGATTTCCATAGGTATTCCCCCCTATTTTTCGGCTTTAGCTAGGGCTTCGTCGATGACTTGTTCAAAAACTTCAAAAGGTTGCGCACCTGGAACGGCCATTCCATCAATAACAAAAGTTGGAGTGGAAGTCAGTCCAGCAGAAATACCCTCTTGCAGATCCTTCATAACAAGGTCTTTCAGCTCTGCATTGTCGAGGTCTGCAGCGAACTTATCGAGATCAGGAACACCAACACGCTTAGCAGTATCAGTTAAAGACTCGCGCGTGTACTCAGCATGACCGTTGTCTGGAGCGCTGCTAAACAACGATTCGTTAAATTCCCAAAACAGTCCCTGCTCCGCTGCCGCACGTGCAGCAACAGCTGCCTCAACCGACTGATCTCCTAGGACCGGAAAATCACGCCACTCAAACCGTACAAGCCCCGTATCAATGTACTTGGACTTCAATAATGGCATTGTGTCGTTACTAAACAGCGCGCAGTAAGGGCACTTGTAATCGGAGTATTCAATAACAACGACGGGGGCGTTCACATCGCCAAGACCTGCAGGATCTGATTCATCTCGACGTTCTAACGGATGCCCTGCCGGGCGGCCTTCATCGTCGTTCATCTCTGCTTCTTCAGCAGTTGAAGGATCAGCTGATTCAGGTGATTGTGTTGTTGTTGAAGTTGCAGAGGACGGCGCTGCACTGTCAGTTTTACTGTTTTGGCTAAGCGCAGCAGCAACTGCAGCAATCGCGATAAGTGCAGCGATTAAAGCCACCCATATCCATGGCCGACGACCAGATGCGTTCGGTGTTGAACTACCCGGCTCTGATGGCTGCGGCATTACTGGATCGGTCACCTTTATCACTCCCTCTATCGCTTACAACATACTTTTAATTGAAATTTTCAACAGCTAAAAATAAAAACCGGGATACCGGTTTCACTGATCTAACGTTATAGATCGAAAAAGTATTCCCACTACCAGCAGGTTTTGTTAAAACTCTTGGTACACGGTGGGGTCTTGCCCCTTCATCCGCCCATTATTGTGCGCTAGCGTGGCGATGGCGTTCATGTCGTCTTCAGACAACAGGACGTCGAAAACATCAAGGTTTTCTTGCTGACGCTGCAAGCTCGTCGCCTTAGGAATGGGCATCACTCCACGTTGCACATGCCAGCGCAACACAACCTGTGCAGGAGTTATACCCCATGTGCGCGCCACCCTGTGGATAACCTCCGACCCCAAAAGCTCACCGGCTCGCACTAGTGGACTCCACGCTTGAGTAATGATTCCTCGGCTGGTGTTGTATTCAAGCAGATCAGATTGAGGAAAATATGGGTGCATCTCAACCTGATTGATCACGGGCACAACGCTTGTTTCGCGCTCCAACCGGTCAATATGTTGCGGCTCAAAATTCGACACCCCAATATGGCGGACATAGCCACGTTTTTGAGCCTCAATAAGGGCAGCCCACGCCTCAACATACTTATCGACGATCGGGTTCGGCCAGTGAATCAGATACACATCTAAGTATTCCAATCCACTCCGATACAGCGATTCCTCGATGGAATGTAACGCTGACTCATATTCATGATCGCGTCCAGGTAGTTTCGAGGCAACAATTAGTTCTTCACGCGGCGCTATACCGCGCTCGACCATCTGTTGAACGGCTAAACCCACAGCGTCTTCGTTGCCGTAGTTCACTGCCGAATCAAAATATCGATATCCGACTTCAGCGGCTTGAAGGATCGCAGCCGTACCGAAAGAACCATTCAGCTTGTATGTGCCCAACCCGATGGACGGCACCGAAAAACCAGTATGTGCTGTTAAGAAACGCTGTGCAGAAGAACTCGTCATTGCACCTCCACCGTGTGTTTTTGAGAACGGATAAGTAACGCTGCAAGTAACGGGAACAACAAAACCGTTACTGCCCCTGCTGTGACAAGCACGGACGCAGTCGTATCCTCAATGATTCCTGATGACTGAGCAATTTGAGTGACCGCAACAATAATGGGCAGCCCCGTCGCTGCATATAAACCTAAAGCCATACGTTCACGATCATGGGTGAGCCCCGAATGCGTTGCAGCGAATTTCTCCCGCACAAACACAACGACTCCGCGCACCACCGCAATCATGACGACGAAACCGAGAAGCGTCGGCCATTCCCGGATCACAGCCATGACATCAATGTTCATGCCACTCGTTACAAAGAACACCGGAATCAAAAAGCTAAACCCAACAATCTCAACTTTGTGTGCAACTTCAACACCCAGTTCAGGAGCAACAGCCTTATACAAGCTGTTGAGCAACAACCCAGCCGAGAACGCACCTAACGCAACATCAAGTTCAAGTACAGCAGTCAGCAGCATCAACGAGATGAGTGCCAGAACTGCAAAACGCAGCGTTGTTTGCATGGTCGTATTTGCGGCGCCCACCAGTGCCCGACCCAGCATTGGGATTCGTCGGAAAACCCGTACCGGCACGAGCACAATCAACACGGCCAGAACCGCAAACAACACAAGAATCAGTGCTGACACTCCCGTACCGTGCGCAGACAGCAGCAACGACATAGCAATAATTGGCAAGAGTTCACCGTACGCACCATGGATCATGGCCGCTTTACCCAGCGGGGAGCCTTTAACCCCAGAATCTTTCAAAATGGGCAACAACGTACCAAGCGCGGTTGACGTTGAAGCAATACCTAACACAATCGCCGTTTTGAGTTCGCCACTGCTGAGCAGAAGCCCCGCGCCAACACCTAAAGCAGCACATATCAGCCATGTAACAGCAGCCTGTTTACCTTGCCGGGCACGCAAATCTGACGTGTTGAGTTCAAACCCTGCAAGCAGGAACAAAAATCCCATACCCAGTTCGCGCAAAAACTCGATGGCTTCCGTGTGATGGGCGACATCGTAGCCGTGCGGACCAATAACCACACCTAATGCAAGCAGCCACACGACATCTGGGACGTGGCGACGAGTCACTAACGCGAGGATGGGCGCGACTGCGGCAACCGCAACAACCCACCATGCGGACTGAAGGTTAGTGACGAGCAGGTCCTGAAGTTCCATGCGCACATCATATGTTCTGTCGTTATCTCCCACCCGCTATAACGCACACATTCGGTTTAGTCTTCGCCTGCCACATACTGTTCGTTGAGGCGACGATCGTGTGCGTTACGTTCCGCGAGCGCAACAATCCTGTTTTGCATTCCAGAGAATACGAATCCGTGGAAGGGGTAGACGGCCCACCAGTAGAGCCGTCCGCTTAGTCCGCGGGGGAAGTAGATTGCGCGTTGCCGGTAGATGCTGCCGTCGTTTGTGGGCGCGCACATGAGTTCTAGCCATGCTTTGCCGGGCACTTTCATTTCGGCTCGTAAGCGCAGGAGGTGTTGTTCTTGGATGACTTCGACGCGCCAAAAGTCGACGGCGTCTCCGGGGCGAAGGGTGGTGGTGTTTCGTCGTCCTCGGCGCAGGCCTACGCCTCCTGCGATTTTGTCTATCCAGCCGCGGATCGCCCACAGGCCGGGGGTTGAATACCAGCCGTTTGTGCCGCCTATTGCTGTGATGACTGTCCAGAGGTCTTCAACTGTGGCGTCACATTTTTTGCTGCGGGTGTCTGTGTATACGGTTGTGCCCGCCCAGTTGGGGTCGCTGGGCAGCGGATCGGATGGTGCGGTTGCGACGCGTGCGTCTTGCCAGCTTGTTTCTACTTGGTTGATGCCGAGTCGTTTGATGGCAAGGCGTACGGACTGCGTGTAGTCGAGGAGTCCGCCCGGTGGCGGGCTAATGATGTCGTCGATGTTGTGATTGCGCATGACGCAGTCGTGTTGGAGCGATTCGACGAGGGGCCGGGCGATGCTGCGCGGTATTGGGGTGACGAGGTTGACCCACAGGGACGCGAGTTTAGGTGTGAGGACGGGCAACGCCATGATGGTGCGTTTGGGTAGGCCTGCTTCTTTAGCGTACCCATTCATCATGTTGGCGTAACTGAGAATGTCGGGGCCGCCTATGTCGTATGTTCCGTGCACGTGTTCGGGTAGGCGTGCTGCCGCTAGTAGGTAGTACAGGATGTCTCTGATCGCGATGGGTTGTATAAGGTTGTTCACCCATTTTGGGGCGGGCATCACGGGGAGCACTTCGGTGAGGTGGCGGACCATTTCGAAGGATGCAGAACCTGAACCGATTACCACCCCGGCTTGGAAGATGAGGGCGGGCGGGCCGTGTTGGGTGAGGATGTCGCCGACTTCTCTGCGTGACTCTAGGTGTTGTGAGAGCGGGCCGGTAGCGGGATGTAATCCGCTTAAGTAGATGACACGTGCAGTGCCGGCACCGTTTCCGGCGGTTGCTACGTTGTGTGCGATTCGACGATCACGGGCGGCAAAATCTGCACCTCCTGTCATGGAGTGCACAAGATGGTAGATAACGGTGGTGTCGCGGGCGGCATCTTTAACGTCGTTGAGTGCTTCCGCGTCGCCTTCTATCACGTCAAGCGCTGGATGATTACCCCACGTGAATGCTTTAATGCGGGACGCGTTTCGGACAAGTACGCGCACTGTGTAGCCGGCGTTGAGTAGGCGCGGGACGAGACGGCCGCCAATAAAACCTGTAGACCCGAGCACAAGCACCGTCGGAGTGCTGCCGTCCTCTTGCACGAGCGCGCACAGTTGCGGTTCAGCCCCGGTGGGTTCTGTCATGTTTTCCACGTGCATCCCCTCGTGTATTCCTCATAGCGGTAGTTACCACGCTAACGAGAGCAGCAGGGTCTATGCCACCGGAAACCACCGTCGCCTTCACACCATCCGACTCACCAGAAAAGCAGTCAAGGTTTGCAAAGGGCGCCGCCTATAAGCGCTGCTGCTGGAAAGCTTGTGACATTAAAATAATTCTTATGAAAAAAGATTTTCAAGCAATCGTTTTCATGACCTCATTTTCAATATTTTTGGCTGGATGCTCATCATCTTCGCAGCCTGTTGAAAGCCTCATCCTAGACGCAGCAGCAAAGAACTCATCTGCCTTTGTCCTCCCTCAAGAGTTATCACCCAGTGGTGTATGGCAAGAGCTCATAATTGTGTGTCCGTACGGCGATGCGCCTGCACAAGCAAAAGAAGTTTTCCACGATGCGGTAAAAAGCATCGATACGACAGACACCGATACGTCGCAATGGCTACTCATGAAAGATGCTGAAACAGTTACAACAGTCACGATCAGCAGAAACAGCCTCGACTTTTGCGCGCACTCTGATGCACTCAACAAAACATTTCTACCGAATGACCTGTGGGCTTCCAAGAGCACTGACGAAATAACGATACTTACGCCTGCGCCAACAACAAAAACCTAAACTCTACTTCACGACAAAACGCGCACAGTTACATCCCGGTGTGTTCTGTCAGGGTTTCCCTGTGCAGCACGCATATACGCGGACCATGATGGACGAGAGCCGTTTTGGGTGTCTGAAGTTTTATGGGCCCTCGTGCAAAAGTTCCTCTTCAGTTTTTGTAATTTTCGGGAAGTCGGTGGTTGCACTATCGATTGTGTTTGGCAGGTCTTCAGAAAGCGGATCGACTTTAAAGAAAGTGGTTCGCGCATTTGTGCCTTCAACAAACATTCCCGCGGGGCCACCCACAACAACGTAGCCACCGATTGGTTCGTTAGCGGCATACATTGCCGGAGCAAGAAACAAAATATATGACCTTGGAGAGGTTAAGGCCGGTCGCGCTGTCTCGTCCTCAACGCCTGGGCTTACCACCCAAATCGCCTCGCCTTCAACAGCACCATCGATGATGTTCGCAACGGCCAGTTCAATATATTCAATTGGTGCAGAACCGTCCGCGCCATCTATTGCTGATAAAGGAACGCTTTTTGTGTTCCCTGTTGGTTCCACGTGAACGATCGCACTGGATTTCTGCGCCAGCTGATCAAGAGAGACAAAATTCTCCGCGCGTTCTCCCTCAACCCTGACGGTCACCGGCGAAGTTTCAGGTTTTACAGTTTTCGCTGCCACCTCCGAATCAGGCGACGCAGAACATCCAGCTATCACACCCGACACGCAAAACATCAACGCAGTCGTCAGTGCAAGAATTTTTCTAGAACGCATCTACGCCAGCCTTATCAGTTTTTGCCTGTTTAGCACCTAATCCGTCTCTTAATAAGATACATAATGATTTCTTATATGCAGCACAGTTGGCCAGTGCGCGTTTCAGTTCCACACACGTTGGAGTACATGTTGGAGTTCCTCTGGAGTGCTGGACTCTGGACGCGCCAACTCTAAAGCATCCACCGCAGCAATAACAGCCCCCGTCACCGCCCGAATAAGCGGCATATTCGTGGCGGCGACAAGACCCAACCGGACAGCGTCCGCAAAGAACCCGTCAATCCACGAATCGAGGCTGCTACTGTCCGCAGCTTCAAGAATTATCCGCAGCTCGGGTTGCGCGTGGAGTAGCGCTCGTAGGCGTTGGAATGAGGCAAAAAAGGTTGCCCAAAATTCGGGTTCGCTGGGTTGTGGCTGCCACGGTTCGAGGGCTTGGGTGACGGCTGTTAATGCGGATTGTGTGACTACATCAATGAGGTCTTGGCGTCCGTCAAAGTAGTTGTAGAGCGCGGATCGTGAGATTCCGGCTTCGTCTGCGAGGTCGTTTAATGCGATGTTACTGATTCCTCGTTCGGCGATGTGGCGGGTTGCAACGTCGACGATGCGTGTTTGTTCTGTTGCAGCGAGTCGAGTGAATCTAGGTAACGGCATGAAACTTAGCCTACATTCATTGGCTGGTTGGCAAGTTTGCGGTGGATAAGGGCGGTGTATATCCAGTGCCATGCCCAGATGATGAGTGCCAGTGTTCCTGTGGTGACGCCTATGGTTCCGGGTAGTAGCGATCCGATTTGCAGGATGCACCAGGCCATTCCGAGAAGGTGCCATAACCGCAAGGCTGGCTGGGCTGTGCGTCCGTCGTTGCGCATGCTTGAGTGGATGTCCGCGACGATGAAGAAGTCTTCAACAAAGTTGAAGGGGATGGCGAACATGAGCCAGATGGATCGTGGGGTGCGGCTGCGGGCCTCTGGGCGGGTTGCTTCTAGTAGGCGTTTGAGGCTTTGGCAGTAGAGCGCGACGAGTCCAAAAAATATGGTCATTGCGATTACTGAGCCGACTGGCCCGAAGGCTGCGATTTCTCCGAGGATTCCGGCACCCCATTGCGGGGCCCATAAAGGTTGGGTGAGGAGGGCTGTTACGGGGATTGTTAGCAGGATTGTCGTCTTGTTCATACGTTGAGTGTACACACGGTGTACACAGAGTGTCCACGGTGATTTTTTGCGCACACCAACACCAAAAACACAGCCCGTCGTGCGTGCGTTTTTGCAAAGCCTCAAAGCGTGCGATGATACGTGTGAAAGCGCGCACTTGGACGCTCGATCACCACCCTTCTGGCATCTCATGACATAGAAAGACGTCACCATGAGCCACTCAGCTTCAAGCGCACAGACACCAAAAGCTGTCCCCTCACACGGACCGCGAGACTCATTCGCGCAACTTGGCGCGTTCCTCCTCGATGCCGGTTACGCAGTCACCGACGTCCACTTTTGGCTCACAAAAGTCGCAGAAAAAACCGGCCACGGCAACATGTCCATCGCCGTACTACCAGCAACAGTTTTAGTGTCAGAACAACCCGGAAGCGCAGCAACAGTTGTCAACGCCACCGGCGTTGAACTGCCCTTTTCCATCAGCGCACGCGCCAACGGACTCGTACGCGAACTCGCCACAGGCAAAGTTCCAGTCAGCTTGTTCCCCACCCGCATCCAAGCGATACGTGACGCCTCCACACCAACGACAACCACCGAAATGCTGTTCGGTTCTGCGTTCTTGTCCGCAGGACTCGCCATGCTTTTCCGCGTCCCTTGGTGGGCGATAGTCGCCGCACTCTTCCTCGGTGCACTTATCGGTATCTTCATTCACGCAGCCTCACGCATTCGTGGTGCAGGAACAATCATCACGTTCATCATTGCTTTCTGCTCAACGCTTTTTGTTGGGCTCCTAGCCTCAGCACTTGATCTCAGCCCCATCCCACTTTTTGCAGTATGTGCGCCACTTGCAGTACTAGTTCCAGGTGCAACCATCACAAATGCGCTCCTTGAATTAAGCGCCACCGACATGGTCACCGGATCGTCGCGACTCATGTACGGGCTACTCATCCTCGGGTTCATGTCCACCGGAATCGGCGCGGCTGCAATGATCACCGGATTACGTATTGATAGTTCTGCCGCAAACCTCCTCGGAGAAATCAACGCCGTATCCACCGACCTTGGTGGCTGGGAATCAGTGCCACCACTATGGGTTTCGTGGATTGGTGTCGTCTTCATGGCTGCCGGCATTGGACTTGCCTTCAAAGCTGGACGTCTGCTCACGCTGCTGTCCATCCCCGCAATGGTGATCACCTACGCAGGCATCACACTGCTTGGTCCATTAGTCGGCGGAGTAGGAGCAACCGGAATTATCGGTGCCGTAGCGTTCTTCCTTGCCCGCACACTCGAACGGTACGTGCCGCGCGCGCCAGCAATCGCGACCTTCCGGCCTGCATTCCTGCTCCTCGTACCGGGAACCGTCGGGCTTATTGCGCTCACCACGCTCGACGACAACGCACTCATTACCGCGCTGGGCACATTCTTGAGTTTGTCGATCGGAACAAAAACCGGTGCTGTTGTCGCTGACCTCGTCTTTCGTCATGAAGCTAACCCTGACGAGCCTCTCAACGAGCTACCCGTTTAACCAGAACAACTCTTTTCTTGGCCGTACTTCTATGGTTTACGCAAAGAATAACCCTGACGAAAATGCGTTTCCGCTAGTGGACAACACAATTGCGCCCTACTCTAAAAACATAGATAACCCGCTAGAAGGGAAAACGCATTATGTCATTTTGGGAAACAATGTGGCTGATCCTCTCCATGTACCTATTCATCGGGTACTTGGTTGCTTTGTTCTTCATCATCACGGACCTGTTCCGCGATAAAGAACTCAGCGGCTGGTGGAAGGCTCTCTGGTTTGCCCTATTACTTTTCGTTCCGCTCCTCACAGCCATCATCTACCTTGTTTCGCGTGGACGAGGCATGGCAGAACGCACAGCATCAGCCCGTGCCGAGGTAAAGCGCGAAAGCGACGAATACATTCGTTCCGTTGCGCAAGTCAGCCCAGCTGAAGAAATCGCTAAGGCACAAAGCCTGCTGGAAGCCGGACACATTTCACAGCAAGAATACGACATCTTGAAAGCTAAAGCTCTCGGCTAATTCAAGACATAAAAATGGTGGGAAGAACAGGCTTTGTTCTTCCCACCATTTTTTATGGATCAGTGCGCAACGTACTTCACTGGTTCAGGCAGTCCGCGCTCGGTGCGGACTCGTCGAGAAATGTTTTCAATGACAAGCAGCGCATCGTAAACAAGATCTGCTGTTACCGGGAATGGCATGTTGTGGATGGTTTCACCTTCCACAGTTGCAGCTTCTGCAACAGCTTTCAGTTCCGTCGTGTCATCTACGCTCAACCCGATTTCGGTAAGAGTGTTAGGCAAACCGACCCGAGTCGTGAACTCAATGAAATCTTCGATTTCGTCGGTAGGAGCACCCTCAAGCACAAGCTGAGTTAACGACCCAATGTTTACTTTCTGTCCGTGCGTGAGCCCGTGAGTTTGTGGTGCCGCAGTTAACCCATTGTGGATGGCGTGCGCGGCGGCAAGCCCACCAGACTCGAAGCCGAGACCCGAAAGGAGCGTGTTTGCTTCAGTGACTGCTTCCAAAGCGGGAGTCACAGTGTTTGCGGCAACCGCATCCAACGCAGGTAGCGCGTATTCCCACAAGAGTTCCCACGACAGTTCTGCCAGCGCATATGCGGAACGTGTTGGTCGCCCGCCAGCCATTGTGGTTCCTTGACCATGCCACGTTGCACGAGCCTCCAAATATGTTGCTAAAGCGTCACCGATTCCCGCAACCAGGAACTTCACTGGGGCGTTAGCAACAAGCTGCGTGTCAATGAGTACGAGGTCTGGGTTGTGTGGGAAGAACCGGTACTCAATGAACTCGCCTTCGTCCGTGTAAATCACGGACAACGCTGAGGTTGGTGCGTCCGACGATGCAGCAGTTGGAACAGAAGCCCACCGCACTCCGGCAAGGTGTCCGGCTGCTTTTGCTGCGTCGATGACTGAACCGCCACCCACACCGACGATAACGTCGTGGTTGCCTTGCTTAATGGAATCGACGAGGCTGTTAACAACTTCTGGCGTGGCGAAAGTACCGAACCCGACGCGTACGAGTTCTAGGTTTTCTGCAGTGAACCCTTGAGTGATGGTGTCACTGACGATTCCCCAGACAACATCGTCAGCAACGAGGAGTGGGTTGCCACCCAGTCCTTTAAGGTATTTACCGAGGTCAGCGAGCGCGTTCTTGCCTTGGACGTAGCGGGCGGGGCTTGAGAGGATTGATATAGCCATGTTCGTCTCCTTGTCTCGTGTGTACGGGCGGTGCGGCCCGTTTAGGTCGTCGGCGCGTGTTCTTTTCACACGTCACTGTGCGTTTACGGGGTTTGGGTGAGCCCGTCGACCTGTCTTCCAACCTATCAACCTGATTACTTCACTCATTGGACTAAAGGCTTAATTGTCGGTGAAGACCTGCTAAATGAAACGATTTATCACCCGACCCACCGGTTCGTAGTAGGGTAGACGGTGCGCTTTGGTGCCCATCAGGTTGCACACTGCGCTACTTAGACCCCCATTTTTTGGAGCTTTTCCATGTCCACCCATGCGTTAGATCAGTTTTCGCCTGCGCAAAGACGGTCTGTAAAGACTGTTTTGCGAACCCCTGTCCTGCTGAAAACTGAAGTTCTCGGTGGTCTGGTTGTTGCACTCGCCCTCATCCCTGAGGCTATTGCGTTCTCCATCATTGCGGGCGTAGATCCACGTCTTGGCTTGTTCGCTTCTTTTACGATGGCTGTGTCTATCGCGTTCCTTGGTGGCCGTCCCGCCATGATTTCGGCGGCGACTGGAGCGGTGGCGCTCGTAATTGCCCCCGTTGTTAAAGATCATGGCGTTGACTATCTCATCGCGACAGTCATCCTTGCGGGACTCATTCAGGTGTCCCTAGGGCTGCTCGGCATAGCGAAACTGATGCGTTTCATTCCGCGACAGGTGATGGTTGGGTTCGTTAACGCTCTCGCTATTTTGATTTTCATGTCTCAAATCCCCGAACTTGTTGGGGTTCCATGGGCTGTTTATCCACTCGCGGCGCTCGGATTGCTGATTATTTTTGGTCTGCCCCGGATCACAAATGCCGTGCCTGCGCCTTTGGTTGCGATTGTTGTTCTTACTCTCATCACCGTGTTTGCAAAAATTACTGTGCCAACGGTGGCCGACAAGGGCGAATTGCCGCAGTCGCTGCCACAGTTTGGAATACCTGATGTTCCATTCACTATGGAGACCCTCAGCATCATCTTCCCGTACGCATTAGGTATGGCTTTCGTCGGGTTGTTGGAGTCGCTGATGACAGCGAAACTCGTCGACGACATCACTGACACGCACTCGAATAAGACTCGTGAGTCGCTCGGTCAGGGTGCAGCGAACTTCATTACTGGTTTGTTCGGTGGCATGGGTGGTTGCGCAATGATCGGCCAAACCACCATTAACGTAAAGGCCGCCCAAGCACGTTCACGGGTGTCAACATTCCTTGCTGGTGTGTTCCTGCTCGTACTGGTTGTAGCCCTCGGTGATGTTGTTGGGCTTATCCCGATGGCAGTTCTTGTTGCCGTAATGATTTTCGTTTCTGTTGCCACATTTGATTGGCACAGCATTGCCCCTGCAACGTTGAAGGCTATGCCGAAAAGCGAAACCACAGTCATGCTTGTCACTGTTGTTTTCACTGTGGTGACGCACAACCTCGCCATTGGTGTGGGTGCTGGTGTGCTCACTGCGACTGTTCTGTTTGCTAACCGGGTGGCTCACCTTGTCAATGTTCACCGTGTTGTTTCTGGTGACGGCGACGAACAAAAAGCCGTATACACCGTGGACGGGGAACTCTTCTTCGCTTCATCAAATGACTTGTATGCGCAGTTCAACTATGTGGAAGACCCTGACCGCGTGACGATCGACATGGAACGCTCACACATTTGGGACGCCTCTTCCATTGCCGCGTTGGACGCTATCACCGACAAGTATGCGCGCTATGGAAAAACCGTTGAAGTGATCGGCTTGAATGCAGCGAGCCAACGCATGCAGGAGCGCCTCGGCGGGAAGCTTTTCGTCGTAAAGCCTCATTGCAGCTGGTTTATTGCACGTATTCCAAAACGTACTGCCAGTAATCGTCGGACGGGTCAAACATGAGCCTAAGCGTCTCGCCGTCGATTATGACGCTCGCTTCGTTACCGTTAACTGTTGCGCGTGGGTACTGCTCAACGAATTGAGCGAACACTTCGTCTTTGGTGAGCGGCGTGTGAACCACAAAGCTGCTGCCCTGGTACAAGCCTCTGCCTGTAGAGACCTCAAAAACTGAAATGTCGTTCCCTTCGTTGGGATGCGCTATCCACGCTTCAACTGGGCGTGTTTTCTGGTAGTAAATTACTCCAACCACAATAAGCGCAACCACGACGAGAGAAATCGCTAAAGCCTTCATCGACATTTTTGTGACGATCGCAAAAACAACGATTCCAGCAAAAATTAAAGCGATTCCTAGCACAATGAAGGTAATAAAATTCATGGTTGCCTAACGCCACATTAGCTTGCATCTACGGTCAAAGTATTACATGGGATATATGCCGTTAATGTTGCGTTGCAAAACATGTGGATACACGTGTGGGTTGGGAGCCCCCACGGCTCCCAACCCACACTGTGGCGTTATCAGATGGCGCAACCTGATCACGCTGGAGAGGCAAAGCGAAAATTATGCTTGAAGTTGTGCAATAACTTTCACTTGAGTTTCCTTGTTGTCCACAAGGAACTGGTAGCCGTCTTGTGCAATGTTTTCTGCGTTAATGCGTGCAGTAATGAACGGTTTAAGGTTTACTTTTCCGCTGTGCACAAGATCGATTGCCGCTTGGTGGTCACCTGCATATCCAAGGGATGCGCTAACGCGCAGCTCTTTGAAGATCATGGCAGGGAAATCAATGACAGGGTTGTTGGTGTAAATAGCAACGATCTGTAGGTGCCCGCGGGCCTTCAAGCTCTTCAACAGGGAGTCGAAAACAGGTTGTACGCCTGCGCAGTCAAACGCTGCGGCTGCGCCAGCGCCACCGGTGTGCGCTTTAACGAACTCTGCAAGGTCCTGCTGCATTGGGTCGACAACATAGTCAGCGACCTTAAACTCAAGGGCCATTTCTCGTCGGGCGGTCGATACTTCAGACACGATTGTTGTCACGCCGTGCGCTTTAAGAACTGCTGCGGTGAGCAAGCCGATTGGTCCAGCGCCGCCCACAACTGCAACGTCGCCTTCGTTGAGGTCGACCATGCGTACTGCGTGGAGCGAAACGGCAAGTGGTTCGATGAGTGCTGCTTCGTCGAGTGGCATGTTGCCGACGGAGTGCACCCAGCGCTCTTCGGCTACAACGTATTCGCTTAGGCCACCGCCTCGTCCGGAGATGCCGACGAAGCCGAACTTTTCGCACACGTTGTATGCGCCGTCGCGGCAGGCAACGCATTCGTTACAGACGACTGATGGTTCAACAACGACGTGTTCGCCGAGGTTGAAGCCGGTAACGCCTTCACCGATTTCTTCTACGATTCCTGAGAATTCGTGGCCGAAAACGACGGGGAGTTTTTCTCCGGTTACCGGGTGTGCGTTGTCGTGTGATGGAGCTGGTGGCATCACACCGTGGAAGTAAAGATGCAGGTCAGAACCGCAAAGCCCAGTCCATGCTGGTTTAATTTTGACGGTTCCTGGGCGAACTTGCGGTTCGTCGATTTCGTCTAGTCGTACGTCTTCTTTGCCGTAGTACCGGATTGCCTTCATTGGTATTTCCTTCTTGCCGACTGCGGGTGTCAGCGTGTGCGGGGGTGGTGAGTCGTGCGGGTTGGCTCTCCACAGTGGAAATACTTTCTCAGTAAAATATCTATTTACCTAACCTTGACTGGGTTCACTCACCAAGCGAGACTGAACGTCTCACCTTCCAAAAAACGCGTGCTTCTCAGCGACCCACAGCATGCCAGATTCGGCTTATTTTTGCCCCTCTTCGACAAGGGAGCGCAGCAATGGAACAACCTCTGCATCAATCTCGTCAGGCTTAGCACCAACCAACGCGTGCAAGTACAGTCCGTCTCCCACAAGCTGGATCAAACGAGACAAAACAGGGTCTTTCACATCTATGTCAAGCGCGTCACGCCACGTCTCCAACGTGCGACGAAGCCCCTCGTCAACAGCGTCATTACCGGAACCTGCCAACTTAATAACAGCCATAAAAGTTTCGCTGTAGTCATCGCTAGCAGACATAGACGCAGCAATAAACGCTTCAATGCCGTTGACGCCATTGCCCATCGTCGCGGCAATATCTTCAGCATTCTGCTCTTCTAATCGAGCAATAAGACCTTCGGTGAGCGCCTCTTTCGAACCAAAGTGATGCAGCAATCCACCTTTGGAAATGTCTGCTCGACGAGCAACCTCATCTAACGTTGCCGCACCCGCGCCTTCTTCGCGCAGGATATGCGTGTACGCATCTAAAACGCGCTCTCGCCCGCTACCGCGCTTGTAGTCTCGCCGTGCCTTGCCCGTTGCCGAGACAGACGTATCGCTAGTGCCGTTCCCCACTTTTGCTGAATTTGGCATGCACACAGCCTACCATCCTGTGATACCGTCTGGACGGTACAGTAAGAGCGAAAGGACCCATCATGCGAGAGACAACGATGCCCGAAACCCGGGCACAAGTACCTCACGCCACCAGCGCGCCCACCACACCGCGCGCAGGCATCAAAGAATGGCTAGGACTAGCAACCCTCATGCTGGTAGTCCTCATAGTCTCCATAGACAACACCGTCCTATCGTTCGCGCTACCCGAACTCTCCAAAGAACTCCGCCCCACAGGCACCGCGCTCCTATGGATGGTCGACATCTACCCGCTCGTCCTCGCCGGACTCCTCGTAGTCATGGGCACCCTCGGAGACCGCATAGGACGCAAAAAACTCCTCCTCATCGGAGCAGTAGGATTCGGCGCAGTATCCATCTACGCCGCATTCGCCACCAGCGCAGAACACCTCATCGCCGCCCGAGCACTCCTCGGACTCTTCGGCGCAACCCTCATGCCATCAACACTGGCACTCCTGCGAAACCTCTTCCACAACAACGAACAGCGACGCCTCGCCATCGCAATCTGGGCTGCCGGATTCTCCGCGGGCGCAGCCCTCGGCCCCATCGTCGGCGGATGGCTCCTCGAACACTTCTGGTGGGGATCCGTCTTCCTCGTCAACGTGCCCGTCATCATCATCATGCTGATCTCGGCCATCATCATCCTGCCCGAATCAAAAGACCCACACCCCGGAAAACTCGACCTACTCAGCGTTGCCGCATCCATCGCAGCAATGTTCTCCATCGTCTACGGAATCAAAGCCCTAGCCGCAAACGGAAAAATCGAAATCGGTTTACTTTCCCTCGCCGTCGGTCTCCTCATCGGAACATGGTTTGTGCGACGACAACTCAACTCACACAACCCCATGCTCGACATGCACCTGTTCACAAACAGGGTCTTCTCCGTATCCATCATGGCGAACCTACTATCCATCCTCGCCATGGCCGGCATGGTGTACTACGTCTCGCAGTACCTACAACTCGTACTCGGCTACAGCCCACTCACCGCAGGCTTCTACCTGCTACCAGGACTAATAGCCACCATCGCATCAGGAATGGTCGCCGTAAAACTCGCCAACCATTTCCCGCTACGCATCCTCATCCCACTGGGACTCGCACTCTCAACCATGGGGTTTGCGGTAGCAACACAACTCGGGGCAACCTCATCAGTGTGGCTACTCGTCTCAGCGTTCCTCCTCGTCGGCCTAGGAGTAGGGCTAGCTGAAACGCTCACCAACGACGCAATATTGTCCTCGGTGCCACCAAACAAAGCCGGAGCAGCATCCGGTATCTCAGAAACCGCATACGAACTTGGTGCGCTCCTTGGAACAGCATTCCTCGGATCAATCCTGACCGCAGCCTACCGAAACAACATCGAATTCCCGCCCGGAGTATCACCACAAGACGCCAACGCGGCATCAGAAACACTAGGTGGAGCACTCGAAGTAGCAGCGAACCTACCCGCTGAAACCGGCGAACAAGTCGCGCAAGCAGCAAAGGTTGCCTTTGCGCATGGAGCCGACCTGACCTCCCTCGTTGGAGCGATCGTCGTCTTCGGTGCAGTCATCATGACAGCCACCGCATTGCGCAAGACACAGCAATAGCGGATACACCTAGACAATAATGGTGTCTATGAACAACCAGCGCACCGAACTCCGCCTTGAAACATCCATACTCGATGCATTCATCGCAGGAGCCAAAGGTGCGCTGGTTGGATTCTTATGCGCAATCGTACTCACCGTCATACATGTTGAGTTTGCGTGGCTTGCCCTACTCGCATTCATCCTCACAATGCTCGCATCCATCACAGGCGTGCTCGGATGGTTTGCCGGACGAGGAACACTATGGGCGTTGCGACGCACAGGATGGAGCCGCCTGACGCTACGAATCCTGACCTCGCTCGCTTCAGGGCTTACCGGAATCCTGTTCTTTGTGTTCATTGCACCGCACATGCTCGGCCAACAAAATTGGGCTGCCATATGCGGTTACTTCGTATGCGCGACACTCGTCTTTTTCATTTTCATTCCACAGCGCGAACTCAAACGCACACGGACGAAAGCCGCCGGCTAAAGTCACTTATCTTGACGTGACAGCGTCTTCAAGCGAGCTTTTTCTTCTTCGCGGCCACCCCACCAGCGTTTGATAACCAAAAGCCCCAACAGCCACACACCCAAAGCCGTAATCAGCCACACGACGAGTGTTGAAGCAATCCAAGCGGTTACGCCATCGATGGTGATACCTCCCGAAAATAGCGTGGCAACCCACAACGCCAACACGGTCGAGACAAGGCCGATACCGCCAAGAATCGCTGACGCATATTTACGAGCAAGGTTGAACACGAACGGCCCAAACAGTGCCTGCGACGCGGTGAAAACAGCAATCGCGATGAGGAAGCCGCCCGCCTGAACTTCAAACCCATCAATAATCAAAGAAGCAACAAAAAATGCGAGCGCCGCAGAAACAAGACTGACAAGGATGTGAAGCAGGAACCTAATCACGGTGCACCCCAAACGTAGGAATGAATACAACCCAGGTAAAAGTACTGGTGATGCAAGCATTTCGTGAGGTGTGGCTTCTAGCAACCGGAAACGTGGTTTTTCATACGCTTGTGCTGGTCAACATCATCTTTTGGTGTTTCTGGGTTGGTTTACTGTGCGGTGTGTTGTTCTCGGGCGAGTAGGCGTTCTTTGATGTCGAGCCCGTATCTGAATCCGCCTAGTGTTCCGTCTGTTCTTAGTACTCGGTGGCAGGGTACAAAGAGTGCTGCTGCGTTCATGGCGCACGCGCTTGCTGCGGCTCGTACTGCTGCTGGTCGTCCTGAACGGTTGGCGTATTCGGTGTAGGTGACGGTTTCTCCGGGCTGGATTGTGCGTAAAACGTCCCAGGCGTGCTGTCGGAATGGTCCAGATTTTTGTGCGACTGGGACTGTTGTTACTGCGTGTGTGTTTCCGTTGTAGTAGGCGGTGAGTGCTGCGGCGGCTGCCTGCATGTGTGCGTGTGCTGGTGTGGTGGCGACTGTTGTTGTAGTTGTGTCCGCGTGTGTAACGGTGTGCACGTGTGTGAGTTCTGGGCGCAGGGTGGCGTGGATAAGCGGTAGTAGGTCTGTGATGTGTGTGGTCCATCCTGAAGCGAGGATGCCTTCGTCGTTCGCGATGACAGTGAAGTCGCCGTCTGGGGTGGCAGTTGTGTATGCGAGATAGGTGGTCATGCTTCGTCCTTCAGGTGGTGTTGTGCTGCGGCTTGCCACATGTACATTGAGGCGTATGAACGCCATGGCGCCCATTTTTCGGCGTGTGCAGCAAGATTTCGGTGATCGGCGGGAGAGCTGCGAGTGTGTTCGTCGGAGAGTATTCCTAGTTTTTTGGCGCCTGCAACAAGTGCTACGTCTCCGCTCATCCATGTGTCTGGGTGGCCTAGGACTCGCAGTGTCACGTATGCGGCAGTCCACGTTCCGATTCCCGGTAGTGCGGTGAGTGCGGTCTGTAGTGTTTCTGGTTCCACACCGACGTGGATGTTGAGGTCGCCGCTGCTCAAGTGTGTTGCAGCGTTTCGTACTGTGTTGCTGGTTCGGCGTGGGAGGCGCAGAGCGCGTTCAGGGTCGAGTTGTTCGTCTGGTTGTATGTGTGGGACTGCGGCTACGATGCGTGCCGGTGTGGGAAAAAGGCGTTCTAATCCGTGGAATTTCGATGTGTAAGGTGCCCCGGCTTGTGTAGCGAGCCTTGTCAGGTGTTTGCGAGCAGCAACTACTGATATTTGCTGACCAATGATTGCCCGGATGACGAGTTCCTCTGGGTCTACCGCACCGGGTACTCGCATGCCTGGTGTGGCATGCACGGCAGGTGCGAGATGTGGATCTGAGTTGAGTGCCTCGTGTACGGCTTGGGCGTCCGCATCTAGGTCTAATAGCCGACGAATTCGCGAAACAGCCGTGGATAGGTCGTGCAATGAGCTCAGTTCCAGTTGCGCTGTGACAGTCCAATCGTCGGGCTTTTGTGGGGTGGCTGTGAAATGTATTTCGCACGCAGCTGGACCGTGTGGAAGAGCGAGTGTTCTCGCGTATATGAGGTGTTGTGGGTCGTCGAGTTGTGCATATTCGATTCCGGGTAGTGCTCGGGCGGCAAGGAACTCTACGACTCCGCGCGCATGAAAGGGCAATCGTACGGGCAGCGCGATGGTGAGTGTTGTTGCTTGTCCTGTGGTCGTGTGTGCTTCCGTGTGATGTGTGCGGGCGCGCATGTGTGTTGGTGTCGTATCAAAAACGTCGCGAATGGTGTCATTGAATTGGCGTATCGATCCAAACCCTGAAGCAAAAGCAACATCTGCGATGGGTAGGTCTGTTCCGACGAGCAGGTTGCGGGCTAGTTGTGCGCGGCGAGCACGAGCTAACGCGATAGGGCTTGCCCCTAACTCTTGAATGAGTGTGCGATTCACGTGACGAGCACTAAACCCTAAATGGTGTGCGAGCCCTTCAACATTGTGTCGGTCGACGATCCCGTCTGCGATGAGGCGCATTGCTCTGGCTGCTAGGTCTTGGCGAATGTTCCATTCTGGGGTGCCTGCGGTCGCTTCAGGTAGGCAGCGTTTACAGGCCCGATAGCCGGCTTCGTGGGCGGCAGCAGATGTTACATAGAACGTAACGTTTTCTGGTTTAGGGGTGCGTGCCGGACATGATGGTTTGCAATAGATTTTTGTGGTTTTAACGGCAGTGAAAAACTGGCCATCAAACCGCGTGTCACGGGCACTGATTGCCGCATATCGTTGCTCGAAAAGAGCGTCGTGCTGCGGTTTGTCCGCTGCCGTGTGTGCTGCCATACCTTCACGCTAACACGGGTATTCAAAGAGGGTCTGGCGGTTTTCAGACATGACAGTGACCTGCCTCGCACACAGGTTTACTGCGGTTTATGGTGGCGAGAAAACGGCACAATTGTGGGCGTGTGCGAAATCGGATCTGACACGACGAGGCTGTCGATCCCGAAAACGTCCCGCACAAGATCCGCGGTGACAATATCCGTTGGGCGGCCAGCCGCAATGATTCGTCCTTTTGACATGGCAACGAGATGGTCTGCATACCGGCAAGCCAGAGACAGCTCATGCAACACCATGACGATGGTGGTGCCACGTTCACGGTTGAGTTCCATGAGGAGGTCGAGTACTTCAATTTGGTAGGCGATATCAAGGTATGTGGTGGGCTCGTCGAGCAGTAGCACGTCTGTTTGTTGCGCTAATGCCATGGCAATCCAGACGCGTTGCCGTTGACCTCCTGAAAGTTCGTCAACGGGTCGTGCCGCGAGTTCTATAACGCCTGCTGCTGCCATTGCTTCGTCGACGATACGGTCGTCGTGTGCTGTAGTTTTGCGAAGCCACGATTGGTGCGGGTAGCGGCCACGCGATACGAGGTCAGCGACGGTGATGGCTTCTGGTGCGATAGGTGACTGTGGTAGCAGACCTAAAATGCGGGCTACTCGCGTTGAGGGCATGGCGTTTATGTTGGTGCCGTCTAACAGTATTGTGCCTGCGTTGGGTGTTAAAAGCCGCGAATAGCCTTTGAGTAGGGTGGATTTTCCGCAGGCGTTTGGCCCGACAAGTACGGTTATTTTTCCTTGCGGGATGGTTAAGGTCAGGTCTTCGATGATGCGGGTTTTGTCGTATCCGAGGGTCACCGATTCTGCGGCAAGGACGTGTGGTTCGACAGTTTCCGGCGCAGGTGTGGAGTCGTTCATGCGGATGCTCCTAGTTTCGAAGAGGCAGATCGTGTGAGTAGCCAGGCGAGATATGGGGCACCT
This sequence comes from Timonella sp. A28, assembly GCF_051200815.1. Lineage (GTDB taxonomy): Bacteria > Actinomycetota > Actinomycetes > Actinomycetales > Cellulomonadaceae > Timonella. The sequence goes on along the minus strand of NZ_CP195159.1, from coordinate 2,007,462 downwards.
AGCGCGCCAGTGACGACACCTACTGGCAGTGGTGTTCCCGGCAGTATGTATTGCGCGATCAGGTCGGCGCCGGAGACCAGTGTGCCGCCAACAGCCGCCGATGCCACGAGGGATAGTGATGTGCCACCAACGAGGTTGCGGGCTATGTGGGGTGCCATAAGCGCAACGAATGCGATAGGCCCTGACACGCCCACAGCTAATGCGGTGAGGACAACCCCCAAGGCGAGCATGACCAGACGGTCGCGTTTCACGTGAAACCCGAGGCCAAGAGCCGTGTTGTCACCTAATTCGAGTGCGCGAAGAGTGCGGTGCGTGAACGCTAAGACGACTAAACACGCGGCCGCGCCGATGCCTGCAACTGTGACAGTCGTCGAATTAACGGATGCGAGAGAACCGGTAAGCCACGTGTATGCGAGGGAGGCGTCTCGCAGTTCCACTTTCGTCATCATGTATGAGGTAATTGCCGTGCATACGGCAGCTACACCTATACCGATAAGCACCAATTTGAACCCGTGGAGTCCGCTGCGCCACGCTAGTGCGGCGACAAGAGCCGACGTGAGGATGCCACCGGCAACAACAACCAGCATGAGCGGTAGGCCGGAGAGGTGGAATAGCAGGACAGAAATGATTCCCGCGGTAGCTGACCCTGCCGTGATGCCAATAATGTCGGGGCTAGCGAGCGGATTGCGCAGCACGGATTGAAATATTGCCCCTGCTGTTCCTAAACAGATGCCGACGAGTGCGGCCGCGAGCGCGCGAGGCAAGCGTAGTTCCAGTACGACGAATTGCACGACGCTACTGGCTTGCCCGGTGAAGGCTTCGAGGACTTCTTGAGCGGTGAGCCCGGCTTCGCCTAAGAGCAGCGTTGTCACGAAAAGTGCGGTGAGGAGCAGCGCAAAAACCGTGCATGCTATGAGGGTTCGTGCACGTAGTCGGTTTCGTAGAGTGCGGGTGATGTGGTGTTGTTGGTCTGTGCGTGTCATAGCGTGGCTGCCTTTCCTCGTCGGATAACAGCGATGAAGACGGGCGCTCCGATGAGTGCTAGAACGATGCCTACTTGCAGTTCGCCTGGGCGGGCGATGACTCTGGCGAGGATGTCTGCCAGCAGGATGACGAGTGCGGCGACTGGTGCCGAGTAGGCGAGGATCCACTTGTAGTTGGGTCCGACGAATATGCGTACTGTGTGCGGGACGATCAGCCCGAGGAAGGCGATGGGGCCTGCTACTGCGGTGGCGGCTCCGCCGAGTAGTGCGATTGTGAGGGCGCTGAGGATGCGGGCGGTTTTGACGTTGAGGCCTAGCCCGTGTGCGGTGTCGTCGCCTAGTGCGAGGAGGTTGAGGGTGCGCCCGAGGAGGAGCGCTGCGAGGGTTCCAACTGCGAAGAGCGGCAGCGTTGGTATGAGTACGTCGTAGTCTCGTCCGGCGAGGGAGCCGACTTGCCAGAAGCGCATTGAGTCAAGGGCTTGGCTGTCTGAGATGAGTATTCCCGACACGATTGAGGAGAGGGCTGCGGCGATGGCGGCGCCTGATAGTGCGAGTTTTACGGGGGTTGCCCCTTCTCGTCCTTGCGAGGCGAGGAACCAGACGAGTGCGGTTGCGGCGGCGGCACCGGCTACGCCGAACCACATGTATTGGTGTGGTTGGGTTGCTCCGATGAGGATGATTCCTGCAACGATGCCGAGGGCTGCGCCTTGGTTGATGCCGAGGATCCCGAGGTCTGCGAGTGGGTTGCGGGTGACGCCTTGTGCGATGGTTCCTGCGAGTCCGAGGGCTACTCCAACGACGATTCCTACGACTGTGCGGGGTATTCGTTTTTCAACGACCGCTATGTGTTCTGGGTTGTTTGGGTCGTAGGAGGTGAGTGCTTCCCACACTGTGTGTGGTGGGATGTGTGCGGCACCGATTGCGAGGCTCGCTAGGATGACGAGCGCGAGCGCGATGGTGATGAGGATTCCGCTGAGGGCTTTGCGGTTCATACCCACTGGGCCGTTTCTTTGGGTGACGGTACTCAGGCCGCCACCTGGTGTTGAGGTGTCGGCCTGAGTCGAGGAAGTCATTCCTCTAGTGTGCATTGTTCTGTGTATGGCAGTACTGCTATTTCACGTTTTTGGCTGCTTGTGCGAGTTGTGGCACGTATTGGTCGAGCATCCATGGGATGGAGAGTGTGGTTGGTGCGCTGGATGCCATTACGAATGATTCACCGATGATGGGCGCGAAGGCTCCGGCTTTGACTTGTGGCATTGCTGCGACGAGTGGGTCGTTTGTGAATGCGTCTGCTGCGGCTTGGTCACCGAAGTATGCGACGAGTACGTCTGAGGTGAGTTTGTTGAGGTTTTCGAAGGCGAGGCCGTAGTAGAAGGATTTGTCTGGGTTTTCTGGCAGGAGTTCTTCTACTGATGGGGCGAGGGTCATGCCGAGGTCAACGAGGAGTTGGGCGCGTGGGTCGGTGTCGATGTAGACGTTGAGGATTTCGGGTTGGTTGTTTGCGCCGTAGGCGAAGGTTTTTCCGGCGAGTTCTGGGTGTTGTGCGCCGAGCTCTTTAACGTATGTGTTGGTGTCGTCGACGAGTTTTTGGGCTTCCGCGTTGAGGCCTAATGCTTTTCCGACGATGAGCGTTTGGTCTTGCCAGGAGGTTGCCCATGGCTGGTCTGGGTAGGCTACGACTGGCGCGATTTTGGATAGTGCGTCGTATTCTTCTTGGGTGAGTCCCGAGTATGGGGCCAAGATGACGTCTGGGCGTGCTGCAACGAATTCTTCTGGGTTTGCGGTGCCGTTGTCTGCGCCTTTGAGGAGGGTTGGTTGGTCTCCGCCGAGTGCGTCGATTTTTTCTTTAACCCATGGGAGGACGCCGTCAACGCCTCCGTATGTGTATGTGGGCATTGCGACGGGCACTTGCCCTAATGCGAGGACTGCGTCTTGTGCGGACCATCCCCATGTTGCGATGCGTTCGGGTTTTTCGTTGATTGTTACGTTTCCTAGTGCGGATTCGATGGTCACTGGGAAGGCATCTGTTGCAGTGGTTTGTGTGTCTGCTGCTGGTTTTTCTTCGGTTTGCGACGAGCATGCGCCGAGGGCTGCGGTGAGGCCGACGATGGCTAGTGCAGCATATATTTTTTGGCTGAGTCGAGTGGCCACGGATTCCATCCATCACTAAGAAACGATATAACTGAATTAGTTTAGCCTTACCTAACTTTCCAGTGTAGACTCGTGGGGAAAATTGTTCTAGATCACATTCCTCGCGCGGCCCAACTGCACACAACCAACACAACACAACAAAACCGCCGCCTAGCATTCACTAGACGGCGGCCTTAGCACTCACTCTCCAGTAGAGCGCTGATACTCGACGAAAGCCTCCCCAAAAAAACTATCGTCGCGAAGAACTAGCAGGACGAAACGCTCTTCTCCCGCTCATGCGTACTGCTGCCGTGCAGGCTCAGCTCATCAACGTCGCCTCGCACACCAGTTTCGGCTTCACCAACGATCGTTGTCGCAATGTCGCGTTCCGTCTCCGAAACACCCATCAACGCTGGCACCTCAACCTGTTGCGTTTCCTGCTCAACAGCCGCAGAAACACCACCAGTTTCAGCAATATGACGAGCGTAATCGTCGTCCAACGAACGCCGCGCCTTCAACCAGGCAGGCAGCAAAAGCACTGCCGCACCCAACCATGCAAGCGGGTTTGACCAAATAATTCCAGCAAAACCAAACAATCCACCGAGCACAATTGCTGCAGCAACACGCATCACAAGTTCTGTCACACTACTCAACGTTGGAATCAGCGGACGACCCAACCCTTGAATAGCGTTTCGGGTAACAAACAAAATACCCAACGCGAAATACAGCAAACCATTCACGACGAGGAAGTCATGCGCCATATCCACGACACCCTGCACGCTAGCACTGTCGCCAACAAACGAGCGAACGATTATTTCGCCAACAGCAATCAGCACGAACGCCAAAATCAGCGAACCAATAACAGACATGATGATTGCATGACGCACACCAACCTTGATGCGATCAATCTTCCCCGCACCCCAGTTCTGTGCAACATACGTTGACACGGCAACACCCAGCGAACCAAGGAAAGCAACCGCGACACCATCAACGCGTGTAGCCGTGGTGTATGCAGCAACAGCATCAGCACCAAGCGAGTTCAACCGAACCTGAACCGTCAACGTACCAATCGCAATGATTGACGCCATGAAACCCATGGGCAAACCGATACGCAAATGTTCAAGCATGGACGCACGCTCAAGCTTCCAATCTGCACGCTTCAAATGCAGGATCGGCAACGACTTACGCACATACATGAGGCACAACACCACAGAAAACAACTGCGCAATAACAGTCGCAAACGCGGCACCGCCCACGCCATAGCCAAGAACCATGACAAACAACATCACAAGGGCAATGTTGAACACACACGAAATGATGAGGAACACCAGAGGGGTGCGAGAGTCACCAATTGCGCGAATAATCGCAGCTAAAAAGTTGAAAAACATGGTTGCTGCGGCACCCAAAAAGCTGATCACAGCAAACGTTGTCGCGTCGTCCAGTAACTCCGGCGGGGTTTGCATAACCTCAAGAAGGGGGCGCGTAATAAGTGGTGCACCAACCGTAATCAGGACGCTCACAAGCCCAGTCAAAACGGTGCCGGTTGCAACCGATCGACGAACCGCCGCATGGTCTTGCGCACCATAAGCTTGCGCTGTCGGAATAGCGAAACCACTGGTCATACCCCACGCAAAACCAATGAGTAAAAACAGCATGGAACCAGTAGCCCCAACAGCAGCCAAAGCGTTCACACCAAGTTCTTGACCAACAACCATCGCATCAACAACTTGGTACAACTGTTGCACAACGTTCCCGATGAGCAGCGGGATAGTAAAGACGAGGATCACGCGCCACGGGGTGCCAGCGGTGAGAGTCTTATTCATAAGGCGAGACGCTCCGAATAGTGAGGGGGTGGGCGGTTAAAGTCATTTTCGAATCGATTCGATTCGTATCGATTCGATCTTACTCCTGCACCCCGCCAACACGTCTAGTTATTAACGGCGTGAACTGCGACTCAACACCCAAATTTTGAACAGCACAGAATAAACCTTGGAACTATCCGCGCCCACTTGACCCAAGTTTTACCAGCACACACACGGTCGCCTAGGCACACGGCCAAAACGAACTACACAAAAACTGAGGCATCACGTAGTAAAATTGCTGATCAATTAGAGTATTCCTCGCGCATGCGGGGGTGAGCCCTGTACCGTTGTAGTAAGTTTCATCAGCGGATTGTATTCCCCGCGCATGCGGGGGTGAGCCCGCGTTGACTGAGATCCACATGGTTCAGGGGCGGTATTCCCCGCGCATGCGGGGGTGAGCCCTCTAAATACGAAAAAAGACCCCGACTTTTTTCGTATTCCCCGCGCATGCGGGGGTGAGCCTACTTAACGATCAAGCAATCGTTGATTGGCTTGGTATTCCCCGCGCATGCGGGGGTGAGCCCAAATCCCTGCCACAGCAGAAAACGGACGCTACGTATTCCCCGCGCATGCGGGGGTGAGCCCACCTCAGCGTTACCGAACACCTCAGCGTTACCGTATTCCCCGCGCATGCGGGGGTGAGCCCCCGTCACGGCGTATAGGGCAAGTCATCACTATGTATTCCCCGCGCATGCGGGGGTGAGCCCATGGGTACCTCGGATGCGTCCACGTCTTCACTGTATTCCCCGCGCATGCGGGGGTGAGCCCTGTTTGCAGGTTTAAACGGTCGGCTTCATCTAGTATTCCCCGCGCACGCGGGGGTGAGCCAGGCTGAGCAGGTCGTAGATCTCCTCGGCCGCAGTATTCCCCGCGCATGCGGGGGTGAGCCAAACTCTTTTCGGTATCCGGTGAGTGTCGGGCCGTATTCCCCGCGCATGCGGGGGTGAGCCCGCTACTGCACCAAAACCTGCAAACAGCAATGGGTATTCCCCGCGCATGCGGGGGTGAGCCCAGAACTAGACACGCCAAAACACTAGTTGTACTGTATTCCCCGCGCATGCGGGGGTGAGCCCGGCGGGACTTAGCGTTAAGTCCCGCCACACAAGTATTCCCCGCGCATGCGGGGGTGAGCCCGGTCAGTGGGAAGCTTTCGCAGTGCGTGTGTTGTATTCCCCGCGCATGCGGGGGTGAGCCCACCGGACGCAACGATCAGCACAAGCAGATATGGTATTCCCCGCGCATGCGGGGGTGAGCCCCTGGCACCCACTTTTTTGTTCCTGGTCTAGCTGTATTCCCCGCGCATGCGGGGGTGAGCCGTTTCGCGATACGTTTTTGGTTGCGTGCCTGTTGTATTCCCCGCGCATGCGGGGGTGAGCCGACCTAGGCACCCAACAAGACTGGTGGAACCAAGTATTCCCCGCGCATGCGGGGGTGAGCCGCTTCGATCTCAGTGTCCGGTTTGTGCCACGCTGTATTCCCCGCGCATGCGGGGGTGAGCCTGGGGCACACCAGGTGCAGCCGTCTGCTGCTGAGTATTCCCCGCGCATGCGGGGGTGAGCCCTGTAGCCCCCGTAACAACCAAACCACTGGAAGGTATTCCCCCGCGCATGCGGGGGTGAGCCTAGCCTGCCCATAGTGGCTAGTGAGGTGCAAGTGTATTCCCCGCGCATGCGGGGGTGAGCCCGACACGTACGCGGTACACAGTGCAGGCAGTCCGTATTCCCCGCGCATGCGGGGGTGAGCCTGATGGAATTTGCAGCTTTTGAGTCTGAGCGAAGTATTCCCCGCGCATGCGGGGGTGAGCCTGATTTCCCAGATGAAAACGATTAAGCGCCATGGTATTCCCCGCGCATGCGGGGGTGAGCCGCAACCGCAGCAGAGCATCCACTTTGGGCTGTGGTATTCCCCGCGCATGCGGGGGTGAGCCCGGTGAACACGTCATCACAGCCGCGGAAGTCCAGTATTCCCCGCGCATGCGGGGGTAAGTTCTGACCTTTTGTGCAGGTCAAAACGCATATATGGTGTGTGTGCTCACCGTCGTGGGCACACACCATCACCTGAAAGAGATCGTATGCGGGACGCTGCTGCACAAAGCAGAAACCTTTTAGTTTTAGGCATTTTTGTTTTCCTTGGAGGAGTCACCTACCTCATCAACGGCTGCACTCAAAAGACGGTAAAAATACCAGTCAATCTCACCGAATCGGCATCCATTAGTTCAAGTAGCAGCTATTCCGTCTTTACAGACACAGGAATTTTTTTGCTTGATTCCCCTTCTGGCTTCGAAATTCTCGCGCACAGAAACACGGGCGTTGGACTTCTCGTTGCGTTCCTTGGTCTTGTTCTTATTGTGCGTGCGGCCGAACTGAAAAAAGGGAAAGACCGCGTCTTTATACCGTGGAAAGCATCAGCAATTCTGTTGATTTGTACGGGTATCATCCCCACGTTTGTGGCTCACGAAATTGATGTTTCAGTTCTAGCCGACTACGCGCCAGACCTTTCTGTTACTTGGCGGCAACCACTCGTGTTCTCACTAGCTCTCGTGTTCCTAGGTGTTTCACTACTCAGAAAAAAATCTCGCTAGTCATCAGTGATTACGCCCGAAAGTTAATAACTCTCCTTTTTCTGCGTCCATATAAAAGGCTAGATTTTTCGGCGCAGAAAAAGGACAACCATGACACGAAACTCATTCTTGACGGTACCGAGCGGCTGATCAAAAATGCGCTAATTAGTGCTGTCGCTGTGTTTACACGGATCGAATCGTGTTGGAACAAACATGTCATCTGGGAGTGCTTCGGGTGGGGGCGCATCCGCGGCTGGCACATCTCGTATCGACAATTCCCAATACGGCAACGGTTCGGCCTTTAGAGTTTTACCATCCCTAGAAACAGCAAGACTCGATCGATACGGTTTCCCATCAGGTCCAACATTTTCGATCTCTGCAACACGCGTTTCATTTCTTCCTGCCAATGGCCAGGTACAGACAACCGTACTTTTCTTCAGCAACGGAGTTGCTGAATCCTTACTCATTCTTTTAACGCATGACTTCGTCAAAAGTGCATAATCACAAGAGTTTTGTGGAGCTTCTAAAGAGCGTGCATCAACCTCTTCAACAAAATTTCTAGCCTCAGCGTCTGTTACTTCTGGTGGAATATACAGCGCATTCCACAAAAGAAACCCGGCAAGAGCAATAAAAACAGCGGCAACAATTATGTAGCCCTTTACGTCATTTTTTATGTGATTCACAAATTTCTGCCCTTAATTAGAGGGAATCTAGATTCCCACATGTTTTTAAGCCTTACTGGCAGCACTAAAGAACTCCAGGTGTCCTGCAGTTTTTTCCCGTTTATATACAATTTTATTTCTTCAAGAGTTCCTTCAGATAACAGCGGAACATAAGCACAAAAAACACCTTCTTCTGTACTCACATCAAAGATTCGCTCTCCTGGACCCCAATACACACCTATTGGGATTTCAATCTTCCCTTGTATAGGCCCCTGTAAATCACTGAGGGATTCTGGAATCGCATACGGCTTTATGTCACGCAGAAAAATTCTTTTCTCTGTCATTTTCAATAACCTCTTTGGCGTCTAGCCTCACAGCCATTCTACAAACTTTGTTTTGGGGTTTGCGAGGATAAAACCGCACCTACGATTATCGACTGCGTTTAAGCACAAGCGTGGGGATGACCAAGCTGGGCCATCCCCACGCTGTGTTTTAGTCGTTGTCGACGTCGCTAAGGATTGTTCGTCCGTTCAATGGTTGTGGTTCACGTAGGTTGTGCTCTGGGAAGAGCTTCGCGAACTCTGTGATTTGTGTGCGTGACATTTCGATCGGTTCGTCCAGCACAATCCAGTTCACTGGCTCCGTGTATGGGTGTGTTGTAAGTGAACCGTTGTACCGGTATGAGTCGAGGTCCTCTGGGAGGATGCGGTCAAGGCGCACGTCCTGCACTTCAGCGGACTGGTTTGAGGTTGGCAGGTCTTTAAACAGTGGTGCGAGAGCCTTGTTGTAGTCGCCTTCTTCTACGAATACGCCGATGACGAGGAGGTCTCCGTCGTCTTGCTTGTGCACAAAGTGCCCTTCCATGATGTAGGGCTTTCCGTTGCGCAGGTGCTCGGATTCGGTGTGCCAGTGGAATTGTGCCAGTGGCCATTTCTCGCCTTGAACTGTGATGTACAGATCCTTGTTTTCTGGCGAAATTTTCACGCTGGCCTCATGGTAGGGGGAGCCAGTGTTTTGTACGTGCACGTCTGTGGTGCCGTATTTGATGTTGAGTTGTGGCAAGTGTTCAACATAGGTGACGTCACCGTCACGGATGTCGATGGGGGATTGACTATTGCCAACGGTAGGGGTTTCACTACCGAGTGCGGGTGCGGAAGCGAGCGTGGATGCGGCAAAAAGCATTGCCAATGCGCTGACGCTTACGCGAACGCGGCGACTGGTTTGACGGGTCATGACGACTCCTTCATCTCCAGGCCCTCAAGGGCTTGTCAGTGGTGTGGCGGGTGCCACACCGCCCCCTAACCTAGAAGTCGAAAAAACCGCAGTCAAGAAAAATGTGCACAAATCCCCATGCGGGGATAAAGGGCACACAAAGTCATCACAAAGCCCGAATTTACCCTATTTGCTAGGGAATGTCAGTGTGATTGTTGTGCCGTCCTCTGCGCTCGACGCAACCGCCAGTTCACCGTTGTGTGCTCGCACGATTGCGGCTGTTATCGCTAGTCCAAGCCCTGCACCGCCTGTAGCTCGTTGACGTGATGAGTCTCCTCGCACGAACCTTTCCGTTGCGCGGGCAGCGATGTCGTCTGACATCCCTGGGCCGTCGTCGTGCACCGAAATCTGCACAGTATGTTCATGGACAAAAATAGTGTTCACTGTGACGTGCGGGCCGCCGTGCAATGCGGCGTTTGCGAGCAGGTTAAGTAGTGCTTGGCGGAGCCGGTCACTGTCTACAAAACCAGAAACCTGATCCCCAGAAACCGTAAATTCTGTGTCTGGGTAGGCGACAGTCGCGTCGGAAACAACCGAATCAACGAGTTCTTTCACATCCGTTTGTTTCAACTGCAAATCTGGCGCGTTGTCGTATTTCGCTAAGGTCAACAAATCTTCAACGAGCCTGCGCATACGTGACGCCTCAGCTTCCGTGCGCGCCCACGCATCATCCAAATCTTCTGCGCTCTGCAACGCCCCACGCCGATACAACTCTGAATAACCGAGCACCGTAGTCAATGGCGTGCGAAGTTCATGGGAGGCGTCCGCTACAAATTCGCGTAGCCGTGTTTCAGATTTTTCGCTCCGCTGCACGGCCGTAGTGAGAGTTTCAATCACTTGATTAAGCGAATGCGCTAATTCGTTAGTTTCTGTGCCACCTTGATCAGTATTAAGACGCACATGCAGGTCACCGTGTGCGATTCGTGTTGACGCGTCAACCATGCGCCGCATCGGGGTAATACCTAACCGGTTCACCCACCATGCGACAACACCCAGCGCCCCCGCTATCAGCACAATCCCAATGCCTTCAATGACGAGGAGTCGCTGCGTTGCAGAACGAACATCGTCCAAAGGCAACGCAGTGATGTCCCAACCAGACCCAGAAGGCCGCGCTAGCACCCGAAATTCGCCGGTTCCGTCAGTAGAAGGTGCCGTGAAATGGGTGCTCTGATCTGTCAGGTTTTCAGCAGAAAGTACGGGTTCCGTGTCTGACACCCCGCCAACATTCGGTGAAAAGAACACCGACAACGTGCCATCTTCAGTTAAAAATCCGCGGAAAGCCTCAGACGGGCGCACCGTATCGTTAGGCTGCTTAGACGGGTCAGGCAGCGGCGCAACAGACTGATCAAAAGACCTCGGGCCAGCATAAGCGTCAAGCTTGTCATCCATTTGCGACAACAAAAACGATTTCGTTGTCACCGTCACGATGATCGCAATGATCGTAGCGATCACACCAACAAGTAGCAGCCCCCACCCTAGCCGGGCCCGTAAAGATAAAGTACGTCGTGCAGTCATGACACCCTCAAGGTGTAGCCTGCCCCACGAATTGTGTGTATCAGTTTCGGTTCCGTCGCATCAACTTTCCGCCGCAAATAGCCAATATATGTTTCGACGACAGAAGCGTCATCACCTGCGGAAAAACCCCACACGTTTTCTAAAAGCTGCCCGCGTGAAAGTACCCGACCAACGTTACGCATCAAATACATCAAAAGCCGGTATTCGGTTGGTGATAACAAAATTTCGGTAGTGCCACGACGCACCTGATGGGCAACATCATCCAAAACAAGGTCAGCTACCGTATACGTGGACGCGGCAGAAGGCTCATGCTCAAACCTGCGCGACACTGCCTCAACGCGTGCCACAAGTTCGTCAAGATTAAAAGGCTTCTCTAAATAGTCGTCTGCGCCAATGCGTAACCCTTGGACTTTGTCCTCCGAGCTGTCGCGGGCAGTCAAAAAAATGATGGGGGTTCTGCTGACAGGTGAACTAAGTGCAGGTCAGATCGTCGTCGATGGTGATAAAGCCGATGTGGTTTTAGTGCTGAATGGCGTCAACATTACAGCCGCAAACATTTCAGCTATCAATGTTGTCAATGCGGACTGGGTGGTTCTTGCCCTCGCTGAAGGCACCACAAACACTGTTAGTGAAGCCGCTGATGCCGTTGCCTCAGAAGACGCTGAAACCAATGGTGCAATCTATTCCACCGCCGACTTGTGGATCACAGGTAAAGGCACCTTAGATGTGACGGGTGTTGCTGCTGATGGGATCGTTTCTAAAGACACCCTTGTCGTGGAATCTGGGACAGTTCACGTTACAGCGAAAGACGATGGCATTCGTGGAAAAGACCACCTTGTTGTCCTCGGCGGCAATATCACCGTTGACGCCCAAGGTGATGGTTTGAAGTCCAATAACGTGAGCGACACCGACGACGCCTCCTACCCTGTTGGAGTGGTGTGGATTTCTGGTGGAACACTCGATGTTACTGCTGGTAGTGACACCATTGATGCGGAAAACCAAGTGACCGTAGAAGACGGCACCCTCGCATTACAAGCCGGCGACGACGGCATCACCACCAACGGAATCATGCGTGTCACCGGCGGAACCATTAACGTGAAAAAGTCTGTTGAAGGTTTTGAAGCGGCAATAATGCATCTTGATGGTGGGACTGGAACAATCGTGTCGTCCGACGACGGCATTAACGCAACTGACGGTTCTACCTCCAGCAACCAAAACGCTGGTGTACCAAACATGGGTACGCCACCTGAAGATGGCAGTTTCCCTGGTGGCGGCGAACGTCCTGCCCGACCTGGTGACGACACCACAGGCAACGACAATACAGACACAAGCGACACCGGCACCATTGAAACGAACTCAACCACCACACAAACTGTGACCGTTGCAAACCAAACAGCGTCTAACGACGACCAAACCGACAACGGCCAAACAACCGATGGGCAAACACGCACTCGGCAAAACAGGGGTGGTGGCGGCCCAAACGATCAAGCCACTGAAGGTGTACTCGTCGACATAACAGGCGGCACATGGAGCATCAACGCTGGCGGTGACGGACTCGACTCTAACGGCGACGTGATCATCACTGACGGAACAGTCATCGTTTCTGGTCCAACAAGTAACGGCAACGGGGCACTCGACTACAACGGCACCTTCGAGATGAATGGCGGCACTCTTGTTGCTGCCGGGTCGGCAGGCATGGCCCAATCACCAAGTTCCAGCAAACAAGGCGTGCTAGCGGTCAGTTACGGTCAGACAGTTTCAGCCGGAACATCAGTTGCACTCGTCGACGATGAAGGTAACCTCGTCGCCGCATACACGGCCCCCAAAGACGCCCAAACCCTCGTGTTCTCTAGCCCAAACATTAAGCAAGGCGAAACATACACGGTATATACGGGTGCTGACGTTACCGGCACAGAAGTTGCGGGTCTTGTTACTTCCGGTTCTGTCACTGGTGGCAGCAAAGCCGGAACTGTTACAGCTACTCAAAGTTAGGGTGTGATGACTACTTTTCCGTGTGCATGATGGCTAGCAACTCGTGCTAAAGCTGTGGAAGCGTCCTCCAATGTCCAGGTGGAGTCCACAAGTGGCACGAGTCGCTTAGCCGCGAGTTCACGGCTAATAATCTGTAGGTCTTTCGCCTGCGGCGACGAATAAAAAATAGCGATCCGGTGTTTACCTATTTTTCCCCGCCACAATGCTTTCAAAACTCTACGAATCGCGCCGCCATCCGGCCCCGGCGAACCACTGTTCGGGATCACTATCCCGTCCTGTGTCGTTAATTTTTCTAACTGCAGCATGGGTGTCACGCACGGGTTGACGCGGTTTCGTTAAACCGCCAGCGAGCTTCATGACGAACGGCTTGCCACGCATAGCAAACACGTCAGCAGGGTTTAACGCAGCTGCCTCAACCGCGACAACCACACGGTTTTTGTCTGCGGTAGGGACTGCACACTCACCATAGTGAACAGTCGACGCCTCGCCATACTGGGTTTGAAGGGCGGCACGCATAAATGTTCCCGTTGCATACGACATGTGAGTTTCCTTCGATCGCGGAAATTAATCCTCGGGATACTGGAATACTTCGTTCAGCGAGACACCGAACACTCTCGCAAAAAGAAAAGCTGGCCTGCAGCAACACAACGTCTCTACAGGCCAGCGAAGGCTCACCCCCGCATACGCGGGGAATGTTTAACGCTCTCTGCATATCGGACAAAAACAGAGGGAACACCAGTCGAAATCGACTGCCAACAAATTTTACAACGGGTAAAACCAAGCGCGCATACACAACCTTTGCTAGCGTATAAGCACCACATAGAAATAAATGTTTAGCGTATCGAATAAATACAGAGTTACAAGAAGGGAAGCCGAACCACGAATGAATGACCACTCAAGCTCTTCACAATCATCCGACCTCCTCCTTCGCCCCGTCCCTAAGTTCCTTGCACTACTCACTGCAGAGCCGAAACAGGCTTACCAAAAAATATTATCTACGGCCTCTGACATCGGCGACTGTTCACACGAAGAAGCCGCAGCTCCTCAATACTTCTTCGATCAAGAACGATCACTCGTACTGATTCGCTCGCAAAAACAACTCGATGTCCCATCCACTCTCGGCACAGTTATCAAACAGAAGCCAGTGCTTAATGGGCTTGCGCATCAAACACTGCACATTTCCATCCGCATGGAAACCGCCTTTTCTTTCATCTTCTCTCCACCTGCAGATTTAGGGCTTCACGTTCCCACCTTGCCAAAAACACAAACTCAAAACGCCCTAAGGTCCAGCGACAGCGGCACTGCGCTTCAAACCATCGAACTCAACATACTTGGCCAAATAATCGACCCTAAAGTATTTAATTCTGCACTCCACGATGGCGTCGGAGACCACAAAGAATCTGGACTCGGTCTAATCAGAACTTATCCCACCACTAGGTGGAACCACCCCCGATTTCGTTAAGACCACGCATGTATAAGACTCACAACGCAAATTTTCTTTTTCACAAAAAGTATTGCTTTGTCAGAGGGCACTGGTAAGAGTAGATATGCGGCTTTCAGTCAAACAGGAAAAGAATTACTATTGCCTGTTTTACGAGGCTAAACTTTTGTTCGCACGATAAGAGTTAGGACTATGAAGAAAGTAGAACCACCCCAAAAAACCGTCCTTTACGACGTCGCATTTCGGTTGTCTCCAATGGTTCGAGATGTTTTCCTTGAAAACCGACAACGAGCGCACATTCATGTCATGTCTGGATTTCGCAGCGGTCTCGGAGAAAACCCTCGCAGCAAACTCGACCTACTATGGCATATAGACCATAGCGCCTCCGTCCTTCATGTCCGCGCCAATGAAGCTTCCCGAACATCCCGCCCGAATCGGTGAGCAAATAAGCCTAAATCGGACACCTGTTGTCGCAGTTGGAGAAAACATACAGGCTTCCGTATTGATGGTTTGCCAAAAAACACCACCATCACGTGTATCACCTGAAATACATGCGCAACTCAAGCAAGGGCGAGCGTACCGACGTAAACCCGTGACCGTTCCAGAGCAGGAAAGGTCTGCGTGGGTTGCCAAAACTTTTGCGTCACTAGGCCTTGAGACTGAGCCTGATGTCACGTTAAGCCCCTTGCGCACGCTACCGCTAGGACTAAAAACCGGAAAAATACCTGCAATACATGCGCAGGTAAAAGGGGTAGTCACTGATTCGCTTCTATTTAATGAGGCACTACGAACTGGCGTGAAGTCTGCCAAAAACTACGGTTTTGGGCTTATCCGCCTCACATAATTTGTCCTTACACATATAAAACTGCGCTCTGTTCTTACACCGTTAACTTTTCTGAGGAGAACCAATGTCGTCCACACTCAAAAACACAGTCGCCCGCAATGTTGCACGCCCTGAAGTTGCAGGCCTTGTCATTGAACGCACACTTGAACCGCTATCCGGCGTCACCACCCCCATTGCTCCACCAACGTATGCTGGCGCAAAATCTGGAGAATCAACCTTTGCGTTATCCGAAGACACATTCATCCCTACCTTCGACGAAAACGGGTGGCTTTCACAGCTATCCAGGAATGCCGATAATGCGCCACGAAAAGGCACTATGGTCATTATCGACAGTGTTGGTTCGCAGAGCGGCCGCGCAGAAACGGCCCTGTGGAACAATCAAGAACGGCTTGATTTAACACTCCCAGGACTTGTCACCACAGGAAACCCTGACGGTAATGACAGCAACGAAAAAACATTACTTAACCGTCAACTACACGAAGCGCTTTCCGTCCAAGCTTCTTCTTGGACACTTGCACACCGACAAGTAGACGCAACTTTGCGATACTCCACCCAAGGCGGAAAACATGTGTGGGGAGAAAAAGAAGACCTTCCTGAATCAGTGAAAGGGCTCGTGTTATCAGCAAGCCCCGAAAACGCAGATCTCCTCTTTTCGCACTTCCCAAATGCAGCAATTTTTGGATACTGGCTTTCCTCAGGAAGCGCCGCACGCCATAAAATGCCGCGATCATACTCCTCCCAAATCGTCGGGTATGGAGCTTCGCCTGTTAATTCTGGCGCCACAAAACTCGACTTTGTTATTAATCCTCTTTCGACAACCCCCCTCACCCAAAAAGGCGATGACCTATCTGTAGATTTGAAAGGAAAGTCTGGGAAAGTTCGTCCATCTCAATTTGGGTTAGGTCAGGTTCCTTCGCAGACAAAAACAACTGGTTTTATCTGTGAGCTCATTGCACAACAGGCAAGCATTTCGCTCACCAATCTGCGCACTCTACGCTTTAGCACGCCTGAGAAAAAACAAGCTGGCTTAACTGTGCTCACTCTGCTGGCAATGGCAGGGCATTATCTTTCCAGCGAAGAAACTTTCCTGCGCAGTAGCTGCGCACTCGTTACCACCGGTGAACGATGGGGATGGAAAATCAACAACGGACACAAAGCCGAAACCGTTGACTTAACCATCACAAGTTTCGAAGAAATTGTTGAAGCGCTACACGAAGCGCTCAAAGATGCCAAAAACGTTGGCCTCGAATTCGCGGAACCAATTCAGCTGCAGTTCTCTACGTTCCTGAACGATCTCATCACATACCGTGTCACTGAAGAGCATGACAAAGCTGCCGGAGAGGCTGACGGCAACTAGCATGCTACGCATATCTGTAACCTACGATTTTCCGTACTATAGCGGACTAGCAGACGACGGAACCGTGAGTTGGCCACCTAGCCCTGTGCGGCTTTTAGGTGCGCTTAAAGCAGGTGCGCATCATCTGCACAAAGACGATGTAGCTCAAGGAAACCAAGCGTTTAAACTGCTACAACGTATTACGGAAAGCCAAGCCCCACTCATTGACACACCACAACACACGTTCGTTGATGCGCCACCGACGTTTGTGCCATCCAGCAACATACCCGAAAAAACAGATAAGAAAACCCTTGCCAGTGTTGTTGACCTTAGCCCGTTCAATCTTTTAACAAGTGCGATTAAACCTAAACCTCAAGCTTCGCTTGTCATGTCAGACCGCACACTGTATTTCTGGGTTGATGTTGACCTCTCTGAGCAAGAAATTATGGTACTGCAACATGTGGCGCAGCGGGTTCCCTACTTTGGTCGTTCACACAACGCAGCTCAACTTTATGTAGATGAAGTTCCACAACTGCCTGCACTTAACGGGGAATGTGTTCGGTATTATCCACACGCATCTTCGCGTGGAAAAACACGTGGATGGCAGAAAAACACCTGCGAATGGTTCGACATAAACTTCGAACGTACGTTTTCGGCAGACCCAACTATTAGACAGCTGCCGCCTTTACCGGCTTCAGGCTTTACGCAAGCAATAGATTACATTCCATTAAACAAAATTGATGGAGAAAATCTTGACGTTATCTCGCTTGAATATGCCATCCCGCACTGGAAAATCCCTCATCTCTTCCACCGTTTTTCTTCCCTCGCCTTCAAGAATGTGGCGGTTGTGCCCATCACAGACAGTTATCGCCCATACGCAGACGGACGACTTGTTGGCCTTGGTTTTATGCAAAAGAAAACAAGCACACAAGTTCCTGTGGAAGAAATACAAGCTGAAATAGCTGAAACTGCCCCACAAATACTCGACATCATCGACGACAGCAGTTTACTCAACACAAAATGGCGCGTGCACCAACCACGCGCATTACAACCAAGCACCTGGACTGAGACGTCCACGCAATGGCAATCCGCTACGCCTCTTCTTGGGTTCCCTGACGCTCGTATCGTCATCCTAGAAATAAAAAACTACATGAGGGAAACATACGGGGTAGATATTCACATCGAATATTGCCTAAACGCTCCACCGCATCCCTGGCATGCCCGATGGTCTACATCTGACTTAAGCGAAGGAAACGGAACATGGTGGCTGTCATTCGCTACGAGTAAAGAAATCTCTGGCCCACTTATTTTGGGTGAGCGCCAAGACCTCGGATTTGGTGTTTTCGCTCCAACACGATTGGTGACAACATGACCGCCGAATTTCCCTCATTTGAAACCTACTTTGAAGCAATCCACAGCTATTCTCCATACACCTGGCAAAGCCGCCTAGCGCATCAGGTACGTGAAAATTCTTGGCCGTCCCCAATCGCTGTACCTACAGGATTAGGAAAAACAGCCACGATAGCCATTGCGGTGTATGAGCTTGCTCGTCAAATTGCACACGGCGAACAGCGAACAGCACCACAACGTATTTTCCATGTTGTTGATCGAAAAATTTTGGTCGATTCAACAGCAACATATTCAGAACATCTCGCCGAAAAAATAAACTCCGCAGAACCAGATTCTCCACTCGCGCCAGTACGTGCAGCGTTAAAAACGCTACTTGGCGAAGGAGAAACTGAAGCGATCGTTTCGTCGGGAATACATGGCGACCGCCCCGACAGCAAAGTATGGCTTCGCGCTACCGGCTGTTCCATCGTTTCTTTGACAAGCAATCAATACGTGTCGCGTCTTTTGATGCGAGGTTTCGGAGTATCTCTCGGTGCATCTCCGATCGCTGGCGCACTTACTGGCATCGACTCCCTCGTACTTTTCGACGAACCACACCTATCTCAGCAAGCCGTCACAACCATTCGTAAAGCGTTTTCGCTTCAACAACAAGCACCACACGCATTAGGTCTGCCGGACTCTCGCGTTGTATTACTCGGAGCAACAATCCCTAAAGGCCTGTCCAGTGATGAGGACCAAAAGTTCGAGCTCAACACAACGTTCAGCAGCGCTGAAAAAACGCGAATTAATGCGGCTCGAACAGTCGAAATGCAGTGGACTGATGGTAAAGAAACAGCTGTTTCAAAACAGTTAGTTAATGCTGCCCTTGAAGCTTGGCATTCGGGGGCACAACGCATTGCAGTATTCGTGAACACTGTTGCGTTGGCACATAAGGTGACGCAATTGCTTGAAAAAGCGAAGCATCCCAAAGGCTCTGTGCAGCCACCTGAACCTGTGCTCACAACCTCCAGGTTTCGCCCAATAGACAAACCTGTACTTCAAGATGGTCCGCTACTTCTTGTTTCCACACAAACCCTTGAAGTCGGCGTTGATTTCAGCGTTGACCATCTAGTTACTGAAGTATGCCCGTGGGGTCCCCTCGTTCAGAGACTTGGGCGACTCAACCGCGATGGATTATCAAAGCAGGGTCATGCGACTATCGTTGGCGGGTGGGTTGATGCTCCAGTCGTCAGAAAACCGAGCGCATTCATTTATGGTGAAGAGCCGCTCCACAACGTTCAAACTTTCTTGCGTGATGTGAGCCAAGAAGGTTCCATAGATTTTAGTTATGCCGGTGTTCAAAACCTGAAAAATCATCCGAGTTTTTCTCTTGAAAAACTCGATCACAGGCAAGGACGCATTGGAACGTTAACTCGCGTTCAATTACCTGTGCTTGCACAGACGAGGCCTCGTCCAGAAAATGATGTGCGTGTTGAAGCACTCATTGCAGGCCCAGACGCTGAAACTGTACCTGAAGTTCGGGTTGCATGGCGTCATCACCTTGAGCACGTTGATGCGCTAAAAGAGCATTTCCTTGTTGACGCGAGTGAAGTTGTGTCTGTTACGCGCTCTGCACTTCAATCATTACTTACCGGAAAAACCCTTCAAACTGAACTGTCTGATGTTGAAGCCATTAAGGACACTGCCAGTTTCACGGAGCCCTTTACCGCAGAGCTGCATCGCATACGCATTTGGGATTCAACTCTTGAAGGGTGGACTGTCCCGCAAAACGAATTTGAGGTTCTTCGAGCAACAGATGTTCTTCTCGAGCCTGAGATTGGTGGTTATTCCAAGAAATACGGTTGGACGGGCAAAGTTACACCACAGGACTTGCCAGATGATGTGTCTCTAGCAGCTGTACTAAAACGGCTCAGAAACGTTCACAATGGCAGTCTTGCTCTAGCATCGAACACGTTCCGTATTCCATTGAGTCCGCAAACCTTACGTGCTGCCGAAAATTACGCCGAAATACACGACAGTTCTCGGATAATCGGCTCTTTCCCATCAAGGTCTTCCTTCATTGACGAGGACACATATTTTGAAGAAATCCTTGCGTGGGCAGAAGAAACTTCACTAGAGCTCATATCGAAATACGTCAACGCGCTCACACTTTCCAAGAAAATTATTCGCACACATGATGACGAAAACGGATTCCATATAGTTGTTACGTGTGCAGTGAAGAATGAAAAGCAGTCCAAAGATGCTGCTAAACCCGTTCTTCTGCACACTCATCAGCAACAGGTAGGAGCATGGGCTCTGACTGATGCACGCTGTGCTGGTTTACATTCAGCCTTAGCAGACAGCGTCGCTGTTGCGGGTGCGCTTCACGACCAAGGCAAGGCAGATTCTGCATTCCAAAAATACCTAGCCAATGGAAAAGTTTATGATGATCGTCTAGCTAAATCACTCACATCCACAACGACCCCACGGACGAGGGGGGCGCAGGCTAAACGTTTTGGTGTTTTACCTGGCTGGCGTCATGAAGCCCTCAGTGTGGATCTTGTTTCTGCACGCATTAATGATCCGTTAATTCTGCATCTTATTGGCGCGCACCATGGCTGGTATCGACCATTAATCCAACCCTTAGACGCTCAAGGGCACACAATCGGTCAACGTCATGCACAAGAGTTTTCCCATCTTAATTCCACTTTCGGTTTGTGGGGGCTTGCCTATCTAGAGGCCCTTGTACGGCTTGCAGATTGGAGAGCATCAGCACACCCGCAAGATGTAAGTTTCTCGTTACCTGACGTCCCGGCTTCAGTCGTGACTGGAGCAAAAATAAATGAACAGACCACTTCTCACAAACTAGAAGGTCTTACTTCCACACCACTAGCAGGATGGTTTACTTCCGTTGCTTTGCTGGCTGCAGCACGGGAACACGAGGACGTAACAGCCCACTTGCATTGGGAGCCAACGACCAATGGTGGGGCTCCTACCGTTCCAGTGCTATCAACGACTATTCCGCTAAAAACGCTAGTCGCACATGTTTTACGTTCCGATGACTGGCATGCGCTCAGTAAGTTCTCTGAGAATTTTGGAGATACAAGCAACCTCTTAAGCAAAAATCAAAAGTTCAGTCCCATTACCGGACTGAATGATGCTCTTGAAAACGCAGACAATCAGAACTTTGTTATGCCTCTTGTATTTGCTAGTGATCTGGCTGCAGCCGACACAACAAAAGAAGGCGGTGGTTTACCACTCAATGTGCCTGTAATTGCCAATAACTCAAACTACATTTCTGTAGCAATGCGTTTGGTACATGCGTATGAGACTTCACCTGAGGTTTTGGATGAGATAGTTGAAGCATTACGCTCAATCAACGCTGGTTACAGTCCTGTCCAATGTGATGGCGGAATGGATAGAGCCCGTGCTTCCTCAAAAGACGTAAATGGCATGGTGTCTGAGCAGCGAGTGACCCGTTCTATGCTTAGCCCTTTAGTCGTATACGGCATATCACGGCTTAATAGTGCTGGACACAGTGCACCGGGCATGCGTGGGCGCCCTCGATCTTTTGCATATCCTCTGCCCACGGCTCCTAGTTCATTAGAAGAGATCAACACCTTATTGTTCACCGGTTTTTCTCAGCGAGGATGGGCATGGCAGTTGGTTGATAATGAGTGGGTTCTTTTCTCACAGTGGCAGTCTGAAGGAAAATCAGAAAACTTTTGGGTAAGTGATCCCGTCAAACGCTCTGAAGTTCTCAACTTTTAAGTAGCGACCCTAACTGTGTGGGGCTCTTCGACGAAGTAATGATGGCCCGTTGAAGAGCCCCACACTTCTTTTCAGTTCATTTCATCTGAATAAGCGTGCGGAACAACAGCAGCAGCATCCACTGTGGCTAAGCGATTACACACAGTCACCAGATCAGGGTCGTTTTGACCGAGTTTCCCCCGCGCATCTAAAGCCTCCGCTGTGCGCTCAATCCATACTTGCGCCTGCTGTGGAGTCATCGTGCGAACGTCTCTCGCTGTTTCAACAGCTGCCGCGGCGGCTTCTCCTCGCGCGATACCGCCGTCGCGAACGTTTTCATCATGAAAAATCGTGCCTTCACGATTTTGGACAACAACGCGGTCTACCACTCCCGAAGCAACGAGGTCACGAACGGTATTGCCTACATTTGCAGCAGCAACATCATGTGCAGCGCCTGGCGTCCAACGACCAGCACCATAGTCTTTGACTTGCTCGATATAACGCTCAACCGTTCCTGCACGCGAAACCTCTAGCGGAACAGCAACAACTCGAAGTTCCGTCTCATATCCTGCATCTTTAAACGCCTGAAATTCACGCTGCAACATCGTTGAATCCCGCAGCGTGGTCTCAACGATTGCGCTAATTTTCTGGTTTCGCAAATACTCATTAGACATACCGACCCAGGGCCCCGATGCCGAAGCTGTCACCTCGGGCATACGCAGCGGATCCTCACGCATCAAACGAGCATAATCTGGATGGAATCGCCTGAGATTATCCCCATTAACTGGAGCTGAACCTGGTATCGACCTGTGTGCGTCTTTTAATATGCGCCCTTTACCTGCCCCAGGCTGGCCACCCACGGATACAAAACGTGGTGGCTGTGCCGAAACACCACCACGCAAACCATCAATATATGGCCGAACATCAGCTTCGAAAATGCGTCTCAATTCCTGCGGAGTTAATTTCTCTGTCACAAGCCAACCTCTGGAGCCTCATCCGGCAAAGAAGCAAACAACTCACGCAACTCGGCACGCTTCGCATCGATAGCAGACTGGCTGTCAATGTCCACGGCCTGCACCTCTTGGCTCAACCGCAGAATCTCACGCTGCCAATACTCGGCTTCTTCTTCAGTCTTCGCTTCACGCTTCCAAGCCACATACTGGCCACTAATTCGTGTTTCTAATTCACACATCGCGTCATAAATCATCGGATTAACATTCCGATCGTCGTTCAGGTCTGCCATATTGCCCTTTCCACGGAGGGATATTCTCACCTCATTACGAGGCTCTAGGCTATTTTACTGCTTTTTATCCGAAAACAGCGGAATTATTCTTCTCTGTGGATAACCCCACCAACAACCAGTCCCTCATCCTGCTTTAGAAAAAAGTACTGATCAGATATGGTGAAAGTGTTAGTTCACTCGTGAAATAACACTTTCATCCGACTGAATTCGGCAGCCTGCTGACGAACCCTCACCGGACACCTTGTCCCGCCGGTCAGCAGGCGCCAAGCAAGGAGCCGTGGAGCATGTTTTCCCTCAAAAACCGTGTAGCAATCGTGACCGGTGGAGCATCAGGAATTGGGCGAGGCATCGTCGAATCCCTTGTTGAAGCAGGCGCAACAGTCGTCATAGCGGACCTCAACGAAGCAGCCGCACAACACACCGCTCAAGAAGTTGGTGCCCACGCCAAGAAACTCGACGTCACCAACAGAGAACAAGTACGCACAGTCTTCGCCGAAGTGCATGAAGAGTTCGGCCAGATCGATGTTTTGTGCGCGAACGCAGGAATTTTCCCACAAGCCGGCCTCGACACACTCACCGACGAGCAGTGGGACACCATTTTCACCGTCAACACCAAATCGACGTTCATCACCGTGCAAGAAGCACTGAAGTTCATGAAGCCACGCAAGTACGGCCGCATTGTCATCACTACGTCAATCACTGGTTCGCACACCGGATATCCGGGCTGGTCACACTACGGGGCCACCAAAGCAGCCCAACAAGGCTTCATGCGTGGCGCTTCTCTTGAAGTTGCCCGTGATGGCATCACCATCAACGGCGTTTTGCCGGGCAACATTTTGACTGACGGGCTGCGCGATCAAGGAGAAGAGTACCTTGCGCAAATGGCTCGCGGAATCCCTGCTTTACGCCTTGGCGACCCTCGCGACATTGGAAACGCTGCGGCTTTCCTCGCGTCCACCGAAGCCGGATACATTACCGGGCAGACTCTCATTGTTGACGGCGGGCAAATCTTGCCTGAATCCCCCGAAGCGATTCTTCAAGCAGAATAGCCCTCAGCTCAATTGAACTTGCATATTGTTGCGGGCAAACAACCTAATGGTTGTTTGCCCGCAACCATGCACGAATTCGCTGACGAGCGTTCGCGTAAGGCGACGACGTATTGAACTGAATCATTCGTCCAGCAGTGTAGTTTTTGTACCATACCGTGCCATATAACTCGTCGTCGCTGAGTTGCTCGATGAGTGCAACTATTGCGGTTTTTACCGCCTCATATTCGGTGAGTAATTCGGTCCAAGACGTGTGTGTGCGTTGTGCATAAAAATGTTGCGCCAGCTCACCCAACTGGTTCCAGGTAAACCCTGCTGCCGGAAAATCTGGCTCTACGCCCTGCGCACGCTGCTCATGCCACAGCAATACTTGCTGGTTCCACCCAATAAGGTATGCGACGAGGTCAGCAGGGCTCATCAGGCTACCTGCCTTATGTCCAGGCATGGTTTTTTCTCGCGCTGATTCTTCTGGAACCCGAGCTAAATCTGCAACCAATAAGGCATATGTGCTGGTTACTGCAGCAAGTAGCTCGTCTTTCGAGCGTGGAATCGCCATTCTTCTTCCTTTTCTTCAGCGATATTGAAACGCATCAGGCATTCAGCGTATCCGACCACACAGACATTTTATTTTGTGCACAAAATGCGTATTAAAAACTACCAAAAGGTGCGTTCCACGTGAATCAATTTTCTGACGTTCTGTAAACCTGCTGGCAGTGCACATATTAAGAAAAATAGGGGAAGCACTCCCCTTGTCCCTTTCGCATCATTTTCTGCAATTCTGAAAAAGCCTCCACGCCGCATCTCATATGCCGTCAAGGACCGCTCTGGTCCCAAGACTCACGGAAAGGAACGTGCCTTAAACAGGCGCTAAAAACGACAAGGCTTGTAAGCACAATCAGAAAAGAGAACGATGAGTAACCAACATGCAGGGCGCATCCGCCTCACGTATGGCATGGCAGCAGGAATCGTTGTGGCACCGCTCGTAGCTGCATCATTAGCATCTGCAGCACCGGTCAATCCGCCAGAAGAAACTTCCAGCACAGCCTCATCAGCCTCTCCAAACATTGAGGCTAGTCAAACCGTCCCGCCTGCGGAACCAACCACTCCCACGAAAACTCAGCTTCCATGGCCTGGCCCTGAAGGAATGGTTGAGTTCGACGAATCCAACACGTTCACCGGCGACATGAGTAGTGCCGTGTACGAATCAAAATCTGTCGTCTGGGCTGTAAGCAACGGCGAAGGCATCTTACACAAAATGGATGTCTTCCCTAACCGAGTTGGTGAAGCAAAAGGCTGGGTAGGTGGTCATAAACTACGCTACCCAGATGGCACCGGAAACATTGACGCTGAAGGCGTAGTCCTTGTTGGCGGTGCAGCCAAAAATGGTGTTCTTGTCGGCTCAGAAAGAAACACAGAAGTAGGCGCACCAAAAGCTTCACGCCCATCCGTACTGTTGTATGACGTTAACCCTGTGGGCATCGGCACCGGCGATATACAAGCAAGCCACGAATGGAACCTTTCCGAGCACTACCCTAACGCGGCCCCAAACTCAGGTATCGAAGGAATCACATGGGTGCCAAGTGCAGATCTCGTTGCTGCAGGCGTGATTGACGAATCCACTAAAGCGCCATACACACCAGACACCTACACCAACCATGTTGAGGGCATCGCTTTTGTTGGTGTCGAAGCAACCGGAACTGTCATTGGATATGCCCTTGGCTTAGATGGCTCCATTACTCGAGTCACCTCATTTGATTCAGCATTCGCTGGGGTGATGGAACTCGAATACGACACTGTACGCAACGAATTATGGGTTGTGTGCGATGAAGTGTGCGAAGGGCGCTCACAAGTGTTTGCCCTTGGTGGAGCAGAATCGACGCAGTCAAAAGAAGAAACCAAAGCCGCCCAATCAAGCGCTTACACTGAGGTTGGCTTTTATGAGCGACCAGCAAAAACAGAAAATCTGGCGAATGAAGGTTTCGCGATTTCACCGGCAACGGTAAACGGCACTCGTCAAGTTTTGTGGACTGACGACGCAGCAACTGGCGGGCACTCTTTCCGCGTAGGTGCACTGAAATCTAGTGAAGCTGACAGCGGCACGGACAGCGGCACTGATGGCGGAACCGGCGGTAGCACTGAGGAAACCCCTGCAGAAAAGCCGAAACCTGAAGAGCCAAAGCCTAGCCAGCCTGACAACGGAACCGATGGATCTGATACTGGATCTGATGGCACTGCTGACGGGTCTTCCACACAGCAGCCACAACCTGTATCCGATAACCAAAGCGACGGAAACAATGGGGGAGAGCCAACGCTGGACCCCACTCCGACAGCAGATGCACGTGACACTAGTAAAAAGCCAGCTCAAGAACCAACCGTTCCTGGCGCACACGGCTCTAACCCTTCACCTAGCGCAGGCACACAAGGCGACACTGTCGAGGCCACAGACCGTGGAGGCGTGCTTGCCAAAACCGGTGCTCAAGGGGTCGCATTTGGTATTGCAGGGCTCGTCGCTCTTGGCCTCATCGTTAGCGGATTCTTTTTACTCAAGCGCCGCAAAGCATAGCTTGTGTAGAACATAGTTTCGTTGCGAAGTAGTGTGGCATCAGCTTTTGCTGATGCCACACTTTTTCCATTCACACCACATGCCACCTATCGAAATATATGTACAGGTGAGGGCGTAAAAGCCTAGTGTTGAGGCGTGACTATGATCGAGTTGAAACGTCCACTGGGTTGTAACGTGTACAACAAACTTTTGGAGGTGTGGGGGTCATCTGTGCGGGCAACGCACAGTTTCCTTTCAGACGAACATTTCAGTTATTTCATGCAAGAAATTCCGTCGTATTTTCCGCAAGTTGATTTAACTGGTGCTTTTATCGATGGTGAACTGGTTGGTTTTTCTGGCATTGCAGAGGGCCGCCTCGACATGCTTTTTGTAGCAGACGAGGCACGTCATCAAGGTGTTGGTTCGGCATTGTTACGTGACGGTCTAGCGCGGAATCACGCGCTAACTGTCGAGGTTAATGAGCAGAACCCTGCAGCTGTGGGGTTTTATGAAAGCCACGGTTTCGTCGCGAAGCGTCGCGACGAGGTAGACGGTTTTGGATTCCCTTACCCGGTCCTGCATATGGAATTACAGGAAAGCGACTGATTAGTTCTGCTTAAAACGGCGAAGGGGGTGGGTGCAGAACGTTCTGCACCCACCCCCTTCACATGTTTTAACGCTTTGCGAGGGTGGTTGTGTTTTCTGCGGTACGGATCATTGCGACCGCAAATTCGAGTCCAATGCGTAAAAGAATTATGTGGACAGCGGAGACGATTGCGCCAAGGAAGAGAGCAAGGAATCCATACAGCGGGCTTATGCCAGCCAGCGCAAAGAACGCAATCAGGTAACTTAAACCAACAAAGATAAGCAGAAGAACGTAAATGAACTTCGCGAACTTCAAGGTGACAAAGTGGCTGAAGGATAGGTCAAAAAGCGCTTTAAAGAACGAAACGCCTTGGCTGTCTTGCGTGTTCCGAGGCGGGTTCGGGTCGTAGCTCTGAATGGGGGAAGTTTCAGGAGCGGGCTGCGTAGTGGTTTCTGGTTCTGGGTAAGACTGGCTCATAAAGTGCACTCCATATGCATAAATTCCTTGTTTACCAAAACACCTTAACAAGTTCAAAACACGCATGTAACCCTAGTCTCATTTTATGAATGACTAATACGATTGGTGAAATCACCAATATTTCCATCATACAAAAGTCGGATATGACGCTTATGCAGTAAAAATTTCTGTACTCGCTGACCGGTCGGCTGGTATGTTCTTTGAACTATCACTTCCCACAAAGGATGTAAGCGTGAATGTTCTTGCCGTAAAAGTGCTTGGCTCTGGAGAAGCACTTCCTCGTCGCATTGTTCCCACCCGAGAAGTTGCAGCGCTATGCGGTATCTCTGAAACAGAAGCCATTGATCGCACTGGTGTCCACACTCGGCACTGGATAAGCCCGGATGAAGACCCTGTAACGTTGGGGCCCTTGCAGCACAACGCGCCATCGACGATGCAGGATTAACCGTGAAAGACATTGACATGGTTATCAACGCGTCAGGGACCCCCATGCAAGCAATTCCAGACGGCGGCGCCCTATTGGCGACAGAACTCGGACTCACAGGTCACTTTGCATTTTCTGTACACGCAACATGCATTTCTTTCTTGCTGGCACTACAGCACGCCGCGTTCCTTGTTGACGCGGGTCGAGCACACAACGTACTCATAGTGTCTACCGAAGCTGGAAGCCGCGGACTCAACTTCAATCAACCCGAAAGCGCAATCCTCATCGGTGATGCTGCCGCCGCCGTTGTTGTCGGACGAGCTTCCGCACCCGGCCAAGGCATCGTCGACATGGCTTTCTCCACTGATCCAAACGGCATCAAAGACGCAGAGATCCGCGGCTTTGGAAGCCGCCTATCAGCAAGTCGAGTTAATGAAGTTCCTTCAGATTTCCAGTTCGACATGAACGGTTTGCGACTTCTAAAAAGCGCGATACGCCTGTTCCCCTCGTTCCTTGAAGAACTCCGCCCTGGGCTAAGTAAAAGCACCGCAGGAATAGACCGCATCATTCCGCACCAGACCAGCAAAGCTGGTATGCATAAAATGTCGCACTTTTGGGGCTGGGACAAAATGACAGTCACCTTAGGAGAAGTCGGAAACACTATCGCTGCAAGCATTCCTTTGGCACTTAACCGAACCCCCATTAAGCCCGGAGAAAGCGCACTACTTGTCGGAACAGGTGCTGGGACACACTACGGAGCTGTGATTGTGCAATGGTAGCCCTCGACACAGCACACATTTCAGCGCGCGGTGTCACTCGAATCTTTGGAACAGGACACGCGCAAGTCACTGCGCTGTCTGACGTTGATGTAAACATCCATTCCAATAACTTCACTGTGATACTGGGGCCTTCAGGGTCGGGAAAATCCACACTATTAAACATCCTTGGCGGAATGGACAGGCCCACCTCCGGTCGAATTACCGCAGGCGATAAAGCCCTTGAAAGTCTCTCTGAACAAGAACTCACCAACTACAGACGCACACAAGTTGGGTTCGTCTTTCAGTTTTACAACCTCATTCCTAACCTCACCGCATCAGAAAACGTTGCACTTGCTGCGGCACTCGTCATGCCACACAAAGAAGCCGCACATGTGGCCAAACAACTCCTTGAAGAGGTCGGGTTAGGGCATCGATTAAATCAGTTTCCTCGTCACCTCTCCGGCGGCGAAATGCAACGAGTGGCTATCGCACGTGCGCTAGCAAAAAAACCAGCACTACTTTTATGCGACGAACCAAGCGGCGCACTCGATTCAAAAACTGGTTTACACATTCTCAGCCAACTGCAACGTACCGCTCACACCAGTAACACGGCTGTCGTCGTTGTGACACATGATGCGTCATTAGCTTCGTCTGCGAACCGACTCATTAGGCTCGCTGACGGAAAAGTCGTCGAAAATTCTGTTAATTCCTCGCCAGAGATCATCGAAGAAAGACTCTAGTCATGTTTGGGATTCTTGCTCGTAAACTCAGGCGCGACCTCAAACAGTACTGGGCACAGTTTGCTGCCGTGTCTTTCATGGCGTGTTTGAGTGTCCTCATATTTTCGGGTTTAGGTGGCGGTTGGCGTGGCATCGAAAACGAATTGCACTCTTTCGCTGATGCTAATGCCCTGCCTGACGCGTGGGTTGCTGGACACGGTTTAACCACCACCGACCTCAACAACGTTAAACAGATTGATGGGGTGAGCGAAGCTGCACTTGTCTCATCAACACAAGCGACACATATAGACAACGCGGATACGGGCACTCTTCGTATCTCTCCTTTTGTCTCAGACACCCTGAATGTTCCTTACGTTGTGTCGGGTAAAACTGTGACATCGCAAAAGGGTGTCTGGGTTGATAACGAATATGCGCAACACAATGACATACGCGTAGGTGACATTGTGACTGTGCGAGCAGGAAAAACCGACGTACAACGTGAAGTTGCGGGAACAATCATCCAACCCGACAAAATCGCGTATACCGGCACCGGACTTGTGTCACCTGAACCCGCATCCTTCGGATACGCCATCGTGGATATCGATGCTTTTAAAGCACTCACAACGACACAACCAATTGAACAAACAGTTCTGGTTCGTGGCGAAACCGAAGGCCTGAGAGACAAAGCAACACAGGCTCTTGGTGAAAAATACGGCTCTTATATGCAACGCGACAGCCACCCCTATGTAGCTACCGCTTATGAACGCGCCGAACAAATCAAAAGCATGTCATACCTGTTTTCATCACTGTTTTTGCTCGTCGCATTGCTATCTATTTTCACGTCTATTCGACGACTGACCGATATTCAGCGCTTTGAAGTGGCAACCTTAAAAGCCTTGGGCTGCACCAACCGAACTGTCGGCTGGTATTACAGTATCGTCGGCTCAATTACCGTACTTTTAGGTAGCGTTGTTGGTCTTGTTTTAACCCCGACATTGTCACGATACGTATTAAGCACCCAGCAAAATAGTTTTTCTTTACCCTCATGGGAACCGGCATACACTGTAGGAAATTTGGTGCTTCCTGCACTACTACTTGCCGTATGTGTTTTGGCATCATGGACTGCGACCCGCCCCATGCGCCGAATGAACCCAGCTGAAGGTATGCGACCTGAAGCTGGCCGTGCCCGCCGCTCCCCGTTGGAACGGTTCACATCATTTTGGGGACGAGTGGCTTTCGGTAGTCGCTGGGCAATACGTGATGCCTCTGGAAACCCTGTTCGTGTAGCCATGGGAATTATTGCCACTATGGGTTGCATGATGCTGCTTGCCACAGGGTTTGGCATGCCCGACACCCTCAACAAACAGGTAGAACGTTCATACACCCAGCAATATCAATATGACGCTCAGTTACGCATCTCTCCAACTGCTACACAACCCGAGAAAGAAAATATTGAACAAGCAGTAGGAGAAGGCCAATGGATACAACAAACACCTGTGCGGATCATCCCGGATTCAGGCACGGACCACGTTCTGACGGTATTAGATGAAGGAACTAATTTTCAGGTTTTCGACAACAAAGGTCAGCCTCTACGCCCTGATGAAGGTGCCGTCATATCTGAACATTTAGCGCGCACGCTTGGCCTTACGGTGCAGGACCCCCTGAGCGTAAAACTACCGAACGGCACAACAATTGACACGCATATCGTGGCGGTTACTCAAGTGTCAGAACCTCAAGGAGTACTGTTTACTGCACCAGCGTGGGAACTCGCGGGGGGAGACTTCACTCCAAATAGTTTCCTTGCGTCACAAGCACCCGATACTAATGTCGTAATCCCTGGCGCACTCAGTTCCCTCACCTTGGATGAGCAACGCCAAAACGCTCAAGCACTCGTCAACTCGCTCTCTAGTGTTTTCACGTTAATTAAAGTGTTCGCGATAGTTCTTGCCGTCGTCGTGCTGTACAACTTGGGGGCGCTTAGTTTTGCTGAGCGTGTCCGAGATTATGCAACATTACGCGTGCTCGGGTTTCGTCTTTCAGAGATTCGATCCCTCGCAAGTAGAGAGAATTTCTTTACAACACTAGTGGGATGGCTCATCGGTATTCCTGCCGGGTGGTGGTTCTTAACCAAGTATGTTGGTTTGTTCAGTACCGAACGCGCAGCCTATCAGCCCTATTTGACGCCACTTAGTTGGGCTATCGCCTCAGCAATAACTATTGGTTTCGCGCTGACCGCTACGTTCTTGCTCACTCACCGCATTAACCGTATCGATATGACCAGCGCACTAAAAAGCGTTGAATAAAACAAGCATCGTGCAGGAGTGAATCCTGCACGATGCTTCCTTCATTACGGTTTCGAATCATGCACAGTTAACGCGGGCAACAACAACTGCCACATCTTGTCGACTCGTTCAACTAAATCGTCGCGTCCACGCAAATGATGTGACACCTCTTGAGCGCCAAAAAAACTGGCGACAATCTGCCATGCCGCATCGTAAACGTCAATGTGATCCTGTAGAACCCCCATATTGTGGGCTTCTTCTAGTTTTTCAGTAACAACGTTTATCCACGCCACAAATGGTGTTGGGAAATCTAAACCAATAATGTCTGCTTCTCGCATCAGCCTCAGCGGGGCACGAACCCCAGGGTCTTGCTGATAACGCTCGGCAACGGCATGCGACAACCACCGTAAAGCAGGAATACCTTTTAACTCTTGTGCGTCTATTTCGCCAAGAAGTGCCTGCCACGCAACAAAATACTTCTCAATAATTTTCGTAGCTAAAGCTGCTTTCGATGGAAAATGAAAGTACACAGCACCTTTCGTGACCCCTACCTTCGCTGCAATGTCACTTAAAGAAACATCTGCATAACCGCGGCGGTCAAATTCTTGTGCTGCAACATCCAATATTGCTGCTTGAGTGCGCTGACGTTGCTGTTCACGTACTCCCAGTTCCATCTTTTCCTTTCAAATCATGAGCCCAACGGCATGTAGTACCGTAACACTTTCCAAATTTTTCATATTTTTCTTTAGGTTTACGGTATCTGCCATACATTAAAATAGTGTGATTGCACGTTCAAAAGCGTGGTAGTTGAGCCTCTTGTTCGCCAAGCATGGGCGGAGGAAGATGCAAGAATGACCTTCACTATTCGTGAGTACTCGCCAGGAGATGCTGACGCGGCCGTTGCATTGTGGACAGAAGCTGGTCTTGTCCGCCCGTGGAACGACCCGCATCACGACATCGCTCGCGCATATGACACATGGCCTAAACATTTTCTTGTTGCTGTTGACGAGTCCGACCATGTGATTGGCACAGTTTTAAGCGGTTTTGATGGACACCGTGGATGGCTGTACTACCTTGCTGTTGCCCCGCTTGCTCAAGGCAGCGGAATCGGTAAAGCACTCGTTCAAGAAGCTGAAGAGCGCCTGAAATCTTTGGGTTGCGTCAAAATTCAGTTGATGGTGCGCAGCAGCAACACTGATGTTTTACGTTTCTATGAATCTTTGGGTTATGAAATCTCGGACGCGGTTGTCACGGGTAAACGCTTGGATTCGTAGGGCTTGTCTGGTCGAGGCAGTTATCCCAGACTGACTCGACCAGATCGTCGCCCTAGGGTGGTGAGTTGCGGTAATTTCCGCGTCTCGTCCATCCCAGTGTGAGGGTGCGCTTCCCTGCGCGCACCCTGCGTGTGAGGCGCTATACCAGTTCTGGTCTGGCGAGCGCCTCTGCTCCTCCGT
This sequence comes from Timonella sp. A28, assembly GCF_051200815.1. Classification (GTDB taxonomy): domain Bacteria; phylum Actinomycetota; class Actinomycetes; order Actinomycetales; family Cellulomonadaceae; genus Timonella. The sequence continues at coordinate 1,974,255 of NZ_CP195159.1, read as the reverse complement.
CTGTAAAAAGTACTTGACCGGTGATGAACATGTTGTCGGGGCTGCCAAGAAATGCGAGTGTTGAGGCGATCCATTCGGGTTGGGCGACTGGCCCGTGGTAGGGGGCTGGGCATTGTTCTTCGACTGCTGTGCGTGATTCGTCGTTGGCGAGCAGGTCTTGGGTCATTGGGGTCCGGATGAGTCCGGGCGCTACTCCGTTGACTGCTATACCGCGTCCCGCCCATTCGTCTTTTACTGCGTTGGCGCGGATCCATCTGGTGAGGGCGTGTTTGCTTGTGCCGTAGATGAGGTTTTTTCGTAGGTCGTCGGCTGCTAGTTCTTGTGCGAGTTGTAGCGCGTAGGGTTCGTCGTTGTGGAGGAGTGCGTTGAGGAGGGGTTCGTCATAACCCATGTATGAGGCGATGGACGAGGTGAGGACGACGCGGGGGCTGTCTGATTCGACGAGTAGATCATGCAGTGGGGTGATGGTGGCGAGTGCACCAAAGTAGTTGACTGCGATGGTGGCCGGTTCGGGTAGGGCGAGGCCTGCGATGGCGTAGACTGCGTCTATTTTGCCTGCGGTGCGTGCGTGTATGTGCTCAACATAGTGGTTTCGGCCTTCTTCTGTTGAGAGGTCGGCTGTGATGTCGGCGTTGTGGATGTCGACGGTGATGACGTTTTCGCCGCGGGATGCGAGTAGTTGTGCTGTTGCTTTGCCGATCCCGGAGGCTGCTCCTGTTACTACGTTTGTTCGTGTCACGATGACGCCTCTGTCTCATCTCATTTTTGTGCTTCTCTTGTGAGACTATGACTGGCTGCTTGGGCTCTCAACTGGTGGGGAAGACTTCACCTGTTGGGGTGTTTTTCGTGTTGTTTTGTGTGGGGTGAGAGCGCTGCTTTGCGGAGCGCTCTCACCTGTGTTTGTGGTGGTGTTATCCGACGATGTCTTTGGTGACTGCTGCTTGTTCGGTGAGGACTGCGCTGATCACGTTTTGGGTTTCGTTAATGTCGTTGACGACGTTGCGGATTTTGCCGAGTGAAGCTATTGCTGTTTCTACTTGCTGTTGGATGGTTGCGACTTGTTCTTCAACTTCGGTGGTGGCGCGGGAGGTTTCTGAGGCGAGGTCTTTGACTTCGCTTGCGACGACTGCGAAGCCTCGTCCTGCTTGTCCTGCGCGTGCTGCTTCGATGGTTGCGTTGAGTGCGAGGAGGTTTGTTTGGGAGGCGATGCTTTGGATGCTGCGTACTACTTTCCCGATTTCTTGGCTTGATTCGCCGAGTCCGGTGATGTTTGTGTCGGCTTCTGCAACGAGTGATTGTCCTTGTGAGGCGACGTTTGTTGCGGTGAGTACGTTACGTTCGACTTCTTCGATGGAGGCGATGAGTTCGCTTCCAGCGCGTTGCAGGTTTGTTGCGGCGTGGAAGCGTTCGAGGGCTTGTCCGACGAGTACGCCCGCGTTTTCGAGTGCTTTTCGTTTTCCATCGGTGAGGGTGAGTCGGGTGGTGACAAAGAAGTCCATTGTTCCGACGATTTCACCGTTTATGCGGATGGGCATGCACACCCCGGATTTTACGCCTGCGCGTTGTGCTGCTGGGGCTCGTACGCAGTCGTTGATTTCGCCGAGGTCTTCGACGAAGACGAGGCGTTGTTGCTGCCATGTTCGTCCTGCTAGTCCTACTCCGTGCGCGAATGATGCGTTGCGGGTTACTTCACGGAATTCTGCGCCTGCGTCGCCTGATTCGTATGCGAAGGTGAGGGCTTGTGCGTGTGGGTCTATGCGCCAAAAGGATCCGTAGGCCCAACCGAATCCGGTTCTAATTTCGTCGAGGGCTTTGACGAGTGCGGTTTCTGCGTCGGGGGCGTGTACGACGGCGTTGAGTACGCCGGTTGTTGCTTCAGCATCAATTTTTGCTTGGTGGAGTGTTTCTTCCACGTGTGTGCGGGCAATGGATATTGCTAACGCGTTGGCGACGCTGGAGAGGGTGTGTTTTTGGGTGTCGGTTGGTGTGTTGCTGCTGGTGTTGAATGCTTCGATGTGTCCGTAGTGGGTTCCGTTGAAGGTTACGGGCACGCATGTTACTGATTGTGCACCGGAGGTGTGTGCGGTTTGTGCGTGGGGGAATGTGAGGTGTTCTGTGAGAGCGAAACTTTTTGGTGTGTTGTTGAGCGGCATTGCATGTAGGTAGCTTGCTGGGTGTGCGTCAACGATTGGGTTTCGGTTGTGTTTAAACTCTTGAGTGAGTTGACCGGCTTCTGCGGCGAGGTGCAGTGAGTCGTCTTCGTTGTTGACTGCCCAGTAGGCTGCATATTCTGCGTTGAGTGTGGTGCGGGTGGCTGTGAGTGTTTCGCTCAGGTGTTCGCTGCTGTTGGTTGTTTCTGTGAGTTTGCGTAGCAGCCTGTTGAGTGTGTCTGTTTGTTGTGGGAGCGTGTCTGGCTGTGTTGCTGGGTTTGCTTGTGCGGAGCGTTGTTTGAACACGGTGGCCTCGTTACGTCTGTATGTGTGCGCGGGTCTTTACGCAAGTGCGGGCTTGCGGGCAGACGAGACGGCCCCCTGTTGTGGTCTCCTCTGCGTGGGCTGTATCTTTTCGATCGGCAGTTGTGAGGTGTCAGTTAAGAACCACAAACCCAAAAACTTTAGACGTGGAAGGTATTTCACATTTTTGTTACGCGCTTACACACCACACGAACTACATAAAAATCGAGTTAACCCGTAGTAAACTTGCTGATCAATTAGAGTGTTCCCTGCGCATGCGGGGGTGAGCCCAATCAGACGCGTGGAACCCTTGGGTGGCGCACGTGTTCCCTGCGCATGCGGGGGTGAGCCCGCACAAAGCGTGGCAGCATTCGAAAACACACGGCATTCCCCGCGCATGCGGGGGGAAGTCCTCGTTCCACAAACCGATACCTAGACCGCCACGCATTTCCCACACGCGTGAGAGCACCTCATCTTAATGCTGATTTCCCACAAACGATCGCTTTATAACCCGTCAAACATGCCTATAGACCGGATAAGCCTTGACGATACATTTCATAACCTTATTATAATCAAAGTTATATAACTTTGGTTATAATAAGGTTGATGATCCCTGATTCTTACTACCAAGGAGGCTTACATGAGTCAGGCAACACCGCCGCCTTTTAACCAAGAGCAAGCAAAGCTTATGCGCGCGCGACAGCGAGTAGAGATAGCAACACTGGATTACAAGCGCGCGTTGAAAAACGCGAAAGGGAAAATGACGCAAGCCGAAATTTCCAAGGCTGTACACATTTCTCAGCCCGCAGTCGCGAAGGCTCTGCGTGATACGACTAATGTGCCGGATGCGCTCGATGGATTTAGCGCTGCTTCGCCTTTTGAATTATGTCAACGTTATGCAGCAGGTTTTATCGACCGTGAAGACATGCTTGATCAACTCGCACGATGGCCCTACCGCCCGACTCCGCACCCAGACGAATTCGGGGACTACACCGAAAGCTTCAACGGCACCTTTAGCGAAGTCTCCGTTGCCGTTAGCATGGGCTTGCTTAGCTCAACCGACTACAAAGACTTGTATGAGCGACTAGTGAGCCAACATAAATAAGAAGCGCCACCTGAACCGATTAGTCAAAGTTTGACCGCGTTATTCATGGGATCGATCTGGTTTATTGTTGACGTGAGTTCTTTTTCTACTTTTTAGGAGGTTTTGTGTTTATGGATGAAGGGTCTGCTGTAGAGCAGCAAGCACACGCTCGGCTGGTTAACGCTCGGCTGGTTAACGCTCGTCGAACATTAGAACTAGCCCAACTTGATTACAACCGCGCATTAAAAGACAGCGCAAAAGTACTACCAACCCGCCGGATAGCCAACGGCGCGCGCATCCCTCAGGCAACTGTCCCACAAGCGCTCGACGCAGTAGCAGAAACCCCAGACCTTCTTGAAGGATTCAGCGCAGCATCACCTTACGAACTATGCGAACGATACGCATCAGGTTTTATCGACCGTGAAGACATGCTTGATCAACTCACGCGGTGGCCCTATGCACCAACCCCACACCCAGACGAATTCGGAGACTACACCGAGAGCTTTGACAACACGATTATCGAGGTCACAGATGCAGCCCGTGGTGGACTGCTTACGGATGATGACTACGAAGACTTGCTAGAGCGGTTCGCATAAAAATACGTCCATTCTTCTATGGACGCTTAATAGGAATCTCGATCTGGTTTATTGTTGACGTGAGTTCTTTTTCTACTTTTTAGGAGGTTTTGTGTTTATGGATGAAGGGTCTGCTGTAGAGCAACAAGCACACGCTCGGCTGGTTAACGCTCGTCGAACATTAGAACTAGCCCAACTTGATTACAACCGCGCATTAAAAGACAGCGCAAAAGTACTACCAACCCGCCAAATAGCCAACGGCGCGCGCATCCCTCAAACAACTGTCCCACAAGCACTCGACGCAGTAGCAAAAACCCCAGACCTCCTTGAAGGATTTAGCGCAGCATCACCTTACGAACTATGCGAACGATACGCCTCAGGTTTTATCGACCGTGAAGACATGCTTGATCAACTCACACGATGGTCCTATGCACCAACCCCACACCCAGACGAATTCGGAGACTACACCGAAAGCTTCAACGGCACCTTTCACGAAGTGACAGACGCTATTTTATCTGGATTGATTACGCATGATGACTACAAAGACTTGTATGAGCGACTAGTGAGCCACCATAAATAAGAAGCGCCACCTGAACCGATAAGTCAAAGTTTGACCGCGTTATTCATGGGATCGATCTGGTTTATTGTTGACGTGAGTTCTTTTTCTACTTTTTAGGAGGTTTTGTGTTTATGGATGAAGGGTCTGCTGTAGAGCAACAAGCACACGCTCGGCTGGTTAACGCTCGTCGAACATTAGAACTAGCCCAACTTGATTACAACCGCGCATTAAAAGACAGCGCAAAAGTACTACCAACCCGCCAAATAGCCAACGGCGCGCGCATCCCTCAAACAACTGTCCCACAAGCACTCGACGCAGTAGCAAAAACCCCAGACCTCCTTGAAGGATTTAGCGCAGCATCCCCTTACGAACTATGCGAACGATACGCCTCAGGACTCCTCTCCAGAGACGAACTCCTCGACCAACTCACACGGTGGCCCTACCCTCCAATGCCGCACCCAGACGAATTCGGAGACTACACCGAAAGCTTCAACGGAACTTTTAGCGACGTCATGAATGCAAACCACGCAGGGCTCATTAGCATCGAAGATTACGCGGATATCGTCGCACGATTTACGCAATCAACAGATCCCCTCGGAGTTTGCAAATAGTGTGTTCCCCGACCCTCACGGACCATCAACCACTGAAGCAGCAGCCATGTGGCTTGCCGAAAACGGCCGTGGGGCACAAGGTTTACAACAATTTCGCAGGGTGGAGGGGCAGCCTCACACCCAAGAAATCAACTTGGTAAAGAAAGACGGAAAAGCTTATTCCAGTTAGTCAAGTGGAGAGCAGTAGCAAGCCGTCACAAAATACTCCTGATTTGAGTTATCTCAATATGACTTCTGGCTTAGATAAAGCAAAACCAGCGTCGCTTAAAACACGTAAAAGCCAAGATAATCCATACATCGCGCAAAGCACTGGCCACGAACGATGAGTTTTCAAAACAACACACAGGGTTACCCCAGCAAAGTACACAAGCGGCCTTTCTGGAGAGCTATTCTTCTTGGCGTCCTATTTGCGTCTCTCGCTGCTTTCCTCATCTGGCATTACGGTGTTTTTAGGACTGATGTGTCAGACGCGCAGGCGCGAGAGCTCGTCACTGATATGTACGTGCTCGCTCAAGATAACCCTCAAGCAGTGTGCGAACACGCTATCTTTGATTCCACCTGCAACAAAGCCTATGACAAAAACACGTCGTCGATCGGACGAGAACAGCAGATTATCTGCACATGGCCTCTTGCTGGAGGAAAGGGTTCTCGTGCCGTAGAAGTAGAGAACGTTGACGGCATCACAGGCGAGAAATATCGAACCAGTGTGCTTGTGTCTCGTGACGGTTCACAATTTAAAGCCTGGCCTGCACCATATTGGGTGTTCCCAACGCGAGAAATCCCAACCCAAAACGGCCCTATTACAGAACCACAAAACTTGCCAACATATGTTGAGCAAGAAATGACTCCTGATTTTGACCCGTGCAGGAGCGCCCCAAACTAAACACACCCAAGCCCCACCTGCATAAAAGTAGTAAGAATTTATGACGCAGGTGGGGCCCACACTTTTCCGCCGGTTGCTCGGGCAGATTGTTCGGTGACACGTATGGTGTGGCGGTAGATGTCGTCGTGTTGGGTGTAGTTGTCGTAGTCGTGGTGGGTCATGTGGCACCACGCTGGCAGGTCGTAAATTGATGTTGGGTCGTCGGAAATAACGACGAGTGTTTCACCGACGTCTAGAGTGGCGAGTTCTGCTCGTATTTTGAAGAGCATTTTCACGCATTTTTCGCCTGTGGTGTCGAATTCTTTGGCCTGTTTTTCCATCGTTTTCATATTTTTCTTTGTGTTTCTGCTGGTCATTTCCGTGCTCACACACATCACACTTCAGATGCATGCATCAACGTATGCATGAGTTGTAGTATTGCAGTATGAACATGCTGCCGCGACTTCCTTGGGAAAACAACACGCACGACTTACCCATCGCACAACACATCGCAGCACGCACCGCGCAAGCCATCGTCGAACAAACACAACCCCCAGGGTCATTCCTTACTGAAGTTGAACTTGCTAGCACCTTTCAAGCAAGCCGAACCCCCGCCCGCGAAGCAATGCTTCAACTTGAACGCTGGGGTCTCGTGCAACTCATGCCCAAAAAAGGTGCCCACGTAACAACCTTATCGGTGGCAGAAATAACCGACCTCAGCGCAGTACGCACCATGTTCGAAATAGATGCAGTGACACACTTTTCCGCCGCGCCACACACGGACCCAACCCTCAGCGCAGACCTGCACACGCTCTTAGACCAGCAGCGTACCTTCCTCAAAACACGTGACGCACTTTCTTTTGCCGCAACAGATTACGCCTTTCATGCGCGTCTTATTTACAGCGGAAAAAACACTATCGTCATGCAGCTTCTCGCGAACCTTGGGCCACGGCTTGCCCGACTCACCCACCACGCAGCTATCACAAACCCGCACCTCATGGACAAGTACTTCACTGAACATGAGCAGCTCGCCGCATGTGCACAAACCGCAGACGTAGAAGCCTTCGCAGCTCTCACACGACAACACATCTACGAGGCACACTTTCCTCGTGAAAGCAGTATCCGATGACAACCCCCACACTCGCCGCACGGCCTAAAACCTCTGTTGTTGGCACACATTCCAACAAAATCTCAAAAAGTTCAGTTAAGGGAACCAAAAAACAACCACGCTTTTGGCTTTATTTAGCACCTGCCATGTTCCTTCTTGCGTGGGGCGGCAACCACTTCACTCCACTGCTACGCGTCTATGAGGCCCTTGGCAACTATGCTCCGTGGCAAGCAAACTTCCTCCTAGGCACATACGTTGCTGGCCTCATTCCAGGACTCCTCATCGCTGCCGCTCTATGCGACCGTTATGGCCGAAAGCCCGTCATGATGTTTGGGATTGTGCTTGCTGTAGTGGGAAGTTTAAGCCTCGCTTTCGGGTTACACACCTTCTGGGTTTTATGCGTTGGGCGGGCTCTAGCTGGCATAGGTGTCGGTGTTGCCATGTCTGTCGGAACAAGCTGGATGAAAGAACTTTCTTCCGCCCCTTATGACCTTCGCGCACAAGTTTCCGCTGGTGCCCGACGACCAGCGTTAACTATCACTCTTGGCTTTGGTATCGGCGCTGGCGTAACCGGCGCTTTAGCTCAATGGGCGCCACTGCCAGCAGTATTGCCTTATCTCGTACACATTGCGTTAAGTGTGATTTCCATTCTGCTGCTTCTCCGTGCCCCTGAAACCCTCAAACCTGAAAGCCGGAAAACCACATCATGGTGGCGTGATCTTCGCGCACCGTCTGCCCGGCACACAACATTTCTTCGCGTGGTGGCTCCTGCAGCACCATGGATATTCGGTGCGGCTGCTGTCGCATACGCTGTTGTTCCGGCTGTTGTAGCTCCCAAACTTGGTGACTTCTCGACGATTTATGCGGCTGCTTTAACTATTCTCACGCTGGGTGTTGGCGCCGCTGTACAACCATTTGTGCCTCGTCTTAATCGCCTCACTGGAGGGCGTGCGCTTGTTGTCGGCCTTGTTTTCTTGGTTGTTGGCATGTGTGGTGCTGTCGCTGCCGCGCTCACCGCAGACCCTCTTATTGGGGTAGGTGTGAGCATAACTTTAGGTACGGCTTATGGCGTGTGCATGGTTGCAGGACTCATGCATGTGCAAAGTATTGCTTCTCCACACGAAATCGCTGGTTTAACTGGCTTGTATTACTCGCTGTCATACACGGGTTTCCTTTTGCCAACAGTTATTGCCGCGCTCCTACCCTTAGCACCGTATGCGGCTTCTCTTGCCGGAGCTGCTCTGCTCTGCGCTGGTTCGCTGGCGCTTGTTATTCGCGGATATTCACACACTACACAGGCATAAAAACGGGCTGGATCATTACAGAAATGATCCAGCCCGTTCAGAAAACGCTTAGATTAGATGTTTTCTGCTGTGAGAGCACGCTTACGGTTACGTGCTGCTAGAGCAACGAACACTCCACCAATCGCGAGGACAACTCCTGCAATGATTGACGCAATGACAACACCTGACGCACCGGTTTCAGCAAGCTGTCCTTGAGTGCCGGAGCTTGTTGGCTGCACGTCGTCGCCTTCTGCAACAACAGGTTTAGTTGTTTCTTCTGGCTTTTCTGGTGCTGGTTTACCTGCTTGGCCTTCTTTAACGTACTCAACGAGTGACTCTGCACCTGAGTAGGCGTAAGCTAGCCCTTCAAATTCGGCAAAAGCAACGAACTGGTCAATGTATGACTGATTCAATTGTTGAACGTCGTCTTCCATCGCCTTTAGAACAGCTTCTGGCTCCTCCGCCTGGAGAGGCTTTTGTGGTTCTACAGTTTTGGCTTTTTCAGCTTTAGGTTCGTCTTTGCGTGAATCTGTAGTTGGCTCTGCTTTAGGGGCAGTTTCAACTGCTGCTTCTTCTTCAACTGCTGGGGCAGGTGCTGCAGTTTCTGTTGCAGGCTCTGGAGCAGAAGTTTTAGTAGTGGTTCCTTCTTGTGTAGTTTCCTCAGCTGAAGTTTCTGACGATTCTTCTTTAGGTGCTTCGGTTACTTCTTCAGCAGGAGTTTCTACGCTGGCCTCTGGTGCGGCTTCTTCGCTTGGCTCTGTTGAAAGTGGTTCAACTGGTGCAGATTCTTTTGGAGCTGGAACAGGTTCTTCAGTGGCTTCTACGGAAGGTTCAGAGGTTGGGCTCTCAGTTGAAGAAGGCTCATTCGGGTCTTCTTGCACTTCCCAGTATTCGTCAGGAAATTCGACGATAACAGCCTCGGCAACGCTATAGAGTTTTTTGTCGCCTTTGCCTGAGTAAACTACATCGTATTTCAATGTGACAGTGTTTCCACCGCCAAAGACACCCGCAAAGGTGAGGACGTCATCTTCGTAGAAAATGTCGTAGTCTGGCTCGGCACCAGAGACGCGGACGTCTTTTTCTGTAAGAGGCTTAATGTCATCAGCGACTTCATACAGGTCGTCTTCAAGAGCGAAGATTGTCGTTTCGCTTCCGGCAGGACGCTCAACGGTAACGGTGTAACTAATAACGTCACCTGGCTTTGAGACGGTGTCTCGGTTTGCACTTTTGGTGACTTTCACGTCGGTGCCTGGCTCTGCATCTTTTACAGCTGTTGCTGGTGCTGCAAAAGCTGTAGCTGAAGCAACAACAAAGGCTGTAGCTAGCGCGGCTACTTTTCGACTAGTACGTGCGTGATACACGGAACGCATCGGCGTGTTCCTTTTCTGGAGGGAAGGGATCAATGTGCACACCTATACCTCGCGGAATTTATGAAACCGTAAAATCGGCTAAATCGCGAAAATAATACACATTGCCTTTGCAGAATAAGGGGCGTTTTGCCCGCTGACAAGGGATTAAACCCCGCACAGCCCCTCCACAGCGCTAAAAATATAGGGGAGTTCTACCCTCTCTTCTCACCCAATCATCCTAAAACACGTAAAAAGTATAAAACGTTACTGTCCTAGCCATTCTCTAGCGGCAACCACTAAAGCTGTCACTCCAGCAGTAATAGTTGGTTGAATTACAGGCGCATAGAAAGGGGAGTGATTAGACGGCATATCTGTCGGAACACTTTGAGAGAAAACTGCGCCCACAAAATCTTTAGGATCTGCGCCCCCAAAGAACCAATACACGAGGGGAGCACCAACACTATCTGCTAAAACACCGACATCTTCGCTTCCAGACGCTGCACCATAATCAGAAACTTGTTGCTCACCAAACTCCTGCGCCAGCGCGCGCACGGTCCGCTCACTCGCTTCAACATTATTCACTGTTAACGGGTACGAACTTCTATACAAAATTTCTGGAGGACGAGGTGCACCGGCTGCTTCAGCCTCAGCATTGGCAATACGTTCAATTGCCCCGATAACACGAGTACGGACACTCGCATTAAACGCTCGTACACTCACACCAAGAGTCGCACGATCAGGAATAATATTGTTTTTTGTGCCCGCATGGATTTGCCCAATAGTGACAACCGCCTGCTCGTTAATACCGATTTCGCGCGACACTATTTGTTGCAAACGAATCGCCAATGAAGCAGCCATCATGACTGGATCAACCGTAGTTTCAGGCCGTGCCCCATGCCCACCAACACCAAACAACGTTATATCTATCGAATCCGACGAAGCCATCGTCACGCCTGGGTGAAGCGCAAAAGTTCCAGCCGGAATTGGGGAAACATGCTGCCCTAAAACAACATCTGGCGCGGGAACAATATCGTAGAGTCCCTCATCGATCATGACTTGTGCGCCCCCACCGCCTTCTTCAGCAGGTTGAAAAACAGCGATGAGCGTACCGCTCCATTCGTCGATAGTCGCTGCAAGTTGTTCGCAGGCGCCAAGCAAAGCTGTCATATGCATGTCGTGACCACAGGCATGCATAACAGGAACTTCTTTTCCTGCAGTGTCATGCGCTGTCGCAATACTGGCGTAGGGGAGACCTGTTTCTTCTGCTACTGGCAAGCCGTCCATGTCTGCTCTCAACATGACTACAGGACCTGGGCCTTGCGCTAAAACCCCGACAACGCCGGTCTGCCCGACGCCTGTATACACCTCAAAACCTAACTCCTGTAAATAACCAGCGACGATGCTAGCTGTACGGTGTTCTTGAAAAGAAAGTTCTGGGTGACGGTGCAGATCAATATAGATTTTCTCTAAATCAAGTGCCATGCCTTATGTTTGCACATCATCGTTTCGCCACAAAGCACATATAAGCCTGTAAGAGTAGCGTGGTATGTAGGGCTTCCTCCATTCCAAGAAGGTGCACGCGTATGTCACTCACAATTGATGCCGTGGTCTTAGGAGTACCGAACACTCAAACGGCCTACGACTTTTACACATCAGCTTTCCGGATCGATGAAGATAAAACCGTTTTTGGGCGCAGCGTAGAGTTGCATGGCGCAGGCCATCTCGTTTTTGATGCTTTTGATCATTTAGCTGATTCTGTTGGTGTTCCCGCACAGTCTTCAGGCTTTCGCGGGTTTGTGTTGTCAATAATCGTGCAGCACCCGTATGAGGTACTTGAACTTTTAGAGTCTGCGGTTGAGCACGGCGCTACTGTCATTTCTGAGCCTAAGAAACGTTTTTTTTGGCGAATTTGCGACTGTTTTTCGCGCTCCTGATGATCATGTGTGGAAGATTGTTGCTGCTTCCAAAAAGAATGGGTCTCATCCTGTTGAGGGTAGTTTCGCTCCTCTTGAGATCGGGTTTTATGCGGGGGGGGGGGTAGCACAACCAAGTAGCGGGAAAAGCTTTTATGAGAATCTCGGTATGATCCCCGATCATGACTATGGCAATAAGTTTGTTGACTTTACCGTTCAGTCTGGATCTTTGCGGTTAGGGCTTTTACCAGTTCAGGGGCTTGCTCGTGATGCGGGCGTTCTTGCAGATGGGAGTGGTTTTTCTGGCGTGGTTTTGTTACATAATGCTGCGTCGAAAGAAGATCTTGATGCGTTCATGTCTACGGCCCGTGAAAATGGCGGAAAAATAGTGCACGAAGCTCAAATTACTACTGCAAACGAATATTGTGGTTTCTTTCAAGATCTTGATGGTTTTTTTTGGAAAGTTGTTACCGCGATATAACTCTTTGGGGAGTTATTTCCGTGTTTTTATTGCTTTGTGCGGGTTCGTGTCGCGCTCATAAGGTAGGGGAACTCATCCCCATGACCAGCGAATATTTTATTAATGAATGTTCACTACCCTTATCTATGAGTATCTATTGAGACTCTTGAGCACGACATGAACGCCTGACATCGACTCCTGCAAGAGGAACATCTACGTGAAGAAAGCCACTGTTCGTTTCGGTAGCCTTGCCTGCGCTGCCGGTTTAGTTTTTGTTCTCTCTGCGTGCAGCAGCGACGAAAGCGGCCAAAGCAAAGATGAAGCATGCGACATTGTTTCCACAGAATTTAAAACTATCGAAGCTGATATGGACTCGATGAAGGAGGAAATTTCCTCAGGTGAAAAAAAGTTATCTGAGGTGCTTGATCCAATTGTGGTTAAGCTTAATGAACTTTCAAAGAAGGTCTCCCATGAGGAAGTTAGTGAAGAACTTACCGGCTTCACCACAGAATTAAATGAATTCTCTAAACTGTCTGCTGACTTCGATCTTGAAGCACTCTCAATTGAGGATGAAAAGTCCTTTGCGGAATTCACCGAATTTACCGAAAAAATCGGAGCTCAAAGTGAATCTCTTGCAGAATCTGGAGAAAACCTCAACACAGTGTGCTCTGCCCAGTCTTCGGCATAAAAGTTTGCCAGCCCAGACACCTCATTTATGAGGTGTCTGGGCTGCGTGTTTTCCACAGCATGTTTTCCACTTTGTGGATGAGTGGTTTTCGTTTATGCAGGTAGCGTACGTGACCCAAAAATGGCTTGCCCCACTCGAACCACGGTTGAGCCTTCCTCAATCGCGAGTTCGAAGTCTCCTGACATTCCCATAGAAAGTTCATCTAACCGAACGCCGTCAGGAAGGTTCTGACGAACCTGATCGCGGGTTTCTCTTAGAGTGCGGAAGCATGAACGCACTTCAGATTCTTGCGCGCTAAATAAAGCCATCGTCATGAGCCCAACCACATTAAGTGCCGAAAATTGCGGCATTGCGTGCAGGAAAGTTGCAAGTTCATGAGGAGAAATTCCCGATTTTTGGGTTTCTCCTGACGTATTGACTTGCACCAGTACATCTAAACCGCGTCCTGCTGTTTGTAACCTACGGTCTAATGTTTCTGCGAGTTTCAGAGAATCTAAAGCATGGAATTCGTGCGCCTGCTCGGCAACAATTTTCGCTTTATTTGTTTGCAGGTGACCGATAACTGCCCACGACACGTCTAGGTCACTGAGCTCTGCACTTTTCCGCTGCACCTCTTGAGCTTTGTTTTCTGCAAAAGTTCTGATTCCCGCCGCATAAGCGTTACGCAGTCGGTCAGTATTTACTGTTTTGCTTACTGGCAGCAGACGAACGTCTTGAGCAGGCCTACCTGCGCGTTGTGCGGCAGCGCGTATCCGGTCGTTCACTACAGATAGGTTCTGTGTGAATTCTTCGATGCTGTGTGCTTCACCGTAGTGATGCCGTTCAATGAAGTGTGGGCTTTGGCGTTCTACAGGCACGGAATCTCCCTCATGTGACCATCTTCTATCGTCTCATGAGGAAGAACATGGCTTCTCATCGGGTCAGCTTACAGAGTTGGGCGGCTAAGGTCTGCTTCCATCGGGTTGACAGCCTTAGATTTTGTCACGAGTTTGTGACCGAACCACACTGCTAAAAATATTGGAATCCCAATGTATGAAGACAAAATTTCGACGAATCGTCCGCTGCCAAAGAGTGCTTGATAGTTCTGTCCGATAATCACAATTGCGCACATGATGAGGGCAACGATGGGGCCGAGCGGGAACCAGCGGGCTTTAAATGTGAGGTCTGCGAGGTCTTTGCCTTGTGCGAGATACGCTTTTCGGAAGTTGTAATGTGACCAGGCGATACCCATCCACACAATAAAGCCAGAAAGCCCTGAAACGTTAACCAACCAAATGTATGCGCCGCCGTTTCCAATGAGTGACGTGAGGAAAGCGAAACCACCAATGGATGCTGTAGCTGCGAGAGCGGCAAGAGGTACACCTCGCTTGTTGACATAACGGAACACTTTGGGGGCTTTTCCGTCTTGCGCTAGTGCATAGAGCATTCGTGTGGAGGCGTATAGGCCAGAGTTTCCTGCCGACAAAATTGACGTCAAGATGACCGCATTCATGAGTGTTGCGGCACCGAGAACACCAGCATTTTCAAAGATCAGGGTGAACGGTGAAACGGAAATGTTTTCGACGTCTGTGTTGAGGAGTCGTGGGTCGGTGTACGGGATGAGGAATGCAATGATGATGATCGCACCGATGTAAAACAGCATGATGCGCATAAAGATCGATCGAATTGAGCGCGGCACGTCTTTTTCTGGGTTTTTTGATTCGCCTGCTGCAACTCCAACGAGTTCTGTTCCTTGGAAGGAGAACCCAGCGATCATAAATACGGCTACGACGGCGCTCATGCCGCCGGGGAATGGGGCGTCGTCGATAGTCCAGTTTGAAAGCCCTGGTGAGTTTCCTCCCAGTAGCCCAAAAATCATGAGGACACCTAAAAGCAAGAAAACAACAACCGCAATAACTTTTATGAGGGCAAACCAAAATTCGGATTCTCCAAATCCTTTAGAGCCAAGCAGGTTGAGCGCAATAAGAAGGGCAAGGAATGCGGCAGACCACACCCAAGCAGGGACGCCTGGCGCCCAGTAGGTCATGATGATCGCTGCGGCGACGAGTTCTGCGGCTACAGTGATGGACCAGTTGAACCAGTAGTTCCATCCTGTGGCGAACCCGAATGATGGGCTGATGAATCGGGTTGCATATTCGGAGAATGCACCTGGCACGGGCAGGTAGGTTGCCATTTCTCCGAGTGACTGCATGAGTAGGAAAACCATGAAACCGATGACTGCGTAGGCGACGAGTGCCCCGCCTGGTCCTGCTTGTGCGATGGTTCCACCGGAGGCGACGAATAGTCCAGTACCGATTGCGCCACCAATTGCGATCATGGTGAGGTGGCGTGAGCTCATGCCTCTTTTGAGGGGATGTTCGTGTGTTTCGGTACTTTCTGGTGGCTGATCAGCCATGGTTCATTCCTTGTGTGCGCGCTGAAGTTCGTGGTCGAGGTCGTTCAGGATGTTTTGGGCATCTTCTACATCCCATTGTGTACCTTGTAGTTCGAATTCGAAGAGTACTGGCCGACCAGATATGTGCGCTATTTGGCGGGCTGCGGCTTGGTAGTGTGCACCAAAGTTTCTGTTTCCGGATCCCATGACGCCAACCATTTTGCGACGAGTTTCAGGGTTTTTCAGGAAGCGTTTTACTGGCTCGGGGATGGTGTCGTTGTCGACGTTTCCGGTTTTGTATGAGGGTGTGAGTAGAACCCAGGGGCCGTCTGGTACAGAGGTGCGTATGTCACGTTCTGATAGGTCAAATACTGGCCGGTTGAGGTTGTTTGCGAATTGTTTCACCATGCCAGATTTGGATGAATAGTAGTAGACGGGGGTCTGCCTCATCGTTGTCACTTCCTTAGTCCTTTCACCAATACAACATGTGGTTACCTGTTAATCAAATTTTTGGTGCATAGCAAACGGGTACCGCTCAATATCGAGCGGTACCCGTTTATGTGGTTACGGTGTTAGTTCACATAATTTTCGATGGATGTGGCGAGGTAGCGGGAGTTGGGGAGTTTGTCGGTGGAGACGTATCCTGCTTGCGCTGAGATGAGTGCTGGGATTCTGTTGACGAGGGTGGAGCAGGTGAGTCGGACGGTGTCAGGCTGGTCGACTTTTATGGTGACGTTTGGTTCGCCTTCGAATGTCCATTCGTTTCGGTCGTATTCGTCGGGTGCGTATACCTTGCCGATGCATTGGGTTTCGAGGGTGACGCCTTCTGCTGTTTCGGTGATGACGACTGCTGACATTCCGGTGGCGTCTCCGGCTTTGATGGTCATGTCGAGTGTTGATGATTCGAGGTCTGTCTCGTAGGTCATCGGGATGCATTTTTGTACTTGTGAGATTGGGGTGAGGCCGAGGTGTGAGCAGAGCCAACCGTTTTGGTTCCACATGTAGCTTGGGTCAATGTCGCCGCCGATGATTTTTGCTGCGATTTCGTCGGAGTTGAGGTCGTTGAATACGCCGACTTCGTTGTTGAATTCTTCGATGGTGAGGCCTGCTCCGTGGCCTTTGGCTAGGGCGATTCCGTAGTCTTCTACGTTGTAGCTTGAGGTTCCTTTAATTTTGGTTATGTTGTGCATGGAACCTGCGAGGGTGGAGACGAGAACACCCCAGTACATGTCTGGGTAGCCTGATCCTGCGAGGGTGCAGTTGTTTTCTTTGGCGAGTGCATCGAGTTTTTCGGTGATGTGCGGTGAGGAGTTCCAGGGGTAGATTGCTTCTTCTGCGGTGCTGATTGCGTTTACTCCGGTGCGCGCGCAGATTGTGAATATTTCTTCGATGTCTGCCAGTGTGCTCATGGTTGTTACGACGCACACGTCTGGTTTGTGTTCGGTGAGGAAGTCTTCGACGTCGGCTGGTGGTTGGATGATGACGCCGATTTCTGGGCCGCCGATGACAACGGATATGTCTTTACCTACTATTCGAGGGTCTACGTCAAAGGCGCCGACGATGTCGATGCCTTTTTCGAGCATGAATCGCATGGTGTAGACGCTCATTTTTCCGCATCCGTATTGGATTGCGCGAATTTTTTGAATAGACATGTTCACTCCTCTTCAAGTGGTGCAGTAACCGGCTTTACTGGCGGTGTGTGGTGGTGTGCCGGTGGGGGTGGGGGACGTCTTTGTACCCGAAGTGATCGTGTGATCGCTATTAGTGTCAGGCTATCGAGAGGCGAGTGTGGGGGACAGGCTTAAGACCCTTGTTTGGCATACCAAAACTTTTCTGTACCGTCTGGACTGTTCTGTTTTGGGACCTTGGGCCCAACTCGTCTCGATAAGTTAATCGAATAAAGTAATTAGTCTCGTTAGCCTCTCTTGACTACTTTAAAAACGTCGCACTATCTGCACGACGATCCACGGAAACACCGTTTTCAAACGTCTTTTCAGCAGGCACGGCAAGCGCAGCAGCATACCCACTGGGCACGTAGAGGTCGTGGATCCATGACGGTTTTTTGTGTCCTGTTCCGACGTAGTCGAGAGACGGGTCGCGGTTGAGTCCAACTCCTAAGAGTTTGAGGTGCGCTTCTTTGCGCACCCACGCTTGTGCGGCTCGTTGTATTTTTTGGTGGGGGTATGCAGCTATTTCAGCTTGTTCTGTGGGGTGTAACGCCGTGATTATGTCGGTGATGGTGCCCGTGATGTGCTCTGCGTCAATGCCAACGGGATGGTCTGCTACAGCAACGAGAACAAGGTTGTTGGTGTGGGTCCATGAAACGTGTGCGCCGAGCGTGCGGGGGCGTCCGTGTGGTTTCCTGCAGGCAGTGCAGGGGTCTTTTGTGATGGGCACTGTTGCAGGGTTTTGGTTGGTGTAGTCGGCTATTGCAGTGCGCACAAAACCGTGAGCAATGATGTATTCGCGTGCGTGCATGGGATGCACGTATGTGTTGGCTTGTGTGCGTTCTTGCTGGTTGAGCCAAGCGTGGCACAACTGTACGGTGTCGTCGGGTATGTCGGTGGTGTCAAGTTGGTAGATCCTCATGTTTTCTTTCGGGTCAGTATCCATAAGAGGAATGGTGCGCCGCACAGTGCGGTGACGAGTCCTACAGGCAGGTTGACGGGGAATGCTTCTCGTGCGGCAATGTCTGCGGCAAGGACAAGTGCGGAGCCGACGAGTGCAGCGGCTATGGGGTGGGTGTTTTCGCCGCGACTGAGGCGCACCGCAATGTGGGGTGATACGAATGCGACGAAAGCGATAGGGCCAGCGATTGCGGTGGCGGCTGAGGCGATTATTACGGCTATGGCCAGTTGGACGAGTTGTGCGCGGGCGGGCCGTGTGCCAAGTGATCGTATGGTGATTTCGTCAAAACGTAAGATTTTTAGCCAATGTTGGCTACAGACGATGACGAGGGTACCACCGAGGATAACGGCGAGCGCCGGCAGTGTGACGGACAGGTGTGCTTGGTTGAGGCTGCCTGACAGCCAGATGAGTGCTGCGGTGAGGTCTGGGGTGTCTGCGCGTAGGAGAAACCAGTAGGCGAGTGATCCCATTGCGGCGTTAATGCCTAGTCCGACGATGACGATGCGTCCGGGTTTGAGGCTGCTTCGGCTGGGTTCTTTTTTCCAGCTGAGGAAGATGACTGCTACTGCTGCGATGAGTCCGCCGAGTACTGCGGTGGCTGCGATTGAGCCGCCTGCGGCTGTGAGTATGAATCCGGTTCCGCCTGCGACGACGGCGACTACTGCGGTGGAGGCTCCTGCTGTGACTCCGATGATGTCGGGGCTGGCGAGGGGGTTGCGTAGGACGGCTTGGGTTATTGCTCCTGAGATTCCTAGGCCGAATCCGGCGACGAATGCGCTTATGGCTCGTGGTGTTCTGAGTTCTGTGACGATGTAGGCGTGTGTTGGGGAGTCGCCTCGTAGTGCTTGTATGACGGTGTTGGGTGTGAGCCATGTGTCTCCTGCGCATAGTGCGAGGAGGGTGAGTGCGCTGGTGAGTGCGGCTAGTGCTGTGAGTGTGGTTGTGGTGCGGAGTGTTTGGCGGCGGTGCAGGATGGCGCTACTCATTCGTTCACTTTCTTTCGCGCAATCATGATGAAGGTGGGTGCTCCGATGAGTGCCAGCATGATCCCTACGGGTACTTCGGAGTGGGGGAGGACTATTCGCCCGGTTATGTCTGCGGCGAGCATGAGTGCGGCCCCGCATATTCCGGAGAGGATTGCGGTTTGGGCTCGGTGTGGTCCGGTTAGTGCGCGGGCTAGGTGTGGGGCGAGGAGTCCGAGGAATGCGATTGAGCCGCAGGCTGCGGTGGCTGCTGCGGTGAGGCAGGCGATTGCCGCGAACCCTATGAAGTGGTCTTTGCGTACGTTTCTGCCGAGGCTTTGGGCGTTGATGTCTCCGAGTGAGAGTGGCCCTATTGCGGGTAGGTTTATGGCCCATAGGGTTAGCCCGATGAGTAGTAGCGGCAGGATGTGGAGGAGGACGTCAAAGTTTCTGCTGGCTAAGGAGCCTACGGACCAAAAGCGAAATACCTCGCTTACGTTTTTGTCGATGAGTACTGCCATGGAGGTGAGGGATCCGAGGAGTGCGGAGACGATTGCTCCGGTGAGGATCACTGTTGTGGCGGGCACGAATGCTGTGACTTTAGCGGAGATCCCTAGGACAAGTATGGCGGCGATGAGTGCCCCGATGAGTGCACACCACACGTATTCTGACGCTGTTGTGAACCCGAACAGCATGATTGCGACGACGACTCCACCTGATGCTCCGGCGGTTACTCCGAGCAGGCCTGGGTCGGCGAGGACGTTTCGGGTGTGTTCTTGGGTGAGCGCTCCGGCTAGCCCTAAGGCGCACCCGCACACGACAGCAATGAGGGTGCGGGGGATTCTGAGCCCCCACACCACTGCATCGTTTGTTGCTGGTCCGCCACCTGTAAGTGATTGCCATACTTCTCCTGCTGTGAGGGGTTGCGAGCCGATGAAGATGCTCAACCCGATCAGTAGAAGAAGTACGCCAACGCATGACCATATTTTCACTAGTCGGACTCTTCATCTCCATGGTGGTCGTGGTTTGTGGTGCCACGACGCCAGTAGCCATCGACGTCGTAGTCGTCGCGGTCGAGGCCAACATCGTTTTTGAGGTATCTGCGTAGGGGTTTGATGCTGAGCGCTTCGCCGGCTACCCAGGTGAAGCCTGTTCCTTCTGGTCGTTCGAAGGTGCGTACGGCTTGTTCGAGTAGGTGTGTGCAACCGGCTTGTTCTCCGCCGCGGTACAGCCATGTCACGGTGAGGTGTGCGGCTGATGTGAATTCGATTTCGTCGCCGGGTTCGTCGATTTCAACGAAAAGCCACACGTGTGCTTCGGGTCGGAGTTCTTCTACCCAGCGGGCGGCGGCTGGTAGTGCTGTTTCGTCAACGGCAAGGAGGTACCAGTCGAATACGTCTTTAACGAAGAATGAACCGCGTGGCCCTAAGGCGCCAAGCTTGTCGCCTATGCGTGCGGTGCCTGCCCATCTGCCGGCTACACCGTGGTTGTGCAACACAAAATCCACATCCACTGTTAACGTTTCAGGGTTAAAAGCACGGACGGTGTAGTCGCGGTAGGTTAATGTTTGTCCTGCTGTCCATCTGTCGTTTTCTACGGCGGGGAGTAGCGGCTCTCCTGCGTCGTCGAGGTCAAAGAACAGTTTGATGTGGTCTTCTGGGGCGACGGTAATGAAGTCGGAGAGGTCGGGGCTGGTAAAACTGATTCGCATCATTTTTGGTGCAAGCTGCTGTATTGCGGTGACCGTGAGTGTTCGCGGTTTCAACGGGTGGCGGTACATCGCGATCCGGTCGTTTTGCTCTTCAGGGACGACGGGAGATTTATCGGTAACTGTCATCAGACTTTCCTTTTATAGTGCTTCAACTTTTTCTTCGTGTACGTCAGATTCGACGTTACGAGTTAATGTCCGTAAGGGTGCGTGGGTAAAACACACCACCAAAGTGAGTATTGCGCCGAGCACGCCACCAGCAACGATGGCACCCGCAGCACCAAGTGGTTTAGCGAGGAGTGATAAGGCTGGCCCGCCGAGGCTTTCCCCGATAGTGCCTTGTGCCGTCCACATGCTTGCAACACGACCACGTAAATGGTCGGGTGTGCGCTCTGACAGTACGGTGAATCGGGCAACTTCAGCCAGCACATCCATGGCACCTACGAGAGCCATCGCAACCACAGCAAATGCCACTGTTGGTGCTAATCCAAAGGCAGCCACGCACAGGCATGCGATCGTAAACACAATGAATTGCAGTCGCCCAATGCGTTGTACGCGCCCTAACCAGCCGCTGCATGCCGTGGCGATGAGGGCCCCTGCTGCTGGGGCAGCATACACACAACTTAATGCGAAGGCGCTCCCACCTAAATCACGGCTCACAAACTCTGGGATCAGCACGTATGGTGAGGCGCACACAATTTGGATGAACCCTAACAGCAGCACTCCGCCAACGATTTTGTCGCGCGTCGCAAAGGAAAATCCTTCACGTAAGTCCTGTATAAAACCGTGCACTGCATGGCGTTCATTACTGTGTGTGTCACGCTGCGCGATGATCGGCGGCAGTTGGAAGAGGAACACTAGGCTCAGTGCGCTCACACCCACAATGACCCAGTAGGTGAGTGGGAACCCGCCCCATCCAATCAGCACGCCAGCCACTAGCGGTGAAATAACTGCGCCAACGTCAAGGCTGATTGCCATCAATGTGCCCACCGCTGGCAGGTCTTTCGTCGCAACAACGGAAGGGACGGCCGCGGCTAGAGCTGTTGCACTGAACCCTCCCGCTAAACCGTCCCACGCTGCCACAACGTACAGCACTGTCAAGGAAGGTTCGGGAGCGCTAGCGTTTACCGCCAACACCACAAAACCGAGCACTGCCGCGCTTCGTGACAGCACAATCAGTCGGCGCCTATCACCACGATCAGCTAACACGCCACCGCACAAACTACCTACAAATGATGCTATTCCGAGCGTGGTGAGCACTAAAGCGACATGCACGGACGAGTCTGTGAGCTGGTAGATCTGCCACGAAAACACGACTGCGAGCATGCCTAAACCGGCAAGCGACACTAAGCGGCCCACAAACAGCAGCCGAAAGCTCCTGTTTTCCCGCAGCGGCGACACATCTAACGCCCACCGTGACATTTTTGATGAACCCGGTGATGCCATCATGTTCGTGCAGACAATGGAGTTAAATCAGTCCAGTTCTGCTCAACATATGCGAGCGCAGCATCGCGTGTCGCTGGACCGAATACTATGTCCCAGCCTTGTGGGACGGCACGAAAATCGGGCCACAAGCTGTGTTGTTCTTCGTTGTTTTTGAGTACAAGAAAACTTCCAGCCTCGTTATCAAACGGGTTCATGTGTTGCGCCTTTCTGTATGACTGCGGATTGGAGGACGTCCGCTATGTGTGATGTTGCGGCGGGGGAGGTCATGCCGTGGTGGTCGACGTCAACGATGTGCTGTTCGATAGGGCCTGCAGCGTATGTTGACCATGCTGTTAATTGAGCGGTTAATTGGTGAGCTGCGTCGTTGTGGGTGTTGCGCCATGCGGTGAACACGTATGTTGGCGCGTGCACTGCACGGTATGTGATGGGTTGTGGTCCGGTGAGTAGTCGGACGCAGTACATGTATGTGAAGACGATGCGTTCTAGGCGGTCGCGGTCGAATGTCGACCACACGCTGGTTCCTTCCATGAGGAAATCTAGGGTGTCTGCTTCGTTGTAGGGGCTGGTGATCCACTCTGGGGTGTTTCTGCCTGAGGTGGAAAGCAGGAAGCGTAATGCTTCTTGGGTCAGTTCGTTTTCGGTGTTGGTGTCACCGTTGTTGTCGCTATCGCTGTTGTCGTCGCGTGGGTCGTGTGTGGTGTTGATGGGAAGTGCGTCAAGCATGCTGAGCGATGACACGGTGATTCCGCGTGCTTCTAGTTCACTTGCTACGAGGTGGGCGATGTGTGCCCCGAATGACCATCCGACGAGGTGGACTGCGTCTTTTACTATGTTCTGGAGTTGGCCTACAACATGCTCTACGTAGGCGTTGAGTGTGTCGGGAAGGTTTGTGCGGGTCGATAACGATAAGGCTTGCACAGCGTATGCGGGGCTGTGTGTGCTGAGTCGGGCTGCTAAGCCGGCGAATGACCACCCTAGTCCGCCTGCCGGGTGTATGAACACGTGTGGGGTTCCTTCCCCTTCAGCGTTCAAGGTGAGTAGCGGCTCAAAACCGTCTGTTTCTGGTGCTTCTAGGCGTTGCAGCAAAAGCTTCGGGGTTGGTGCTGCTGCCAGTGCGGCAACTGAAATGGTGGATTCGAATCGGGTACGGATCAGGGATACTGCCCGCATGGCGAGGAGTGAGTGGCCACCTAACGCATAAAAGTCGTCTTCCATGAACACGTGTTCGAGGCCTAATACTTCGGCGAAGATACGGCATAGGTCGCGTTCGTTTTCTGTGCGTGGCGGGTGGCCTTCTCGTCGTGAAAATACTGGTTGGGGGAGTGCCGCAACATCAAGTTTTGTGTTTGAGGTTAATGGGATGTGTGCGATTGGCATGATGATGGAGGGCACCACATATTCGGGGACGCGGGCGCGCATGTGTGTGCGAATGTCGTCGTACACGTTCTGGTTTTCCGCATACCCGTTGGCGAGCACCACATAACCGATCAGGGTTGTTGGTTGGCTTGCGCTTTTGTGTGCAATGACGGCGGCTTGGCTGACCTGTGGTGCCTGGATGAGTGCGGCTTGCACTTCGCCTAGTTCTACCCGGTATCCGCGTATTTTTATTTGATCGTCGACGCGTCCCACAAAGTCGAGGCAGCCATCTGCTCGACGACGAACCACGTCACCGGTGCGGTACATGCGGGCGCCTGGCTGACCGAAAGGATCAGCGACGAATCGTTCTGCTGTTAGTGCGGGCTGTTTGTGATAGCCGCGGGCAAGACCAACCCCGGTAACGTACAGCTCTCCGGGAATTCCGTCTGCAACTGGCTGCGCGGTGTCGTCGAGCACGTACACGTCAGTGTTTTCGATGGGGATCCCTACCGTTGGTGTGCGGCTTTCTGTGGTTCCGTAACCGAGGGTGTTAATGGTGTATTCGGTGGGTCCGTACAGGTTGTAGCCTGTCACGTGCGGGGTGTCTCGTAGGGCAGTCCACACGTCGTCTGTGACTGCTTCGCCGCCCAGTAAGACGAGGCTTGGCCGGTATGCGTGTTCGTCGAGTAGCCCGTGGGCGATGAGTGCACTACATACGGACGGTGTCACGTTAATGACGTCAATGCGTGAGGTGTGTACGTATGCGGTCATGGCGTGTGGGTCGCGCCGCACGTCTTCGTTAAGGACGTGGATTTCGTGTCCGTCGAGCAGCCAAAACAGTTCTTCCCATGACATGTCAAAAGCGAAAGATACTGTGTGTGCCACGCGGACGGTGCCCCCATCATGGCGGGCTATGGTGTCTGCAAATATGCGACGACGATGATTGTGCAGCATGTTCAGCAACCCGCCGTGTTCAATTTCTACGCCTTTGGGGCGGCCGGTAGAACCTGAAGTAAACATGATGTACGCCAAGTCGTGCGGACTATATGGCGTGTGGACATGTTGTGGCGTGTGGTGTGGGTGTGGAGGGTCAACGGGCACGCTTACCCGCCCCTCAGTCAGTTCGGTTACTCCCACAAAGTCGTGATGGGTGACGATGACTCGTGTGCCTGTTGCGTCAAGGATTTCTTGGTGTCGGGCGGTGGGTTGTTGCGGGTCTAGTGGAACGTATGCGGCTCCGGCAGCAAGTACAGCGAAGAGCGCCGCCACATAGTCGTTTCGTCGTGGAACCGCCAAAGCAACAATGTCACCGCGCTGCACGTTATGGGCGCGCAACGCGTCCGTGATACGGGTGATGCGCTGCCACAGCTCGTTGAACGTCCACTCGTGCTGGCCAGTAACAAGAGCGATTCGGTCAGCATGGTTGTGGCATGTTGCTTCAAATAATTCGATCAGTGAAGACTGCGGGATGTCTTGTTGTTCTCCGCGTCCCGCAGTCACATACTGGCGTGTCTGCCCGGCACTATACGGTTCAATCGCGCCCACTGATGCCTGTTGAATTAAACCGTCAAGGACGCGTTCAACAAGGTCGAGAATGTTGCGTGCTTGGCCTGAAGAAAAGTGTGCGCTCTGGTAACTCAAGATGAGTCGGTACGGGTCTCCCGGATGCACTACGAACGTGAGCGGGTAGTGCGTCGCGTCCCCGCCATCAATGTCGGCGAGCCCTGCTTGGGCGCTTAGCCGTTCGAAAGCGTCATCGTCTTCTGGGGTGTTACGCATGACGTATAACGTGTCAAAGAGGGTTCCAACGTTCACCCACTGTTGGATGCGCCCCAACCCGACGTGGTGATAGTCCATGAGCGCAGCATGCTGTTCTTGCACCTGACGGACCTGCGCTGCCGGGCTCGCTGTCGGGTTTACAGTGACTCGTCTGGGAACAGTGTTGAGGAACAACCCAATGATGTCTTCAACACCTTCTAACTCGGCGGGACGACCGGAAACTGTGGTACCAAAAACGACGTCGCTGTGTCCGGTGAGGGCACGCAACGCTAAAGCCCACGCCGTCTCGTAGACGGCGTTAACGGTCAGTCCTTGTTCTCGCGCCCACACCAGCACACCCTGTGACAGTGTTTGTGTGAGATCGCGTTCGATGACGTCAGGAAGAACCGTGTCGTGGCGTTCGGGAGTGTGCGCGGCGACGAGTGTCCCAGTGGAAAGACCAGCAAATTCTTGTTTCCACAGGGTTTGTGCCGCGCTCTCGTCATGGTTTTTCAACCAGGCAAGATAGTCACGGAACTGTGCTGGTTGCGGCAACGTATCGTCGCGCCCACCAGCGCAGTAATGCCGTAAAAGTTCCACAACAAGAAGCGCATCGGACCACCCATCAATCAAAATGTGGTGGTTCGTAACAATCAGGTACGCTGACTCGTCTTCAGCGCGCACAAAAACGAAACGGATCAACGGCGGACGATCTAGGTCAAACCGTTTTTGGCGTTCTTCACGTTGTATCGCGTCAAGTTCACGTCCGGCGTGCTCAATCCGTTCAGTGCGCCACGGAACATTAACCGCACGTGGAATGAACTGCACTGGTGCAGCAAACTTTTCGTGAGAAAAACCGGCCCGCAAAATACTGTGCCGGGTCAGCAACGATTCGCACGCAGCAAAAAGTGCGTGCTCGTCGGCGCCTTGAGGGAACCGATATGTTGACTGCATCGTGTACACGTCTAACGCGCTGGTGTCCTCCACTGCGTGGAAGAGCAGCCCTTCTTGTAGGGGCGCTAAAGGGAGGATGTCTTCGATCATTGGTGGCTCCTCATAAGGTCTTCAATGACGGCAAGTGAATCGTCGTTAAGCAGGGAAACCTGTGCTGTGGGAAATGTCGTCACATGGTGTTGCACGGGCTTTGCATGCTGGGCTAGTTGTTGCGGAGTGGGCGCGGTAAACAGTGTTTTTGCGTGTACGACAAGCCCATTTTTGCGCAGTTCGGACACAACTTTTATGGCGCTGATGGAATCGCCACCCAATGCAAAAAAGTCATCATCTGCGGACACGTCTGGCATCCCCAATGTGCTGGCATATGCCTGCTGAATAACAGCCACGTCTCGGGTTAGCTCAGCCGATGGGGGCTCATGGTGTGTTGACGCATCTATGACAGGGCGTACTGCATGCGCTGTGGGTGCTAGTAGTTCAGTCAGTTCAGCAACGATTACGGCAACCCGCTCGTCATCATGTAAGCGATGCGCCGCGTGTTCCACCGCGTGTAGGAGCGTGCGTGCGTCTTCTGCGTTTAATGCGTGTGAATAATCAAGGCGCAACTCTCCGGCCTGTGTGCCTGCTAGTTCGACAGTCAGTGATAGCGGGTAGTGCGTTGTGTCGTGACCGTCAATATCTGCGATACGTATTCCAGCCTGTGCGCCGGGTTGGTGTGCAGGATCGTGCGGATAATTTTCGACGACGACGAGTGTGTCAAACAGTGTGGGAACCTGCGCGATGCGGTGCAGATCCGCTAAGGCCACGTGGCTCGATTCGAGCCGCAATGCGGTGTCGTCGCGAGTGAGTAGTTGTTCGGTTGTTGTGGTGTCAGTGAACGTTGTGCGTGCTGGAAGAGTGTTAATGAACATGCCCAGCAGTTGTTCGCTGCCTTCTAGTTCGGCTGGCCGCCCGGATACGACTGTTCCAGTGATGACGTCGGTGCGGTTAGTTAGTGCCGCTAACACGAGGTTCCATGCTGTTGTTGCCGTGTGCGCGGAACGTATGTGTGTGGGTTGCGCTGCGGAATGTGTTGCTGGGCCGTCTAGGTTCAGCAGAGTGGGTGTGGCGTTATGGAGCGTTTGTTCCCACTGCTGTGTGTGGGTGGGCCGGTCAGCGAACCACCGCATTGCCTGCGCGTAGTCGGTGTTGTGTTCAACCGTGTCGGGGTGTTCGTTATGTGTGTAGGCGGCAAAAATTTCTTCAACAAGCAACGGTATGGACCAGCCGTCTAAAAGGATGTGATGGCTGGCGAGCGCCAGATGATGGTGTTCTGGGGTGAGTTGTTCGAGGTGGGCTCGTAGGAGTGTTTCGCTGAGGTTGAATGGGTGTTTTTCGTGTTCGGTGAGTAGGTGTGTTCGGTTGCTGTGGGGGTTGTGGGTGTGTGTCCATTGGGCGCGAGTATCGTGGCGGGCGAGTGCGTAGGGTTGGCCGTTGTTGTCGGTGGCGATGGTCATGCGGAGTTGTGGGTGGCGGGCAACGACAGCGTCTACTGCGTTATGTAGTCGTGTAGCGTCTAGTGGGCCGTGTAGGTCGAGAACGACTGATGATCCGTAGCTGTCGGTGTCTTCTGTGTGTGAGTGGAACCAGATTCCGCGTTGCACTGGGGTGAGTGGCCATACTGCTTCAACGGTGTTCGTGTCGGTCAGGATGGCGCATAGTGCGTGTTCCCATTGTGTGGTGAGTAGGTGTGCTTGGTCGCGTATTGGCTGTGCTATTTGGAAGCGTGCGGTGAGGTGTCCGTCAAGGATGTAGGCGTTGAGTTCTATGGGGTGCGAGACGGGCAGTGTGTTGTGAATACCGAGCCGTGATTCTAGTTCTGCAGGGTCGATGACTTGTTCCCATGGGCCGTTCGTGTGTGTTGTTTCGTGCCCGAGGTAGTTGATGAGTATGTGTGATTGTGGGTGCGGGGTGGTGTGGTGTGTCAGGTATCGCAGTAGGCCGTAGTCTGTGTTTCGGGTTTCTGCTGCCTGTAGTGCGTGCATGATGTCTG
The DNA here is from genome assembly GCF_051200815.1 of Timonella sp. A28. GTDB lineage: Bacteria > Actinomycetota > Actinomycetes > Actinomycetales > Cellulomonadaceae > Timonella. The sequence goes on along the minus strand of NZ_CP195159.1, from coordinate 1,946,095 downwards.
GCAATGTTCCACGTGGAACATGTATGGGCCAGGTTGCGGTAAACCAGCCCACCAACGTGGAACTGTCTATGGTGTGTGTGGCGTTTCTGCCGTGGCCTTCTAGTTCGACGATGAGTGGTTTATCTGCGGCGTGCACGCTGGCGGCAGCGAGTAGGTGATCTGCTCGGATGCCTTGTTGTAGTTGTGCGGTGAACAGTTGCGTGTGTTCTTTGCTGAGGGTGACGACGACTTCGCGGCTGTCTTGTATGGTCCCTAATGGCTTGTCTGTAAGGGACGGTGTGGTGTCGTCGTCATGTGGCCATGGCGCTAGTGTTGCGGCTTTTTCGTGGAGTGCCGTAGCCCAGTCGTGTAGTGAGGCGGCGAGTGGGGGCAGTGTTTCTCCGTTGAGTAGGGCGCGTAGTTCGTCGATGATGATGTGCCAAGAAACCGCGTCAACTGCGATGTGGTGTATCGCTATTACAAGAATGTGTTCGCTGTGGTGCGGTGATGCGGTGAGTGTTCCTGCTTGCAGTACCACTCCTTGGGTGTGGTTTAGGTTGTCTACCAGCTGTTGCGCGAGTCCTTCGACGGTGGTGTGGTGGTGTTCTTCGTGGACGATGGTGTTCGGTGCGTGAGCGAGTACTTCTGCATGGTTTTCGTGCATGCGCAGACGTAAGGCAGGATGCCTTTCGACGAGGTGTGACAGTGCAGCAGTTATGCCGTCCGTGTGTGGGATGGAGATGGCACGGAGTTGGGCGAAACCTCGCATGTTTTCTGCTGGCAGGTTCTTTGTGTGTTCAGCGAACCACGCTAATGCTGGGGTTAAGGGCAGTGCCCCTATGTGTGCGGCACTGACTGTAGGGGTGTTGTGCGTGGTCTGTTCGGCGATGCGGGCTGGTGTGCGGGCAGAGAAAATAACGCTGATTGTGGTTACTAGTGAGTGTTTCCGTAGAGCACCTATCAGTGTCATTGCGCTGATGGAGTCTCCGCCGTGGCTGAAGAAGTCGTCGTGTATGCCGTGGCTGGTTGTGCCGAGGATGTGCGCCATTGTGTGGGCTATGGTTTCAGCTGTTTCGTGTGTTGTTTTATCAGCTGACGTGTGCGGCTGCGTGGTCGTACGCGATGCGCTGTTGGTGTGCGCTGTTTTGGTTCGCACCGCAAGAGTGGAGGCGTTCCATTGCGCTGAGTGTGCCGTGTAGTTAAGTGTGCGCTCAAACAGGTCAGCGAGGTTTTCGAGTTGTGGTTCGTGTACGGCTGTTGTTGTCGATTCAATCTCGTATCGCACTTCGCCTGGTGTGGCGGTGGGAAACACGGTGAGGCATACGGCAAAACCTGAGTTGTCGTGACCTGCAACAACATCCACATGTACACGAGCACCTGTGGATAACAATCCCGGATAGTTCTCAATAACAACGAGTGAATCGAGTAGTTCTTCACCGACAACAGCCGTTGCCGCACCTAACCCTAAATGTTGCGCGTGCTCGGTACGTTCAGTTGATAGGCGCACCTGTGCACGCAGGTTGTCTTCTTTAACGTTCACACGAACAGGTTTCGTCGTCATGAACAGCCCAACCGCGTCCGCTGCCCCCTCTACTTCAGCGGTTCGTCCCGACGACACCACACCAATAACAACGTCATCTACGCCGACTGCCACCGCCCACGTGTAAGCCCAAGCTGCCTGCACTGCTTCGGCCATTGTGAAGCCATCAACCTGCAATTGTTCATGACTGTAACGAGCAGTTCCAGCGTACGTGTGCACGGTTGTACGCTCACCGGCTAACAACACCGGCTGATAATGTTCTAACTCTTTTTCCCACACCTGAATAAGCTCTGCACGTCGAGTTTTTAACTGGGCAATATATTCGAGGTGCGCTTCAAAACCCGGGGTTTTCAGATCTGTTTGAACTGGTTTCCCATCAACAAGCAGAGACAAATCTTCCGCTAATTCTTCGGCAAGAATAGGAAGAGACCAACCATCACTCACAATATGATGCATGGACACAACTAGGTGCCCAGAGTGGGGAAGCCACGTGGCGCCTAACAGTTGCGCGGACTCAAACGACTGCCGACGATTCAACTCGTATGCTTCGGCTTGCGGCACATCGCCGTGGCCCACAACAACCGGTATGGTCCGATGTTCCGGCACAAATGCGATCGGTTCAGGCAGGTCATGCTGCCACACGCCAATCGCAAGGTTGGGGTGGCGGTAAAGCCACGCGCAAAGCGCCTCTCGTATGGCGTCTTCAGTGATGTGCGCCGCGGATGTGAGCGCGAACGTAACCGTCGTTTTGTACGGGTCGCGATCAGAACCAGCCTGCGCTGACTCCACAAAAATGCCCTGCTGCGTTGGAGTCAGCCACTGCACGTGAGCGAGTTCGCTGCCACACATTTCACGCACATGTCGTGATAATTTTTCATGCTGCGTAGCCGTCAAATGTGGGCTGCTACTTACCTGATCGTGCGACACAGAAACCCCCGTGACAGCGCGAGCTATATCACCAAGCACTTTCAAGTGGAGGATCTGCTGGGCACGAATATGTAACTGCTGACGACGCAGCACACTACTCACCCGAATCGCAGAGATACTGTCCCCACCCAAAGCAAAGAAATTATCATTCGGCGACAACACGGCATCAACGGTTTTTAAAACGTGCGCGACACTAGCACACACCACATCCCAATGAGGGATATCCGCATCCTGCTCAACCACGTTCCGGGAGCCACCCCACGTAGGTGCAGGAAGGGCACGCTTATCTAGTTTTCCATTACGGGTTAACGGCAGTGCGGATACACAAACAAAAGCACTAGGCACTAAATGACGAGCAAGTTTACGTGTGCAATAGTGTGTGAGTTCGTCCTCAGTGTTCTCTGCGCTGGCAACAACGTATGCCACCAGTTTTTTACCTAAACGTTCATGCTGCTGCGCGAAAACAACAACCTCTTGCACGTCAGGATGCTGCGCTATGACCTGCTCAATTTCGCCTGGCTCAATCCGGAACCCGTGAAGCGAAATTTGTTCGTCCGTACGTCCACCTAAAACAACAGCCCCATGCACCGGATCAATACGGGCAAGATCACCCGTGCGATACATTCTTTCGCCGGCGCTGCCGTCAACTCGCGCCACAAAACGATGCGCAGTCTGCGCGCTTTGGTTCACATACCCTAAAGCAACTTGCGGCCCTGCAAGATACAACTCTCCCCACGTCCCCACAGGGACGGGACGCAACAAGTCGTCCAAAACTAGAGCAGTCATACTGCCCAAAGGAGTACCAACAACAGGGGAATCGTAGCGGGACACCTCTGCCGCCAACGCGTCAACGGTTGTTTCTGTTGGGCCATACAAGTTCAACACTCGCGACCCGCTGCGGGCAGCAAGGTCTCCTAATGTCGTCCATAAACTAGGTGGAAAAGCTTCGCCGCCAACAACGCAAATGCGCGGTAATGGTGTGCTGTAGCCGAGTTCTCCACCCGCTAATAATGCGCTCCACACGGTAGGTGTGAAATCGACGTAGTCGATGCGTTCCCGCCCAACATAGGCGGCACATTCGTACGCATCAAGGTAAATTTCTTCACTCAACACGTGAAGTTCATGCCCGCACAAGATACTCAAAAATGCATCCCAATGCGCGTCAAAATGGAAGGACGCCGTGTGCGCTACCCGCAGCGGCTGCCGTGGCGGATATAGCTCTTGTGCTTGACGATGCAGCAAGTGCGCTAACGCATCGTGGCTTACTGCAACAGGTTTTGGTGTTCCAGTGGAACCGGACGTGAACACGATCGAGGCAACACTTTGCCGTTCAGAGACAACCTGCGCAACGGGAGCCGCAATACGATGAATTCCAGTTTCGTTGATCAGTATCGTCGCGCCAGACGCCTGCAACAGCGTAGTTAAACGTTCGTCGGAAAGCTGCGGGTCTAACGGTATGACTGCGTCTCCACGCACAAGGGCCGCCAATATGTTCACAACCATGTGGTGGTTTCGTGGCAGTTGCAGCGCGATCCGTTCGCTACCGCCACCGTGTTTTTCAAGGTGCCCGTCGAGTGCTTGTAAGTGTGCGCAGGCCCGTTCAATCTCGTCGTGTACTTGGGTGAATGTCCACCGGATGTCATCGACGACAAGAGCAGTTCGGTCAGCATAGTTTTTTACTGCGTCATGCCATGCGTGTGCAAGCAGTTGCGGTGCCAAATGCGTTTTCGCAATGTCAGTATTGCTGACTGTGGCAGCAGACCACTGATGTTCTGCACTGTCCGCTATTGATGTTTCTGGATTACGCACATACGTGTTCAGGAGATCAACGTATGTGTCTAATACGGTGTGGGCGGTGTGGTCTTCTACCGTACTGGTGTCATAGTCGAGGGTTATCTGCCATGTTTTTCCTGCTGTCACTGATATAGCAAGAGGGAAGTGGCTACTGTCGTGAACACCGGTCAGAGTGAATGTTCCGTCACCGACATCCCATGAGGTGGCTGCCTGTTCGTGTTCAAAAGAGAACAGTGAGGTGGCTAATTCTTCTCGTCCTAATGCGCGATATATTCCGCGTAACCCAATATGTTGATGCGTTAACGAATCAATCCACCATCGATGATGTGCCTGAACAGCCTCAGCTAAAGTCTGTGCTGGTTCAGTATCAACCACGGTGAGGACGCTGTCCGCGCAGAGCCCCACCATGTTCTCCACCTGTGGGACGTGCGCTGTGCGGCCAGAAATTGTGGTGGCAAAAGTTTGGCTGCCACGCTCTGGAGCGCTGCCTGCCAAACGATCTAATGTGATGCCCCATAATGCTCGGGCAACTGTTGCTGGCGTAATATCTGCTGCCTGCACCGCTGGGACGTGTGTGGTTAAAGTTTCTGTTCCTGAACGTGCAGTGGGGGTCAGCCATGGTGCTGTTCCGGTGAAGTCGTAGGCTTGTAATCGTGTGGCCCAAAATTCTTCAGCATCATCCGTTGACTCATGTGCCAGCCACGCTAAATATGTGTCATAGACGGGAACGTATGGGATGTCACCGCGGTACGTAGCCGCAACGAGGGAGGCTAGCAACGGCATAGACCAGCCATCTAGTACTGCATGGTGTGCGGTAATAATGAGCCATGTGGGCTGCCCTTTTTCTACAACAGCGGTCCACCGTACCAGTTGGCCTTCATCAAGGTAGAACGGTGTAATGCGTTCTGTCTCGGCGGCTTCCTTTACTGAGGTGTGCACAACGCGAAGATGCGTTTCATGATCGTCATTCACAACCTGAACGGGTTCTAAGTCAATGCCCATAACGAAACGCACACGCAGGTTAGGCAACCGCGACATAACTGCGGTCAAAGCGTTACGTAATGTGTCGAGATCAAGCGCGCCATCAATTCGTAAGAGAGTTTGCCCTACATACGCAGACGACGACATACCCTTTTCTTCATCCAGCGCTGTGAGCGCTAAGAGGCCTTTTTGTAGTGGAGTTGTTGGCCAAATAACGTGTTGTGCTGTCATAGGGCGCTCCTACGTCTGGTTCGCTTGTTCATCAAGTCGTTGAGTTCATGGAGTTCGCTTCCGCTGAGCTCGATGAGTGGGCTTGTCGGTTGTGGTGTGACGGTTTGTGCAGGTGTGCAGTTGGCTGCAATGTTCGCTACTGTGCGGTCTTCAAAAATGGAGCGCACGGTACTTGCCCAACTATTTCTGCGTAGTGCAGCGACTGTTTGTATTGCGGTGATGCTGTCTCCGCCGAGCGAGAAGAAGTCTGCGTCCACTCCAGAGAGCGTGAGGTTGAGGACCTCTTCCATTGCGGACAGCACTGCGTGTTCTTGTGGTGTTTGTGCCGGCCGTCCTGCTGGTGCAACGGTTTTTTCTGGCAGTGGTAGCGCCTTTGTGTCTACTTTTCCGTTTGCGGTTAGTGGCAGTGAATCTATGAGGTGTACGGCTGCCGGCACAAGATGGTCAGGGAGCGTGTAGGCCAGTTGTGTACGCACCTGCGTTACATCTACGGTTTTCCCTTGTGCTGAAACCACGTATGCGATGAGTCGCTGTTCGTGAACTCTCACAACTGCGTTACTGATGTTAGGCAGAGCAGTTAAGGCTGTTTCTACTTCTGCTGGTTCAATCCGATATCCGCGTATTTTTACTTGGCTGTCTTTTCGCCCGTGGTAGCGCACTAACCCATCTGCGGTTAATGAGACGACGTCTCCGGTGCGGTACATACGGCTTCCTGGTGTGCCGTATGGGTTAGCTACAAAACGTTCAGCTGTGAGTGCAGATTGTCGAAGATACCCGCGGGCTTCTTGTATGCCGCTTAGGTAAAGTTCGCCGTGCACGCCTGGTGGGGTGGGGTGCAGCCACGAGTCGAGGATCAGTGCGGTGGTATCTGAGAGTGGATGTCCGATAACAGCTTCGTCGCTGTCGGTTCCGCGTGCTCCGAGTGCGTCAACAGTAAATTCTGTGGGCCCGTACAGGTTGAAGATTCGTAGTGTCGGGTTGGCGCGTAATTGCTGCCACAGGGTTGTTGAGCAGGCTTCCCCACCAACGCTAATGCGGGTGGGGTAGTGTTCGCGATCAAAGAGCCCTTCATTGAGTGCGGCAGCAACGAATGATGGCATGGTGTCGATGACGTCGATACGTCGGTGTTCGAGCAGTTCAATAAATGCGGCTGGGTCTCGTGCAATGTCAAGGTCAATGAGGTGTACTTCGTGGCCAAGAAGCACTCCTTGTAGGGTGTCCCAACTTCCATCAAAAGCAAGTGGCAGCGACTGACCGACACGTAATGTGCGGTCGGTTTCGGCAAAGAGACCGTGTGTGTGGTGGTAGGCCACCAGATGTCCTAGCCCTTGCCGTGTTGCTCCTACGGCTTTGGGTAACCCTGTTGATCCTGAAGTGTGAATGACATAAGCGAGGTCTAACGGGTGTGCTGGTGTGGGCTCAAAAACAAGTTCAGCATGTTCTGGAACGTTCAGTTTGGACAGCAGTATGGTGCTGCCCAGGCGTTCCATAAGTTGGTGTTTGCGTGTTGTCGGCCAGCTCGAATGTAACGCTACAGGTACGGCCCCGATGCGTTGCACAGCCAGTAACGCAATAACATATTCGGGGCTGCGTTCTAGGTCTATTCCGACGAATGTGTGCTGTGTTATTCCGGCTGCTTGGTAGCGTCCGGCTTGTTGTGCCACACGGTAATTGAGTTCTTTGTACGTCAGCGTCGTGTCTGCGGTTACCAGTGCAATGTTGTGTGGCGTGGCTGTTGCGGTTGTTGCGAAGTGTGCGGCCGGGTCACACCATGTGTGTGTCTCTGCGTGCTCTATTGGTGTGAGGGCAACGGGTAGTTCGGTAAGTGCAGTGTGGGCGGGTGCAGTCGCTACATGTTTGAGGGTTTCTAGCAGGGCTTGTGTGTGCCCGTTAAGTTCTTCTTTGTGTGTTCCTTGCGGGCCAGAAGCCGTGACTGCTATGTGTCCTTGTGGGGTGCGTGTTAGGGAAAGGCTTAGATCGTCTAGTGGGCCTTCGGCAAGGTTGTCGATGCGCACTGTGGCATCTGGAATTTCAGGAATGTATTCGAATAGTTTGAAGTTTGCTTCTGTGGCGGTCAGGAGCCGGTCGGTTGCGACCAGCCCTAAATCTCGTTGCAGTTCTTCGCTGCGGTATCGTCCGTGACGACGTAACTGTGTCAACCGTGTTGATACGTTCTCGACGAGTTCACGAACGGTGTGGTGTAGTTGTACATCGATGACGAGTGGCAGCACGTTGGTGAACATGGTGGGGCTTTGGGCTGCTGCTGAGCCAAAACGGTTCATCAAAGGAATGCCTACGACAGCCTGAGTAGTTCCTTGTTGACGACTCATATGCACGGCTAAGGCAGCTAGGGTAAGTTCCACCCATGTTGTGTTGAGCTCGTTGCATCGACTCAACACACTGTTAAGAGAGAACGAACTCGCTGTGTGGATGCGAACCGCGGCGGGGCTTGTTTCGGTGATTCCTGGCAGTAGTCGTGCAGCCGAAAATTCTTTCCCTAATTCGGCCCAATATGCTTTGTCTTTGCGGAAGGCAGGGCTGTTTCGGTACGTGTTTTCTTCGTCGGTGACCTGCGATGGATGCACATATTCGTGTGGTTTCTCGCCGGCGTAGAGAGTTAATGCGTGGGCAATTATTTGACTTATGGCATACCCGTCAACAAGGACATGATGGGCGCGAAACACCCAGATCCTTGTGCCGTTAGGCAGCCGCAGTATGGTGTGCGTGTGCAGTGGCCACGTGTTGAGGTCGTACGTGAACTGCATGTGTTCCGTGAGCCACGGTTCAGGGTCCGTGATATCGCGAACGTCAACGAATTGGGTGGTTTGTGGTTGACGCAGTGTCGGTTTTTTCTCGGTTTCGTGTTGTGAAACGTCTAGCCACAGCCCTGCCGTTGCGGTGAGTGCGTCGTGGATTGCGCTCTGTAGTCGTTCGTCGTCAATTGTGTGACCCTCATTGGGGATGAGGTGTACGGCTTCCCCCACAGTGAAGAGCGGCGAATCAGGCGAAATGAGTTGAGCGGATAGCACTCCACGTTGCGCTTCTGTCAGTGCCACTGTTTCGTTGATAAGCGGCGTGTGCAGGGCTGTCATGGTTGACTCTTCGCTGCTTTGAGGGTGAGGTCTTCAAGGACGTCTTCTAGGCTTTCCAAGGCGATGAGGCCGGTGGAGTATCGGTCAGCGAAGAAGTATGTGATGCCGTAGGCGTTGCCCTTTTTGACTGCGGCAAGTTCGTTGTAGGTGGGCTGGTTTTGGAGGTCTTGCGCACCTAAATCGAGTTGGCCGTCAACGGTTTTGGAGTACAACACGACGTCTGCGTCGTTTACTTGTGTGAGTTCTTCGAAGGACAAGAAAGCAGCGTTTTCTTTTGTTTCGTTTTGTGCAATTGGGAGGGTGTTGACTCCCGCATCTGCCAGGATGTCTCCTATCCAGGACAGTGGTGAAAACACGGATACGTCTTCGTATGCGTCCAGTGCGACGAAGGTGTGGGTGGAGAGTACGTCAGCGTATTTTTCTTTGATTTCTTGGGCTTTTTTCTCGTAGGCCGTTTTGGATGCGACGGCTTTACTTTCTGTTCCTAATGCCACTTCAATAGCGCAGCTTACGTCTTTCGTGCTTCCAGATCCGTTGGAGCGGAAAAGTAGGGTGGGTGCGATCGAGTTGAGTCGTTCCCACTCTCGAGTTTTTTCTTCGCTGAGTTTTTCTTCAGTGCCACCACGAATAAAACCAACCATAAGGTCAGGTTGTAGTGAAGCGATTTTTTCGAAATCCCAGCCGTCTGGACTCAACACAACAGGCAGGTCTTGCACAACGGCATATTCGCTAGGTAAGTATGACTCTTCATAGTTGTCTGCCGTCGCGACGGGTGTCAGGTCTGCTTCCAATACCGGCCCGGTACCACCCTCAAGGCCAATAACTTTTTCTGGGTTTTTTGGAATAGTGACATTACCGAAAGCCGTTTTAACGGTTCTTGTGGTGTCGTCTTCAGAAATGATGTTGTTTTCGCAGACGGCAGCAGGCTCTGGTTCTGCGTGCGCTGTTCCTTTAGCTCCTGCACTTCCGGTGCATCCTGCTAACACTGTTACTGCGAGGGCTGAGCTAATGAGGGCATAAGTAAGGTGTTGTGTACGTGACTGTGCAGACATGTCTGTTCCTTTTATGAGTTCTATGGGTGAGGGATTTATTCGGATACGAGCGTGATAGTTTCGCGTATCGTCGGGTTTTTTAGCAGTGCAGAAAAGTCGCATTGGGCGCCTTCGGAACGCCACTTTTCGACGAGGCCCATCAAACGCACGGAATCAATACCGAGATCAAAAAACGTGTACGACACATCCACGTCTTGTGGTTCCATGCGGGCCGTTTGAGCGATGTCGCGCAGCACGTCGTCTGCGTTAATTGGTCTCAACGATGCGGGGTTTGTCATAGCGAAGTCCGATCTACTCGTCCGTGATGCGCGCGAGGTGCAATGTAGGGGGTGCCGGTTTCAGGGTCAGGAAATACCCGGGCTTCTACGCCAAAAACGTCTCGGATGAGGTTCTCGGTGATCACCTGTGCTGGCGGGCCTGAGGCAACGACGCACCCATCATGCACAACGATGAGTTTGTCTGCGTAACGTGCGGCAAGGTTGATGTCATGCAGCACAGCGACCACTGTTTGTCCGTGTTGTACAAGGTCAACCGCAATGTCGAGTACGTCTAGCGCATGCGACAAATCGAGGTGTGCGATTGGTTCGTCGAGCAAAATAAGAGGCGCTTGTTGTGCTAAAGCCATAGCAATCCACACGCGCTGCCGTTGCCCGCCGGATAGTTCTAAAACCCGCCTGTTTGCTAGGTCTGTGCAGCCTGTTGCAGCTAAGGCTTGATCGACGGCTGTCAGGTCGTCTTTTCCTAGCGGCTGCCAAAATGAGCGGTGTGGGTGCCGTCCGTGACTTACTAAATCCCAAACACGAATACCCTCGGGAGCGTGTGCTTGTTGGGGCATAAGCGCGAGAAGCTTAGCGAAATCATTGCCTTTGAGGTCTGCTGCTTTTTGACCTGCAATATGGATTTCACCGGCTGTCGGAGCCAATATTTTGGCTAGAGTCATCAGGAACGTTGATTTTCCTGAACCGTTTGGGCCAAGTATGACCGTAAACGTGCCCGTCTCAATATGCTCGTTTATGCCTTTGAGTACTTCGTTTGTAGGGCCTGTGTAAGAGGCTCTGAGGTCGTGTGCCTCTAATGCGTACACACTCATTGGGCTACTTCTAAGATGTCTTGTGCCTGTTGGTGTGCGGTGCGGTGCGCCAGTAGCGAGTCGACGATTTCTCCGGCCCGCACAGCAATATTGGATAGCAGGGTTGAGGACATGCCGTGGGTATGATGTGTTTGCCCGATCAAGAAGAGTTTTGCGTCTCCTGAAACGGTGAGCACTGCGGAATAGTCTCTGTTAATGTGCGGTTTTCCGTCTCGATCTCGTTGCACAAGCCAGGAGTGATCGCCAAGAAGTGCACTTGCGTCAAAGGCTTTGTATCCTGTGCCGCACACAGCAACATCTACGGTTATCGTGTTTTCTTGGTCGGTGAGGTGGTTCAGTACGTCCACGTGTACGCGACCGTTTTCTTCACGTATTTCTCGGACGCTAGATGCTTTATGCCAGATGAGGCGGGTACGTCCAACACAACGATCCACATATTCCATTTCAAAAATTTGTTCAATTGTGTCTGCGTTTACGCATGAATAGTTTGTTGAAATGTGTTTATCGAGGAGAGCTAAACGTTTTTCTTCGGGTGCATAAAAGAAATCATTGACTGCTTCTGGGTCAAATATTTTATTTGCATAAGGGGTCATGTCACTGGCGATATATCCGTATGCGGAATGGATGCAATGAATGCGCGCTTCTGGGTATGCATTGTGTAGGTAGATCACTGCTTCTGCTGCACTCTGTCCACCACCGACTACCGCAAATTCTTGGGTTGCAGGAGCCGAAATTTCTTTAATGTTTTTCAGGAAGTCTGCTGTGTGCCATACATGCTCTGTTGGCTGCACCTGCGTTGGGTAGACGGGTTGCACTCCCGCAGCTAAAACCACGTGCTGTGCATAATAAATACGCGTTTTTCCTTGATTTTGCACTGTCACTTGGTAACCGTTTACTGTGCTGTGTGCACTGTATGTTGGTTCTATTTTTGTTACTGTGCTTGCGTATGAAACAAAGTGGTTGAGTTGTTGTGCCGCCCACTGAAGGTAGTGCGAAAACTCGGTTCGTAGTGGAAGCATTGATCCACGGTTAAAGAAATCAACGATGCGGTCGTGTGCCACCAGAAAAGACAAAAAACTATATTTGCTTTGTGGGTTGCGGAATGTGACAAGGTCTTTCGCGAAAGCCACTTGCATGCTGGCATCTTCAAAAAGCATGTGTGGATGCCAAGCAGAGCTTTCTTGCTTTTCAAAGAAAATAGCGTTTATTTTATCTTCGTCATGTGCCCGCGAATTATATTCTTCAAGGGCTATCGCTAAAGCCATATTTGATGGGCCAAAACCAATGCCGAGTACATCAACGGTTTCGTCGTGGAATGTCATGTTGTTACCCTTCAAAGAATGTGTTTTTTGCGGATATGTGTGCGGGTACGTTTTTTCGATCAATTTTTCCGACGCCGGTGCTCGGTAGTTGATCGACGATGTGAAAAATGTCTGGGATTTTAAAGTCAGCGATTTCGCATTGCCGTAGGTGTCGTCGTAAAAGCACCGAATTGAGGTGTGCTGCTTGATTCTTTTTAGCGACAACGTAGCCTTCTACACGCTCACCTAAAATGTCGTCTTCACGGCCAAGAACGCATGCGTCATGCACTGCAGGGTGGGTGAGGAGTAGCCCTTCAATTTCTGAAGGAACAACTTTTTCTCCACCCCTGTTTATGTGGTCTTTAATTCGTCCAACAACCGTGATGTTTCCCTGCGCATCACAGCGGACGATGTCCCCTGTGCGATAAAAACCGTCTACGGTGAAGGACTCACGGTTAATGTCGGGGGCGTTGTAATACCCTCGAATTGTGTATGGCCCTCGCACGAGGAGATGACCTGGCTGGTTGTGTGCCACTTCAGTTTCGGTGTGGTCGACGATTCGGATTTCGTCGTGCTCTGACATGGGTCGGCCTTGAGTACCGACGGTTGTTTCCCAGCTGTCGTCTCTGCGCGTGTAGCACACGAGACCTTCCGCCATGCCATACACCTGCTGTAACGCGCATCCAAAGAATTCTGGAATGTGTTCTGCCGTGCTGCGTGCAAGTCTTGCACCGCCAACAAGAATGACGTCAAGGCTTGCTAATGCGTCCGGTTTTTTCGGTGCGTTCATCCATAGTTGTATGAGCGGTGGAACAGCAGCGATCATCGTGACTTTAGTGCGTTCTATCAATTCACATACTGTTGTTGGTGTGGCATCTTGCGTTGTCACTACGGTGCCGCCACTACTTAAAACAGCGAAGAACCCTGGCGAACTCATCGTGAAGTTGTGGGCCAGTGGGAGCACTGCAAGAAAAACTGTGGTGTGGGTGACGCGGCAAATCTCTGCGCTGCGCATAAAGGAATACACGTAGTCGCGATGTGTTTTGGGGATCAGTTTTGGTATCCCCGTGGTGCCGCCAGACAGCTGCAAAAAGGCGACTTCTTCTGCTCCACCGGGTATGTATGGCTGGTGGGGGTGCCCTGTTGGTGTGAGTGCTTCGTCGGTAAGCACCCATTGTGCGTTGCTGCCGCGCACAAGGTTATTAATGTCTGTTTGACGGTGGGCAGGTAACGCAAAGATGGGGCGGGCGTGCATGCGAAAGAGCGCATATACCGTGGCAATGTAGCGCGCGCTGTTGGGTAGGTGCAGAACAACAAAATCGCCTGCTTGAACTCCGGCTTTATGCAATGTGTCTTGCATTGTAGTTATGTTGTTGACGAGCTGCGCGTATGTGAGTGTTGTTTCTTCGTCTATGACTGCGGTGCGGTGCGGATGCAGAGAGGCTGTTGTGTCGAGGAGTTGCTCAATGCGCTGGCTTTTCCACAGTCCTAGGTCGAGGTATGTGCGAATAAATTCTGCTGGGTAGGGCACAACAGCCGTCATACGACCACCCCTAGCGCGTCCATCATGGTGCGAAGTTTTGTTGTGGTTTCTTGTAGTTCTTTTTGCGGGTCTGAATCTGTGACGATGCCTGCTCCGGCGAAGAGACGAGCCGTGTGTCCGGTTACTTCTGCACAGCGCAGGGTCAGCGCCCACGTTCCGTGTCCGTGCGCATCCATCCATCCGATGAGTCCGGCATAGTTACCGCGATCGTGGGGTTCGAGTTCAGAGATAACAGAAGCGGCAATGTGGGAGGGCCGGCCGCATACTGCGGCAGTTGGATGCAATGCCAGTGCGGCTTCAAGGGAGGACACTCCGGGTCGTAGGCTTGCACGGATGCTTGTGCCTAAATGCCACAGGTGCGGGGTGGAGCATACGGTGGGTGTGTGCGGGACTGTTACGTCGTCGGCGACACGTGCCAGGTTTTCTACAACCTCATCGACAACAATGGCATGTTCTTTTCTGTCTTTGTGTGAGGCCAACAGGTTAGCGACGATGGCGTCGTCTTCTGCTGGGGTTGTTCCTCGTTGCGCTGATCCTGCGAGTGGGAAAACATGCAGCATGTTTTCTTTGCTTCCTGCAACAAGTTCGGGTGATGAACCGATGAGGTGGCCTTGTTTGGTTCGTACGGAGAAGCTGAATCCTTCGGGGTATGAGCGTCGTAGTCGTGACCAGATTGCGGCGACATCGAATGTGTCTTCCGTTATGACGTCTACGGTTCGGGAGAGCACTACTTTTTCGAGTGCACCGGATTTTATGCGCGCTAGTGCGTTGTTGACTGCGCGGACGTAGTCGTCGGCAGATGCGTCAACGAGTTGAGCTGTGCGGGTGTGTTCGGGTGCTGCGGGTGTGTTGTCTTGTGAGTCCCATTGAATTTTTTCTGGCACAAAGAGGTGTGCTTGTTGGGTTGGGTCAAAGGGGATGACTCCTACAACAATGGGGTAGGGGTTGCCTTCATTTTTTTCGATGTTGAAGGCTTGTGTGATGTCGTCGATCAGTGAATCGTGTGTTCCGTTGATGACGTGTCGTGCGCCGTGACAGGCCAGTTTGGTGGTTCCCACAGCGAATGTAAAATCGGCTTGCGTGTGCGTTTCTGGTGAGGTGTGTTCGATTGTCATAGTGATGCACCTCCGTCAACGCGTATGTCTTGCAGGGTGAGGTGTCGGGCTTGAGGTGAGATGAGGAATGATGCTGTTGCTGCTACGTCTTGTGGTTCAGCGATTCGTTTCAGCGGAATCCCGATTTTGTGGTGTGTGAGGTTGCCGGTAATCGCTTGTTGATGAATGTTGCTGTTTTCAAACTGGTCAAGCATGGGGGAGCGTGTTGTCCCTGGTGAGATGACGTTAGCTCGTATGCCGTGTTCTGCGAGTTCGAGTCCAGCCGATTTTGTGAAGGCTGTTGCGGCGGCTTTTGATGCCGCATAGACGGCCATGTGCGCGCGTGGCACTGAACTTGCGTTGGAGCTGACGGTCACGATTGAGCGCGTGTTTGTGGGATCGTTTTTTTGTTGTTCGATCATGATGTTTGTTACTGCGCGGGTGACGTTAAATACTCCGAATGCGTTGGCTAGGAACTGTTCGTTCCAGTCGTCGTCGGTTGTTGTTGTCAGTGTTCCTACACGCAGGATCCCTGCCGCGTTGATCAGCGCCCGCACGGGTGGCATCCCGTAAAGGTTTGCTTCGATTTCAGTGTGTGCGTCTGCTGATGTCACGTCGAACACTGCGCTGCGGCAGGTGCTATTGGCGTGCGTGGTTTTGTCGAGGGCGAGGACTTCGTATCCGTCAACGCTGAGACGCTGTACTAACGCTGCACCGATTGCACCGTGGGCTCCGGTAACGATGACGGTGCTTGGGTTGTCTGTTGTGTGCGCGCTGGTCATAGTGCGCCTTGGTGTGCTGGTGTGCGTGCGCTGGAGTGTAGTTCGTCTACTAGTTGGTTAGCAGGTTTTACGTTGGCGCAACGGGTTGCCGCATATTTCAGTGCGTGGTGGTGTTCGTCGGCGCTAAAGTCGGCTGTTGCTTCAGGGACGATAAATGCTTGGATGTCTTCCATGAAGGCGACGAGTGCCGTGGTGAGGCAGCCTATGTGTGCGTAAATGCCTGTGATGATGAGTTGGTCACGGCCGTGTGCACGCATGTGTTCGAGGAGGTCTGTTCGGCTGAAGGCCGAGTACCGCCATTTGGTGAGGAGAACATCTTCAGTGTGTGGTGTTAGTTCGGGGATGATGTTGTCGCTGCCGTCAGCGGTAAGCCCTGTTCCCCAAAAGTCGGTGAGTAGACCGCGTTCGTGTGGTTTTTGGTGTGGTTTTTGTGCCGTGTACACGACAGGAACTCTGTGGTTCCGTGCTTGCTGTAACAGGTTTTGGGTGTGCGTTATGGCCGTGTTGATGTGTGCTTGTGGGTCGGTGCGATCAAATGCCTGCACAAAGTATTGCTGCATGTCGTGGATGAGGAGAACTGCACGGTTGGCATCAACTGTCCATGCGGTGCGGTTTGGGTATGTCTGGATGTGGTTGAGCGTGTACGAACCGATGCGGGGAAGGTTCGTTGGAGCGTTTATTTCTGTTGCGTGAGGTGCCAAGGGGAGTTGCCTCCAAGTTTTGGGTGGGCACGGAGAAACCGGCTCTGCTTTAATTAAGGTAAGCCTTACCTAATATGCTGAAAATAGAAAGCGGTATGTGTGTGACATGAACAACAACACTTTTATGTTGAATGCTGCGCTCACGTCTTTTTCATACTTTTTGACACACCGTCACGTAGAAAATTCCGCCATATTTCAGCGATATGCCACCTGATTTTGTGACCGCTTTACTCCCAGTTCGCGTGCGGGGCGGCGGGTGTGGGTAAGAAAAATCTGCAATGACAGATCTCGCATATCGGAATTTTTACCAAATGGAAACGAGTGGAAAACAGGGCTTAGAAAAGCAAAGCTCCATGAAACCGAAGTTTCATGGAGCATGCCAGATTATGTCAATTGAAGATTAAAGCCGTCTTCTATGCCTCAATATACGATCCAATAATCGTCTTCAGCATTGATACTAGACAACGTATAGATTATGTCTCGTCGTTCTTCTCCGGTGACTTGCTTGCCATCAAAGTGCACAACTATGGGACTAATCGCGTGACAGTCACATCCTCTTTCGTAATCTAATGCTTTCAAAGCGGTGGGGAACTTAAGCACAGATACATATGGGCTCTTAACTGCTTGCACACACCCTAAATCGGGACACACATCATCAGTCACATCAACCGCGTCGAGGTAAACCCAATCACGCCTGCTGTCTTCTGCGAGTTCCACCAAATCAATCTTCGCTCGAGCAGAGGCATCAAAGTAGTCAGAAGTAGCAATCAAGCCCAAAATCCCGCACGCAGCAACAAGCACAACGATAAGAACAATGCTAAAAACTTTATACATTCTTTTCACCAGTCATAATGCATTCACGAGGCGTAAAACCTAGGCCTCAATCTCAGTTTGTGATCGGCGAGTTAGCCGCACATGCCTCCATGATCGCAGCATGCACATCACCCACATCAAGCCCGCAGAAATACCATATGGTCCATAATCAAAGAACCATCGGTCTTGATCGAATGCGAGTGGGTTTGAATAATGGTGGTCTCCGGTAACCCACCCGACAAATAAGACTGCCAGTATCCCACTGACATACAACACAACAAGCAGCAGCAACCCTGCGTAACGAAGTGGAAGTGGAGCTCGTATTCGCATTAACGCAAATGCAAAAAGTGCAACAAATAATGGTGAAGCAGGAAGAAGCCAGATCACCAGGGGAAAAAGATACGCCGCATATAAAAACAATCCCTCAAATATGAAGATCAAAGATGCAACGTGAAATACAAACAGTGTAAGCCCACTGAATAACAGTGTAAGCGCCGTATATGCGGCCGACTGCTGAGTTTGCGTGTCCATTTCGTCCTTCCGTGGCTTGTAAGCCTACAGAAAGAAAAAGGAAACTAGTGTGTGCTCATGCGAAGTTTAAGTGCACATCATGCGCACACTCATGATGATTTCTTTTAAGCCGAGTTGCCGCACTTAAAGGCTTAAACAAACCCTTCCTCGACGAGTACACACCCACCCTCAGTAATGACATGTGCTTGGCCTGAGCCGCTCACTACACGGCACCAACTTTCAACGAATAAGCGATCCTTATACATCGACATGTTGAATCCGCCGTACATTCCCGGGTATCCGAACCACAAGTTCTCGATCTGCTCTAAAGCGATAATTTCAGTAGGTACCGGTCTGGTCTTTACTGGTTCAAACCCTTGCGTGCGTTCGGCAATCAACTCAGCCAAACGTTGATCCCATGCCGCGAATTTTCGTTGCGCTTGACCTCCACTTTCGCGCACGCTCAGCGCTTCAACCACATGATTGTGCCCCTGCTTACGCGCAATATCAATCGGACGATCACCATCTGCGTTCCTCAGTGAACGCCACGCTCCACGCGCTACAAGGTCTTCAACAACTTGAAGTGGCGCACCCAACCATGCAGCCTGATGTAACGGTGTAAACCATGAACGCCCACCTATCCGCCACTGATTAGGGGATAGATTGTCCGCTGAGTCAAGAAGCCGCAAGACATCATCCCAACGTCCCCCTTTTGCCGCATCAGCAAGGGCATCGACTGCAGATACGTAGCTTGTATGAAGCATCGTAGGGTCAAGAACGCCAGGCCACTCAATATTCATGTGTATCCCTCAGGCAGGTTCGGCAGGATCGACCAAAAATCTCGTCATATAACAAAAAACCCTGCCGTATCGACAGGGTTTTTCATTAAATTGTGGAGCTAAGGGGACTCGAACCCCTAACCCCCTGCTTGCAAAGCAGGTGCGCTACCAATTGCGCCATAGCCCCAAATGGGTACCGATCAGTCGATCGGATCCGTAACCTCAGACCAAAGATCGCGCTGGCCATCATCTCCAGTAACTTTACGCCAGACAGCGTAACCTGCAGCAGCCATGAGAAGTACTACAATGAGTTTCTTCATTCCACTTTCCCCTTTGGTGGGTTCGGTAGTGGGCCTAAGAGGACTTGAACCTCTGACCTCTTCGTTATCAGCGAAGCGCTCTAACCGCCTGAGCTATAGGCCCGTAATTGTCAGGTTCCGTTTCCGTTACCCGCAACGACACTTAAAGTTACACGATTTGAGCGAGGAATCCAAAATCGAACTGGATTCCTCACCCAAATTCGTGAAACTAGAACCAAAAATTGGCTTAGTCGTCGGTCATAGTCAGGTGAATTCCACCCACAAGAGCAGCGACAACGTTGTACAAAAACGCACCAATGGTACCAAGCGCCGTGAGTAAAACAATATCAATGACAGCAATAATTGTGGCCAAAGACACTACCCGCGACAGCTCAACGTACTGAAGAATATTCACTTCAGTTTCGCCACCGTCACCAATGATGTCTTTCATCATCTGATCGATCTCGGTAAACACGTGCATGCCATCAAGCACATTCCAGAACACGATCGACGCAACAACCATCATGATGCCGACAGCAATCGACAACAAGAACGACATCTTCATGGCAGACCACGGATCAATCCGAGAAATAGTGAGTCGTACACGACGAGGACCCACCATATCTGGACGAATCACAGGCTTAGGCTCACCAGTAACAGAATCACCAGAAGAAGCCTCAGCAGAGCCACCAGAAGCTTGCGGTACCGCAGAGGTACGTTTCACAGATGGTTGCTCACTACCCACAACCTTCGCTTCCTCCGACTTCGGGGGAGTCTTACGTGGATTAGGGGCAAAACTAGCTGGAGCACCATCAGGCTGCGGCGCAGGCGGCACAGACGTTTTAGGTGCTTTTGCATCATTCACGGGCGCTTTTTTTGATGTGCTCATACGTTTTCTTCTTCAACCTTGGCGTCTAGGTTTTCACCGTCTACTGTGTCCTCAGCGTCTGCTTCTTCCACCTCAGAATCACCGAGGTTGCGCTCAACGTTACGGGCAACAGCAATAATGCGATCATTCTTGTCTGGCTTAGCAAAGGTTACACCTTGTGTGTTACGGCCGGTACGGTTAACCTCCGATACCGCCGAACGCACAATCTTTCCCTTCTCCATGATTACAAGAACTTCATCTTCTGGTTCTGCAATCAAGGCACCAACAAGGTCACCGCGTTCCTCAACAAGGTTTGCAACCTTAATACCAAAACCATTACGGCCCTGAACGCGATATTCCGAAATAGCGGTTCGCTTAGCAAAACCACCCTCAGTGACAACAAACATGTCCGAACCTTCACGAACAACATCAGCAGCCAAAAGTTCATCAGTCTCACGGAACTTCATACCCGTCACACCTGACGTGGCACGACCCATCGGACGCAACGTGTCATCGTCAGCAGAGAAACGAATCGATTGACCCTTACGAGACACCAAAATCAAGTCGTCATCGTGGTTAACCGCACGCGCAGAAACCAGCTCGTCAGATGTTCCACCCTCGTCTTCACGCAAGTTGATCGCAATCAAACCAGCAGAACGGTTGGTGTCATATTCACTCAAACGTGTTTTCTTCACCAAGCCGCGGCGCGTAGCCAACACAAGATATTCGTGGTCGTCATAGTTACGAATATCAAGTACTTGAGCGATACGTTCACCTGGTTGGAAAGCCAACAGGTTAGCGACATGCTGACCCTTCGAATCGCGTGAACCCTCTGGTAGTTCGTACGCCTTCGACCTGTAAACCCGTCCAAAGTTTGTAAAGAACAGCAACCATTGGTGCGTAGTCGTCACAAAGAAATGCTCAACAATGTCGTCTTCGCGTAGCTGTGCACCACGAATACCCTTACCACCGCGCTTTTGTGCACGATAGTTATCTGAACGGGTGCGCTTTACATAGCCACCGCGAGTAATGGTGACAACAACTTCTTCTTCAGCAATGAGGTCTTCCATAGAGACCTCGCCGCCATACGGCAAAATCGTGGTGCGGCGTTCGTCGCCATACTTATCAACGATTTCGCGCAGTTCATCGCCCACAATAGTGCGCTGACGCTCCTGGCTACCCAAAATGTCTGTGTAGTCTTCGATCTGACGTTCAAGCTCTGCATGCTCGTCCATGATCTTTTGGCGTTCCATCGCCGCCAAACGACGCAATTGCAGGTTAAGGATCGCAGTTGCTTGTATTTCGTCAATGCCAAGCAACGAGATCAAGCCCTCACGAGCTTCATCAACAGTTGGCGAACGACGAATTAACGCAATAACCTCGTCCAAGTTATCGAGCGCACGCAAATAACCACGCAAAATGTGGATCTTGTCTTCTGCTTCTTTCAACAAGTAAGCAGTACGACGAGAAATAACATCAAGCTGGTGGTTCACCCAGTGGTGAATAAACGCATCAATAGAAAGCGTACGTGGCACGCCATCAACAAGAGCAAGCATGTTCGCAGAGAAGTTCTCTTGCAATTGTGTGTGCTTGTACAGGTTGTTCAACACAACCTTAGCCACAGCGTCACGCTTCAACACGATAACGAGACGCTGCCCGGTGCGACCAGACGTTTCGTCGCGAATATCAGCGATACCCGCAATTTTTCCGTCCTTCACATAGTCCGCGATCTTCAACGCCAACGTGTCCGGGTTGACCTGGTACGGAAGTTCAGTAACCACAAGGCAGATACGGCCTTGAATTTCTTCAATGTTGACCACTGCACGTTGGGTAATCGAACCACGACCCGTACGGTAGGCCTCTTCTATTCCGCTACGACCAAGAATGGTTGCACCGGTAGGGAAGTCTGGGCCCTTCACACGTTCGATGAGAGCCTCACGAAGCTCTTCACGGCTTGCCTGCGGGTTTTCCAAATACCAGTGCACGCCGTCAGCAACTTCACGCAAGTTGTGTGGCGGAATGTTAGTTGCCATACCAACAGCGATACCCGCAGAGCCGTTCACCAACAGGTTAGGGAAGCGTGCAGGTAAAA